>JAGMDE010000007.1 GCA_023128855.1 Thermoplasmatales archaeon | reverse complement strand
GATGGATAGGAATACCGAAATCGAGTAAAAAATAATGGTTCTGCCTTTAATCATCCTCACATCCATCAAACAAACGAGATTTGAACTTTTTTTACCATTAAATAGGAATTGGGGACTGTTTTATAAAAAATCTTGTTTTTCTCCTGTAAAAAATATTAAAAAATGCAGGGAACGAGATTCGAATGCACTTTTACTGGCAAAAAATAATGGGTTACTCCTGTTAGCTCCAAAATGCAAGAAGATTACTGCAGAGGCTGTGGTGGCACACCTTCTGGTAAAGGTGGTTGAATATCAGGTGTTTCCCAATTATGAAAGTTTTCAATATTTACAAGCAGATACATGAAAAAAGGAAGCGTTGTCTTCATCCAATGAACAAGATGGTCATGTTTTCCTGTCCCTTTCCAAGGGTCATAATCAAGGGATAGAATTTCAAATGTAAAAGAGGGTATACGAAATTCTTTGAAACACCAATCCATTGCATTACCACCAGTTTTGAATTCAAATCCTTTACCTCTAAATGACTCGTATTCTGTATTCTCCCTAATCCAATCTACTATATAGTCAAATACCTTTTTTTCTCGGAGTGTCATTTCAAACGGAGGTTTAAAAGAAAGCCATGGCATAACTACCGTATGAAGAGCTGTATGGCAATTAACATAAAAGGAAAAATCATGATTGTTGAGTTCTTTCATCAAATCTCTGACAGCATGTATTTCTGGCTCTGAAAAAGCATATCTCCCACAGTTCCAATAATATTTAAATGGGTCATTTGAGAAGAATTTAATAACAGGGATTTTTATCCTGCCGAGAAGTTTTCCTAAACGATAACAATGCCCACGGAATAATCTGCCAAAGAAAACATCAAAATTCCGATTTGGGTCGACTCCATTATCAGTAAATCGTTCATTTGCTTGTCTTCCATCAGGATTGAGTATAGGAACAATATAAACCTTAGATGAATTTAGGATATTAGTAACCGTTTCATTTTTATCAAAATTTATAAGAAGATACTCAGCAAGATACAAACAAGCCTCACCTGCTTCCCATTCATCTCCATGAATACAGCCATCTATAAGACAAGATGCCTTTACCTCTGTATTCTTTTCGTTTGTTATTCTAATACACCAAATATCCTTACCTAAAACACTTTTACCTATGGAAAAAACATTCACTAAATCAGGATACTTAACCTTAAAATCTGCTAATTCATCGGTAGTCTCATAGTAATCATGATACTCTCCATCCTTCCAATTGGGTAAGATAGAAGGTTGGTCCAACTGAATCTCTGGCGCTGATAATTCTTTTTCCCCAGGCTTTTGTTCCTCTTCAATACAGCCAGTAATTGTTACAGTAAGTAAAATACTACAAAGAAAAAGCACTTTCAAATAAGATAACTTCTTATTCATTTTTTATTCCTTTACAATATTTGAATGAAATTTATAGTATATAATTATATTTTTATTAGATTTTTATTAGATGGCAAACCTCCTCACATCAGACAAATACTGCGTCCCTATTTTTATTATTCAACAGGAGAGAATTATTTTTATTTACTATATTCTATAAAATAGTGCAGGGGACGAGATTCGAACTCGCGGACCTCTACAGGACAAGGCCCTCAACCTTGCGCCGTTGACCAGGCTTGGCTACCCCTGCATAAAACAGAGAGTCTCAAAATAATAAATACAATATTTATCTTTTCTGGTAATAACTAAATGTTATTTACATCTACCCCACAGATATCACTTAATTCCTTATGAAGAGCAACAAGACGTCTTGCATAGTCATCTAAACCTTTGGCTAATACTTTTTCAACCTCGCTTTCAATTGTTTGTTTCTCACCATCATCAATTAAGTTATCTGAATGACAAACTATCTTTTCCTCTAAGGTCTCAGGAATATATTTTTTCTCAGGCAAACCAAGTTTCCTAGCATCTTCAGCAGGTAGTCCAGCACCAATATGTCTCTCAATAATCTTTATTATACTATTAGGCAGACCAAGATTTTTTGCAATCCTAGCTCCTTCGACCAAATGACGTATGCCATGTGTTTTTGATCGTCCTATATCATGGAGCAATGCACCTGCTTCAACGAGCTTTACATCCGCATTAGCTCGCTCTGCCATTCTAACAGCAACATCTCTAACAGCTTTACAATGACTAATAACTTCCTCAGAACAACCACTTTTTTTGAGTAGTTCAATGCATTCTTCTGGATTTGGTATCGAATTCATGTAAAAACCTATTTATCTTTAGATATGACCTTTTTCCCTTTATCGCAGGGTAGAATTTCTATTTTTCCGTTAAATTTTTTCTTCTGCCACTTACCATCTGTATATCTATCTAAGAAAATCGCAAGTGCAGCAACCTCTGAATGAGGTTGATTACCAATTGAAATATTAAAATCTGCCATCTCATAGATATGAGGAGGTACCTTTTCTGCTCCAACTATAACAAGTAAATCTTTCTTTTTATCAATCTTGTTAATTGATTTTTCTAACTCATCGCCATACATCGTTAAATGAACTATTGTTCCATCCCAATTTTTAATTATTTTCTTCTTATCAACTCCAGTTTCTATCGCAAAGTTTCCTCCAAAACGATCACATGTTGAACGAATTGTTTCCTCGATTTTTTTGTCTACAGTATCAATAAAAATCTTATCAGCACCAAAAGCTCTTGCAACAAGTGCAACATGAGTAGTGATACGTTTATCACGACTGATTCTATGACCAATTCTTAAGATATTTATCATATGGTAACAAAAAGATGATAAAAGATGCTTTTAAAAACTATTTCTTTTTCCGTTTTTCAATTAACTTATCAACTTTTTTATCAAGTTCAGTGATAGGTTTTTGGGCTCTAGTAATATGTATATTATCAACTCTACCCTCTATACCTTTAACGTCTCTCCAAACTCTTTGATCAGAAGTTGTAGTAGTGCCTGACTTTTGAGAAGTAGGTTTACCTGCTTCAAGTGTTTCAGAATACTCAGCTAATGGTTCATCTTTGGACTCTTCGTCTGGTTCTACTTCTATTTCGACATCCTCTTCTATGTCTTCTTCAATATCTGATTCCTCAGGTTCTTTGATTTCCTCTTCCTTAGGTTTTGACTTGCCAAATAATTTCCAGGCCATGTAATGAATCCCCCAAATACTTCTATAGGTTAATTCTTATCTGTTGATAAATGTTTTCTTTTCAAGATTTAAATAAAAATTGTTTAAAAGATACATTTTCAAAATATTTATTAAATCACTTTTGATTTCTAGTCAACATGAAAAAAGATATATTTTGCTCGCCAGATTGGAATGATGAAAGTATTAAAACGGCTATTGAGTCTTTTTGTGAAAATTACGCGAAAGGGATGACAGTTGTAGAATTAGAACCTAACGTGCTACAAGGGACATTAAGAAAAGATCAAATAAAAGATACTTGCCCACATTGTGGTTATGAAACCGAAGAATCAGCAAGATTTTGTACCGAGTGTGGAAAAGCAATAGATTTAGATGAAACCCAAACTTATGCTCAAATATTGAAACATCTTCCTCCAAATATGTATATAGCAACCTTCAAAATAGAAATGGACCCTAACAGAGGTAAATTTATACAAATCGATTATGCAGAGGGGGACTCCAATACAAGGGAATACATTGAAACATTCTGGGATAGCCTATATGAAGGATTAAAGGGATTGCTCGAACAACCCTTATCTAGTTATAAATAATCAAAATCCTTCTTTTTTATTTTTTATATTGGTAGTAATTTAGGTCAAAAGGGCGATATTATTATAATAAATTTGATTATACAATTCAAAAAGTTTAGGGCTTATGGTCTAGTGGTTATGACGTCGCCTTCACACGGCGGAGGTCTCCGGTTCAAATCCGGATAAGCCCACTTTATTTTTTCAGAGATTTAATATGAGAATTTGCAATAATTTATTACATTTATAGTCAATGCCAAAAATATTTCAATGCTAAAAATATTTCAATGCTAAAACTATACAGATGGAAGTAGGTACAGAAAATGAAGGAATTAATAAGGAAAGTATTGGAATTTGTAGAAATCCTCATATTTATTGTAATTAGCATTTTACGTTATATAAGTGGAATTTTCCATCTAATAAGAAAAATTGGAAATTTGTTTAGAAAAAAACCAAAATTGTCGACTCGTTATATCTTAGGAGAAAACGACGAAGGGGTACATGAAAATGACAAATTTGTTAACCAAGAATGGTGGTATTTTAACGTTCATTTTGATGATAAAAAAAGCGAGTTTAAAAATTGGTCATTTTTAGCATCCTATACAAAATTTGGAGGTAAATTAAATTTAAAAATAGGATTATATGAGGATGTTAAAAAAAGTTATAAGGTATTAAGTAATGAAAAAATGGATCCTAATCTATTATTTGGACCTGCTGTAGATTTTACTTTTAAAAAAACAAGTTTTGCAAAAGGTAAATATCCAAATTGGCATATTCATGCAGAATATAAAGAGTCAAAAGACCTTGATATCTCTGCTGACTTAAAATTTAAAGCCAATTCATTACCGATGTGGATGCTTAAAAACACAGGTAGAAATCGCTCAGATAGTTATTTTGGATATTATTGTGTAATGAATTGTAATGCAGAAGGTAAAATTACATTAAATGGAACATCTTATAATGTTAAAGGACTTGGATATCATGATCATACTTGGGCCCCAATTGGTATAAAAAAAGCAGGAAAAAAAGTAAAAGAAGTAAATAAAAAAAATAAATCTGTTGATATTTTTGAATATTGGGATTGGTTTGTCATTCATTTTGAAAACGGATGGGACATGTTTATAGGAAAACTCTATCTTGGAAAAACAAATTCTTTTTCAAAATTCATACCAGGGATTCTATGTTTTACACCAGATGGTTCAAAATTATATGAGTGTTATTTTTTCATATTAGACCATGTGGAAAATACAGATTCATCAGTTCCAGGCACTAAAATTCCATCCAAGATTCATATCAAAGCATTAATTTTAAACACAATAGGAATTAAAGAATTTAAAGGACCACTTATACTTGATTTTTATTATGAAGCACAAAATATTCAAGAATATTTAGTTGGAGTTCCAAAATCTTTTGCAGTATTTCAAAGCCAAGGAAGAACCTATGGTGTTGCAAAAAGTCTAGGAAAAACAGTTAAACTAGACGGTTGGGCAATTATTGAGACAGCTACTTCATTTTAAAAAAAAGTGTATCTTATTTAGAGATACTATCAAGTAAAACAATTTCGCAATTATCATTTCCTATTACTGTATCTGTAGTCCAGCTACCACTTTGACCATTACTATGACTACCATATAGGCTTACATAATAACCAGACATTGTCACAACATCTCCCAAACTTATAGTTTTTAATGTGTTTAGAACTGAAGCACTATGTGGGATGATATGTGTATTTGTATAGTGGTCCATAAAATACGCAGATCCTTCAACATTGACCAAAACACCTCTATAGTGATAATTCAAAATAGTATAAGGATATTTTTCGGGATGATCAATTATATCATCAAAACCAAGAAATAGATCTATCGGGGAAAAATATTCAGTTGGATTAAACATTAAGTCACCCTTATTATAAATCTGATATCCGAGCACTTTTGCGGTATAACTAAAATCTTGAACCTTAGTAATGGAAAAAGTCCATCCATTAGATGTCTTAATTGAATCACCTTCAAACCAATAATCATCATTTATTTCTCCAACATCTACGAAACTTTGGGAGGTAGTAACTGAATTAAAAACATCTTCAAATGTTAACATTTCAAACCATGATAAATCACTATTTTGCCAGGGCAGATTATCTGCATCCCAAGGACATCCACCATAATCATCCCAATTAAAATTAGTCTCACCAATACCTGCTACAAAATAATACCCAGCAAACACTAATACTCCTACAAAAACCAATACTAAAGGAATTTTGATCATTGAAGAAAAAACATCTTTTCTTTTTAAACTGTCAGAATATGGTAAATCATAACTATCTACATGTTTTGGTTTGGGTTTATCAATTTCTTTTAAGAATTCTTTTTTTATCTCATTATTATCAATTAATCTTGTATCACACTCAGAACACCAGAAAGAAAAATTATCATTTCTAGTTCCACACTTGGGACAAATCTTTACCATATCTACCCTTACCAACACTAAACTACTCTATGTTTTAAAAGAAATAATATAAAAAGATATGGCGTTAAAATGTCAAAATGGAAAAATTTATTCGATGTTTACCTTGTAACTATCCCCCGGCTTTTTCTTCTCTTTACGTTTTATTACAACATCAAGAATCCCATTTTTATAGGTAGCCTTTGTAGTATTTGGAACTACGCCGCATGGAAGTTTAAGTTTTTTATGATATTTCCTTTGAGGAGTATCAACGTTTATTTCAAGTTCGTCATTTGTAACATTTAGATCAACGTCATTCTTTTCAACACCAGGCATTTCTACAGTAACTGCAACATCATTATCACCTTCAATGATATCTGTTAAAGGCTCTCTTTCTTCAGAGATAATTAATTCTCCTTCGGGTGATTTAATTTGTTTGTTACCAAAATCTTCGATATGTGGTTTACCATCAGGACCAACATTTATTTTAAAACCATGAACAAAAGGTTTACCTGGTCGTGCATTGGAAAATCCCTTCATCATTTCTTCAGTCATTCTACGTATATCGTCCATGATACGATCATCATTAAAAATATCTCTAATGAAATCTTCATCGAAACCGAAGTCATCAAATGGGTTTCTACGTCTTCTTCTTTTATTGTTGTCTTCTTCATCAAATGGGTCCATATTCAGCCTCCCTATATTCTCACTTTATTTTGTATAGCTTCTGCTATTTAACACTTTCTATATATTAATCTTTAAGTTCATCATTTAATTCTTCTAATAATTTCCTTGCTTTTCTTGTAAGTTTCTTCGGTGTTTTAACCTGAATTTCAACGTATAAGTCACCCTGGCCTCTTCCATGTAAACTAGACATACCTCTTCCACGTATCTTAAAAATTTCACCGTTTTGTGTTCCTTCAGGTATCTTTAACCTTTCAATACTACCATCTAAGGTTATAACTTCAGTTTTAGTGCCAATTGATGCCTCTGGAAATGTTATTTCTTTAATCATATGAAGATCAAGTTCTCTCCTGTTAAACTTGGGGTGTTTCTTAACATGAATCACTATGTATAGATCACCAATGCCACCGGTTCCAGCTTCACCTTCACCAGCAAGTCTTAGTTGTGATCCATCATCAACTCCACTTGGAATCTTAAGTTCGATAGACCTTGTTTTTTGTAATAATCCTTTACCGTTACACTCAGGGCAGCGTTCCTCAATAAATGTTCCTTGCCCACGACATTTATTACATGTTGTAACTTGGGTAAACATGCCAAAAGCTGTACGCCTTGACTGTCTCATCTGGCCAGTGCCATTACAATTTGGACACCTTTTAGGACTAGTTCCAGGTTTAGCACCGCTACCGTTACAATTATCACATGGTTCAGTTCTTGGGACACGTATAGTTGTTTCAAGTCCTCTATATGCATCTTCAAGGCTGATTTCTATATCATATCTAAGATCTGAACCACGTGTTCTTCCTGGAAATCTTCTACCAAAACCTGTTCCATGTCCAAAGATTTGTTCAAAGATATCATTAATATTAAATTCAAAACCCATACCTCTAAAGATATCGCTGAAGTCAGCACCTCTAAAGATATCTTCAGAGCTAAAACGTTGATCTATACCAGCATGGCCGTATTGATCATACAAATTCCTTTTTTCGTCATCGTATAAAACAGCATAAGCCTCTGAGATTTCTTTGAATTTTTCTTCTGCACTTTTATCTGGATTTTTATCAGGATGAAACTTCAAAGCTAGTTTTCTATAAGCTTTTTTAATCTCAGATTTGCTAGCATTCTTTTCAACGCCCAGTATCTCGTAATAACCTCTCTTAGTCATGGTGCAATCGATGGTAAATAAAAAACTAGTATATGTTATTTTACATGAACAAGCCCATAAGGAAATATAAGATATCTCCTAAAACAAAAGCACAGATGAAACCAGCAAGAAGAGGTATCATAAAGGGTATCTTTGGTGTGACCCATATCTTAGATATTCCATTTTTTTCAAATTCGTTTAACTCGTCTTCAATTTCAAAATTTTTTGGCATATAAGCGAATTTTCTTTTGCCATCAACAATTTTTTCTAATGGCCAAACAAACTTATCTCTAGCTTTTTTAATATCCATTTTGTATCCTAAAAGAGCATATGGGAACTGGATGTTTCTCTTAGCAATATTAAATAATAAAAGACTTAGCGGTATGAAAAGGAATAAAATTACTGAGTTTGAGAAAATAAACCATGAAGCGGGCATTAAGGATCTACCCCATAATGGAAATTGTGATATAACTGGGGCTAGTGGTACAAGTATTGCTATTGCCATTAATGCCTTTGCATCAGCCCCTCCAAAGATAAGACGGAGTTGGAAAAGGACATACACAAGAGCGATCATTATTGGTATGAAAATGAGATAATTGATTTGAGTTCCGAAACCTGGAGTAAAATATTGAATTAGAAGTAAAATTCCTCCAATGCCGCCCATTACAAGCCAGTTAATATTTGATGCCTTTCTAGTTTTTATATCAGTGTAAGAGGCATAGGATAGAATAGCTACTCCCACAATTAGCCGTGTAATATCAAGTATTGGTCCCATCTCTGTCATGACTAAATGATATTAATCTCAGTCATATTAAAGTAGTGCTATTTGAAATATAAAAAAGTATTAGATGTAATTTATGTTACATCATCTTAAATGAGGAGGAGTTTATCAAGAATATTTGTTAATTTATTGTCTAAATATCAGTGATTTTTATGAGTAAAAACGAGCATCGAATGGCAAGAGGAACATTATATCTGATGATTGCTCAAGTGGTTTTTCTAGGTAGCGGATATGCAATACATATTGGTCTTGCAAGAACGATTTCCCCAATAGAATATGGAAGATTTGGAGTTATTTTGGGGTTATTAATGATATTACAAATTTTTATCAATATGGGAATACCAGAAACGGTTTCAAAATTTATTTCTGAAGGAAGAGACACTAAAAATGTAAAAAAAAAGGCATTACAATTACAACTTCTTTTCTCTTTAATCCTATTTTTAATAATATTTCTTTTAGCTCCAATAATTGCAGATTTATTGAAAGATCAAAAATTGGTTGATTATATTAGATTTGCATCATTTATAATCCCTGTTAGAGCAGTACTTTCAACATTATATGGTGTGCTTAATGGATTTAGACAGTTCAGGAAATCTGCATTTGTAAATATCATATATGATATTATGCGAGTTATTTTTGTATTTGTTTTTATCTATATGGGATTTGGAGTATTTGGTGCAATTGGGGGATATATTTTTGGAGGAGTTGTCGCCTTATGTTTCGCTTTATTACTAACAAGACAAAATAAAGAAGGTAAAAACGTTTTTTCAAAAGAAATAATCACTTTTACAATACCGCTTATAGGTTTTGCTGCTTCGTATATAATAATTATGAATTTAGACATTTTTTTTGTTAAATCCCTTGTTGTTAATCAAAATATGGTTGGGTATTATACTGCTATTAAGGCGCTTTCTAGCATTATTTTTGGAGTTGCAATGGCATTATCTTTTACATTACTACCATCAATATCTAAATCTTATTCAAAAAAAGATATTTTTCAAACTAAAAGTTATATCAATGAATCAATGAGATATCTTTTAATGATATTATTACCGATAGGAATAATTGTTGCTCTTACATCTAAAGGTTTAATTAATCTATTTTTCCCTCCGGAATACGTTGTAGCTGCTATTGCACTTAGTATCCATATCTTTGGAATCATACTAATCTCAATTTTTGTAGTGTTTGGTAGTGTAATAAATGGTACTGGAAAACCAAAAATTTCTTGTTCTATAGGTTTAATTTTAATTTTATTAAATATTGTTTTAAATTATTATTTGATAAAATCTCTTGGTATTGTCGGTGGTGCATATTCAACACTTTTTGTTGGGATTTTAGGAGTCCTGTTATTTTCTATTGCTGTATTTAAGAATTTTCATACACTAATAAGACTAAAATCATTTTTTAGAATATTATTTGCAAGCATTATTCTTTTAATATCAATAAAAATCGTTGATATCTTTTATGTCATACAAGGTTATAAATTGATTTTATTTTATTTCCTATTTTTGGGACTTTATTTTTTAATTTTATTTTTACTTGGAGAGGTAAATAAAAGAGATATTAAAATAATCAAAGAGTTATTTTGATTTTTTATAACAATTAACAAAGTTTTTTATTCATCAATGAATTTCAGTTTATCATATTGGAGGATGATTTTAAGCAGATGAAGACTTGTTCTCGTTGTATTTATAACGAAACTATCCCTGAGATCTCATTTGATGAAGATGGAGAGTGCAGTTATTGTAAACTTCATGACAATATGAATAATGAATATCCTACAGCCAAAAATGGCCAGAAAATTTTAGATGAGATGGCTAATAAAATTAAAAATGATGGTAAAAATAAGAAATATGATTGTGTAATCGGTGTAAGTGGAGGATGCGATTCATCATATTTATTATATTTAGCAAAAAAAATGGGCTTACGACCTTTAGCAGTCCATTATGATAATACATGGGACAATACAATTGCAGTAGAAAATATTCATATTATGTTGAAAAAGTTAGATATCGATCTTTATACCTATGTTGTTGATAATGAAGAATTTAATGATATTTGTAGAGCATTTTTACAAGCTTCAGTTCCAGAAGTTGATGCTGCTACTGATGTTGCTTTAACAACTGTTTTGTATAAAGCTGCAGAAGAACATAATATAAAGTATATTTTTAATGGCCACTCATTTAGAACAGAAGGGATAAGTCCAATTGGTTGGTTTTATTTTGATGGAAAATACATGCAAAGTATTCATGAAAAATTTGGGAAAATGCCAATGAAAACTTTTCCTAATTTATGGTTAAAAAAATGGTTAAAATGGCTAACGATAAATAGGATAAAAAGACTTAGACCGCTTTATTATTTAGATTATAAGAAGGAAGAGGTAAAAAAATTTCTAACTGAAGAATTCGGCTGGAAATGGTATGGTGGGCATCATATGGAAAACAAGTGGACTATATTTTGTGATAACTATTATATGCCAAAGAAATTTAATATAGATCTTCGATATGTCGAATTTTCAGCTTTTATTAGATCTGGACAAATGACTAGAGAAGAAGCTATTAAAAAAATTAAGGAGCCAATTCCAGTGGAAGATGATCTAATTGAAGAAGTTAAAAAAAGACTTGGTCTAACTGATGAAGAATTTGATAACATTATGAAAGCACCAAAGAAAGTTGCGAGTGATTATAAGACATATCGGTCTACTTTTAAACTTATGAGACCTTTTTTTTGGCTCATGTACAAGGCAGACTTAGTTCCAAAGAGTTTTTATGTTAAATATACGAGGTAAAAATGATAGTTATAATCGATTATGGCATGGGAAATCTTGGATCGATACAAAATATGTTGAAAAAGGTAGGAGTAAAATCAGTTATTACATCTGAAATTTCTGAAATTGAAAAAGCAGATAGTTTGATTTTTCCAGGAGTTGGAGCTTTTGGAAATGGAATGAAAAACATTTCCAAGATGAAATTAATACCAATTCTTAATAATATAGTTATTAAAAATGAGACACCTATTTTGGGCATTTGTCTTGGTATGCAATTATTTAGTAATAAAAGTGAGGAAGGAGATGTTAAGGGATTAGGATGGATTAATGCTGAGACTATCAAGTTTAAATTTGATAATAGTAAAATCGACCTAAGAATACCTCATATGGGTTGGAATACTATCAAAGAAACCAAAGAAGATCCGATTTTTAATAATTTTCAGGAAAAAAACAGATATTATTTTGTTCATTCGTATCATGTTGTTTGTAATAACAAAGAAGATATTTTAGCAAAAACTCATTATGGATATGATTTTGCATCTATGATAAAAAGAGATAACATTATTGGTGTCCAATTTCATCCAGAAAAAAGTCACAAATTTGGAATGCAATTACTGAAAAATTTTACGGAGATTTGTTAAATGCTAGAAACAAGGGTATTTCCATGCTTATTGTTAAAAAACGGTGCTTTGGTTAAGACAATAAAATTTGATAATCCAATTTATATAGGAGATCCCATTAATACAGTAAAAATCTATAACAGTAAAGAAGTTGATGAATTAGTTTTTTTAGATATAACTACAACAGTTGAAAACAAAAAACCCTCTTTCGAAATAGTTAATCAAATTGCTACTGAATGTTTCATGCCATTTGTATATGGTGGTGGGATTAGAGATTTGGGAGATATAAAAAAAATTTTTAAATTAGGAGCTGAAAAGGTTATAATTAACACTTATGCAATAGAGAATCCGACATTTATTAAAAAAGCATCAGATCAATTTGGTAGCCAAAGTATCCTGGTTTCAGTTGATGTTAAAAAAAATTCTTTTGGAAAATATGAGGTTTACACCCATTCTGGAACTAAAGCCTCTAATTTGGACCCAATTACCTTTGCAACAAATATGGAAAAGTTGGGAGCAGGTGAAATTTTCTTAAACTCTATAGATAAAGATGGAACTATGGAAGGCTACGATCTTGAATTAATCAATTTTATGTCTAAATCAGTAAATGTTCCCTTAATAGCTTGTGGTGGTGCTGGTAGTACAGAAGATATTGGAAAAGCTGTTAAAGCAGGAGCATCTGCGGTTGCTGCAGGAAGTATTTTTATTTATCAAGGACAAAACCGATCTGTATTAATAAATTTTCCAACAAGAGAGGAACTAAAGGAATATGGTGTTGATATATGGATATAAAAATTCCGTTATTGAGGCCTTATTTTAATGCCGAAGAATTAGAGGAAGTTAAAAAAGTATTGGATTCTGGTTGGGTTGCTCAAGGACCAAAGGTGAAAGAGTTAGAGAATAAAATTAAAAATTATTTGAATGTTAAATATGCAATTGCAGTAACAAATTGTACTGCTGCATTGCATCTGTCTTTGTTAAGTATTGGAATAAAGAAAGGTGATGAAGTTCTGGTTAGCGATTACACCTTTCCAGCGACAGGTCATTCAGTCGTATACTGTGGAGCTAAACCTGTTTTTGTAGATATTGATTTGGAAACTTACAATATTAAACCAGATTTAATTTGCGACAAAATTACAAAAAAAACAAAAGCAATCATACCAGTTCATACATTTGGGCAACCCGCAGATATGGGCAAAATTATTGATATTGCAAAAGACTACGATTTGAAAGTAATAGAAGATGCAGCATGCGCACTTGGTGCAAAATTTAATAATAAATTTGCTGGAATTTTTGGAGATACTGGCTGTTTTTCATTTCACGCGCGTAAGGGAATAACCACTGGAGAAGGAGGCATGGTTGTTACCAACAATAAAGAACTAGCAGAAAAAATTCGTAAATTATCTGTGTTTGGTATGCAGGCAACATGGGAGCGAGAGCAGAAAGGCTTTTTCATTCCAGAATTTAACACATTAGGATACAATTATAAGATGAGTGATATAACAGCTGCAATTGGTGTGGCGCAGTTACCGAGGCTTGAAAAAATAATTAAAAGGAAACAAGAGCTCGCTTTGTATTGGGATAAAAAACTCAAGAATATAGAATCGATTAGCTCTCCTTATGTTGACAAAAATGCAAGACATATTTTCCAGAGTTATGTAGCACTTGTAGATAAAAATATAAATAGAAATAAACTAATTGAAACATTGAGAAAAGGGGGAATTCAAACTCAGATAGGAACCTATGCATCTCATATACAACCCGTGTACAATTCCCAAGATAATTGTTCCAATTCATTAGATATATTCAACAGAGCTTTGGCATTACCCCTGTATTATAATTTAACGGAAGGAGATATAGATTTAGCAGCATCTTGGTTAAAAAAATCATTGGAGAAAATTAAATGAAAACAAAAGATGAATTAGTTCTTGTAACTGGAGGAGCAGGATTCATAGGTTCACATCTTGTAAATAAACTTGTTTCGAAAGGATATCAAGTTAGGGTTCTGGATATTTTAAGTAGAGGTACTTTAGATTACATTCAACCAATGATAGACAAAGGTAAAGTCGAATACATTGATGGTGACATTAGATATAAAGATGCAATTGATAAGGCTATGAAGGGTGTTGACTATGTGTTTCATGAAGCTGCAACAAATATCAATAGAAGTATGGCATACCCAGAAGAATCTTTTGATGTTAATTTTACAGGAGCACATGTTGTTTTTAAAAGTGCATTAGATCATAAAGTGAAAAAAGTAATGTTTGCATCATCAGCATCTGTTTATGGTCAACCAAAAGTATTACCAATGTCGGAGGAAGGTGGATTAAATCCAATTACGCCATACTGTGTTTCAAAATTAGCGAGCGAATATCTTTTAAAATTTTATTCCCGATTTGGTTTGAAACATGTCATTTTTAGATACTTTAATGTTTATGGACTACACCAACATACAGATGCATATTATACCTCTGTGATTATTTTATTTTTAAAGAGACTACTTAATAATGAGCCGCCAATAATTTCTGGAACTGGTGAACAATCTATGGATTTTGTGAATGTAAAGGATGTGGTAAGAGCAAATATAATGGGTATGGAAAGTAGCACTGAGAATGTAATATTTAATGTTGGAACGGGAGTTTCTACGTCTATCAAAGATCTTGCGTATATGTTAATTAAATTTGCAGATAAAAAAGTAGAACCAATATTTAATAAAAAAGGAATAGAGCTTGTATCAGAGAGGCGAGCAGATATAAAAAAAGCAAAGGAATTAATTGGTTTTAAAGCTGAAATTGATATAAAAAAAGGTTTAAAAGAGGTTGCAGAAGACATAATGAAACACCCTGAGAGATATTAGTGGTAAAATATGGATGATAATTTAGCATTAATGAATAAATTAAGACAATTACATTATAGATTGAGAGAACAAACAAAAGAAAAATATAATCGTGTAAATCCATTTAATGAAAATTTATTCGATTGGAAAGAAAAAGGCGATTTTTGTGGTAGTAAAAATACTACAATCTATGACTCTGCCACTATAATTGGAGATGTAAAAATTGGAAATAACGTTTGGATTGGCCCATTTTGCATGATTGATGGATCGGGTGGATTATCAGTTGGGGATTATTGTGACATTTCAGCAGGGGTAAAAATATTTACACACGATACTGTAAAACGTGCATTATCTGGAGGTAAATGTAATGTCGAACACGCCCCAGTATCAATTGGAAAATGTTGTTTTATAGGAACAGGTGCAATAATTTTAAAAGGAGTTAAAATCGGAGACCACTGTTTAATAGCAGCCAATAGTTTAGTAAATGAAAGTTTTCCAAATAACTCAATTATCGCAGGAATATCAGCAAAGAATATTGGAGAGGTTATAATAGAAAATAATAAGGTACAACTAAACTTTAAAAGGAAAAAAAGTCACTAAATTACTTTTTTTCTTCCAATAAATCTTGATAAATCTTAATCCACTTTTTAATTATTTTATCGGTATCATAGGTATTTTTTATAATCTGTCTTGATTTTTCCCCACACTCTAATCTAAGTTTTTCATTTTTTAATAAATTCAAAATTTCTTCTGAAAGACCCTTAGGATTCATTGTTTTATAAAAAATTGCATGATCACTGATGCCTTTAATTTTTGGTATCCAATCAGGTAATAATTGTGGTACTTCACAGGCCATCGCCTCTCTTGTTGCTTGACCGATACCTAATCTAACATCTGAACCGGGCTCATAAAAAGTTTCAACGAAAATATCAGAAGTAGCTAAAAAATTAGGGACATCTTCATGTGGAATTCCTCCAATAAAAATTACAAAATTATCAATATTTAATTTTTTTACTAGATTTTTCATTTCCTCTTCGAGAGGACCTGAAGCTAGAAGAATGAACTTGACATTTTCAATTTTTTTAATAACATGCGGTATTGCTTTAATGAATACATCAACATTATAATCCTTACTAAGACGGCAGGCATTTATTGCCATAAAATCCCCTTCGATTTTTAGTTTCTTCTTCAAATCTGAAGAGAACGCCTCTCGTTTGAAAATATTTATATCGACACCTATCGGAATCACTATCATTTTTTCATCACCAAAAACAAATTTTAGCATATCTCGCTCATAGTCATATGCAAGGGTGATCAAATCAATCTCATCTAATAGATTCCTCAATAGTTGATTTTTGATAAGCGAACTATTTTGAATTAATGCAGCACCACTCCCAAGAATAGTTAAAACTACAGGTTTATTTGAGAATTTACTAATGAAGGACCCAATAATACCCGGTAACATCCACTGTGCATGAATAATATCACATTTTTTTGAAATTTTAAGGCCTTTAATAACAAAAAAGAAAATAAAAAATGGAATAAGAATTTTTGAAAAAAAGCTATTCTGAAGATTATAAGGTATGCCTCCATGATATGCAAGTTTTTGTAACTTTTTTGGCCACATATATTGGAATCTATTAACGTTCATCCCATCCATGATTTCATTTTTAGATGATCCAGTATCATGTGGTGCAACAACCTGTACTTCAATTCCATTTTCAACTAATTTTTTTCCAAAATCATAAACAAAAGGTGCTGCTGTATCCTCGTTCCATCTTGGAAAAGAGGTTGTTAAAATGCAAACTTTCATCAGTCTTCTCCAAATAATTTTTTATTAGACTCCATATCAAATAACATAGCAAAAATCAAAGATTGAAGCCCCATGATTAAGAAAAGAGCTGTTAAAATTACTGTTCCTGTAGAATAATCACCAGTTGTTATTCTATAATACAATACAAAAACCCCAAATATTAAACCAAGTGGGAACAATATTAATCCTATAAGATAAAACAGAAACAAAGGATGAAAGTTTACACCACCATATTCTCTCCATATTCTTTTAAAAAAGCCTTTGATGAGTAATCCAGTTAATCTTAAAGAGTATCTACCAACTTTTATACCGGATTTTTCAGTACCATAAATAGGTGGCATTTCAACATCAGCGACTTTTAATCTTGCTAAATTAAGTTTAATTAGTAAATCGTTTGGATAGCCATAACCAGAATAAACCCCATCTATGTCAATAGATTCTAATGCATTTTTTGAAATAGCAGTATAGCCGTTTTGAGGATCGATAATGTTCCAATAACCAGATGAAATTTTAGTAAGAAAAGTTAACATACCATTTCCAAAAGCTCTGGATTTCGGCATTTTCATTTTATCTTTATGTGTTAATCTATTTCCTTTAGTATAATCAGCTTTTTTTTCAATTATTGGATCTAATAATTTATTTACTTCATTTGGATCCATTTGAGCATCACCGGCCATTACAACAGTGATGTCCATTTTTAACTCTAATGATTTTTTATAACCGGTTTTTATCGCACCTCCAACGCCAAGGTTCTTATCATGTTTTATTAAAAATACTTTTTTAGAGTATTTTTTCTGAAGAGATCTTACTAATTTAAATGTATTATCATTACTATTATCATCGACGACAATTATCTGATCAACAAAATCTGGAATTGTAGTAATAGTCTTTGAAATTAGTTTCTCTTCATTATAAGCAGGAATAATAACAGCAATTTTATTTTTCCTATACATTTTTAAATATTTCCCCTACACCAATTATATTACGAAAGGAAAATTTAGTATTAAATCTTTTTAAATTTTATTTTACAGGCGTATTTTTATTGAATTTTATATATATGCCAGTCAACATATGGTTGTTTTTTTATTGGCCAAACCCAGATATCTAAATAAAAACCTTCTATTAATTGATAATACTGTGTCAAATCGTGCGTTGATACAATATAATCTGCACTTGTGTTTTTTGATAATATAAATCTACCAAGATCTTCACGATTCATTACTGTTATTTTACTTTTTGGTAACCAAAAATGCATATTTATTCGAGTGAAATGCCATCTCTCATTTTCAATTCCTCCACCCGAAAAAGCACTATAAACATCCTCAAATATTATTTTAGTATCAGCATCATTTTTCATAAACCATCGAGCGATTATATTATCCGGTAAAACTTCAGGGCCACCACCTCCAGCTATTTCTGAATCTAGGTCTGGGATAAAAAATAATAAAGAAAGTAATATTGTTAATATAAAAATAATTGATGTCTTTTTTAGGATTCTTTCGAATATTAATAATCTTTTTTGTTTAATCCATCGATGTATTATTAGTATGGAGCCAAAACTTATGAGCAATAGTATAAATACTAAAATAATTTGTAACATATTAATATTAAAAATTGTAATTATTTTTAGATATTTTATCCATACTAAATCTAAATTATTTGCTTCAGATATAATTTGATATGGAAATAAAATCACATAAATAAAACTAAGTATAACAATTATTGAAGAAAGTTGGAAATATTTATTTTTATTCTTCATCTTCATGTACCGATTTAAACCTATTACGCCCAACATAAAAATTATTGGTAATCCTGGAGAAACATACCTTGAATAGACCATATTTTCCTGTGTAAAAATATGAATGGTTGTTAAGATAATAAGGAAAAAAATTGAGCATAAACTATATATTAAAAAAGTTGATAATTTTTCTCTTTTTTTCTTCATAATTTTTTTCCTATGGTAAATTAAAAAAATAGTAAATGCCATAAAAATAACGTAACTCATTATTATGAAATAGTTAATCTCATTTCCTATTAGTCTTAAAAATTTTAATATATTCAAAGGGCTTGAAATTATTAATCCTAAACTATCAATATATACAGATCCTTTATATCCAATAAATAATAATTTTTCACTATAAATAAGATATCCAATTATTATTGCTGGTATAAATGGTAAAAAAACCAATGAATATTTCAAATTTGATAATTTTCTATTTTTTAAAATTTTAAAAAGAAAAACACAAATTAAGCCTCCTAAAGCAGCAATACCCAATGCTCGAGTCATTATCAATAGACCAACTGAAAAACCAGTCAAAATAGCTAAGAATAAAAACCATTTATCAAGTTTGCTATAAGTAAAAGTTTGTATTATTAAAAAACATGAAATTAAAAATAATAAAAAGAAAAGATTTTCACTTAATATGGCAAAATTTACAGATAAAACTATTGGTAAAGTCGCAACAAGTATTGATGTTATAAATGATTTTTTTTCATCAACAAATTTTCGCATGATGAAAAATACAGGAAATATTACTAAAGATGTTAGAATTGAGTTAATAATCAAAAAAACATGATAAACAATATTCATATCATCTATAAAAATATAAGCAGGTGTAAGACAACAAGGGTATCCTACTGGAACGGATGTAGGTGAAAATGGAACATCTCCAAAAATCATTAAATTTCCATGAAATAGATTATTAGCAACAACACCATAGATTATTTCATCTGAATAAATATAAGGTTTATTGAATAATAAACTAATAATAAATTTTGAAATTAATAAAATAAAAAAGGTTAAAAATAAATAGTAATACCAACCTTTGTTTTTTTGTAAATTGTAAATTTTTTTTAATATAGAATTATTTAATATCTTTTTTCTTGTAGGTTTTAGTAAAAATAATAGGATTATTAAGATTCCAATAATTACACCTAATACTAAAAAATAAAACCATATACTATCCTCTTTATCATAAGATAATTTATCGTCTGCTGTTGAATTAACAAGTATTATTTTCATATCAATATCTTTTGTATTATTATTATCAGTAACTTCAAGATAAGATTTGTAACATCCTCCTTTTGAAAAATAATGAGTTGTCTGGGAAGAAGTATTGGACTCCCAATCAAACCTACCATCCCCATCAAAATCCCATCTGTATTTTATAATTTCCCCATCTGGATCAAAGCCGGTAGCATTAAAAAATACTTTCTCATTAACTTCAACAAATTCATCAAAACCTGCATCAGCGAGTGGATACAAATTTGTATTATTATAATCGCTAATATTTGTTTTTAACATAAAAAAATCCATATTTGGATATTCAAGCAATATAAAACCCGTCAGCAGATATTCATTATCATATGTTTGAACAATTGAATTAGCAAAGATATCAGTATTCCATGAGTAATTTTTTCCCAACTGAAGATATCCGTTCTTATCGATTTTAAATAGTTGAAAATCGTAAGTAAGGAGATGTTCTGAATATCCGGATATTAGAAAACCACCATCATCAGTTTGAACAACAGCCTGTGCATGATCTGAATTTTTCCAACCAAAGGTTCTATTCCATTCCATAGACCCATTACGATCAGTTTTAACAACCCAAAAATCATAATTACCAGCACCAAAAGAATTGGTTTCACCAACAATTAAAAAACCACCATCATCAGATTGTACTGCAGCTTGTGCATGATCAAAAATTTGACCACCAAAGGTTCTATTCCATTCCATAGACCCATTACGATCAGTTTTAACAACCCAAAAATCATAATTACCAGCACCAAAAGAATTGGTTTCACCAACAATTAAAAAACCACCATCATCAGATTGAATTAAATAATTTGCTTTTTCTGTATTATTATTGCCATATGTTTTGTACCATTGAATATCGCCTTTTTCATCTGTTTTGATTAAAAGGTAATCGTAACCATTATTACTAAAGGAATTTGAATAACCTGCTAATGCATAACCTCCATCGACTGTATGAGTTAACCATCTACATCGATCCTCTTTTATCCCACCATAATTTTTACTCCATTCTATCTCACCAGTATTATTAGTTTTTATCAAAAGAAAATCAAAATCTTTATCAGCAAAAGAATTTGAATAACCTGCCAATATAAAACCATTATCGGAAGTTTGAAAAACACAAGAGGCAGCATCATCTCCAACTCCGCCGTAATATTTATTCCATTCAGCCAATCCATCTTTATCTGTTTTTACTAACCAATAATCAAAACCACCATTACCATAAGAATCGGTAGTGCCAACCAACACATATCCTCCATCTAGAGTTTTTAATCCTTGAAATGCAAGCTCTGTACCAGATCCACCATATTCTCCAATCAAACTAATTGAATCATCATCCGCAACAGCTATTGCTGAAATTTGTGAGATTAATAAAAGTAACAATATTAGTCCATTAATAATAAAATACCTTTTTTTCATTCATGCTACTCTCCCCAAGTTCTACTTGTAATCCCTGATGGATATATCACTATAAGCATTAACAGTTTAAAATTGTTGACAAATTTTTTAATAAAAAGTAAAAAATCAAATAACTATCCTACCATTATCATTCTCCGTATAATGAATTTATTAATAGGCTGTAAATATGAAAAAATATAACAAGGTAAAAAATACATTTATCTTATTTTGTTTTCTTATTTTAATTTCTCATATTAAAATAATTCAAGTTGCAGATGCCCAGTTTATTTATGTTGATATCTCTTATGATTCAACAAAAGATGGATTCAATTCGGGCTATTTTAATAATATTCAGTATGCAATAGAAAATGCCAGTAGTGGCAATATATTATATGTTCACAATGGGACATATAATGAGTCAATTAAAATTGATAAATCAATACAGCTTATTGGGGAAAATAGAAATAAAACAATTATCGAAGGTAAAACAAAAAATATAACAATATCTGTTACTGCAGAAAATGTTACAATTGAAAATCTTACCATACAAAACAGTTGGGATAAAACAGAAAATTTTGGAGTAGTCATTAATTCAGATTTTAATCATATTAAAAATAATGTTATTATGAATTGTGATAGAGGAATTATTTTACAAAATTGTAAAAATAATTCAATTCACAATAACATCATCTCAAATGCTATATATGGGATAGGATTGAGGAGAAGTACTAAAAATATTATATCAGAAAATTATGTTAGCAATAGCAAGATAACAGGAATTTCTCTGACAGATGGACAAGACAATAAAATAAAAAATAATACTGTTTTAACCAATAATTTTGGAATAGCTTTGTCTTTTGAAAATAATTCCATACTGGATAATAATTTTATTAATAATAATAGAAATTCAGGATTTAACATTTATAGTTGTAATAAAATTTTTCTCTACTCAAATTTTTTAAAAAATAACAGTTATGGAATTTTTTTATACTCAAATGATAAAAATATCACCATCGTTAATAACTTGATAGTAAAAGGTAAGGTAGGAATTTATTTACCGGCTAACCTCCAAAATTATAAAATATACAATAATATGTTTTCAGATGTTAATGAAGCCATACATTTCGAAAAAAAAACTACTATTGAAATGAATCCACCAATTTTAATTATCAGTATCATTTCATTATTGATATCTTGTGACATAATAATTTTGTGTTATTTTTGGAAAAAAAGAGATTAAACAAATTATTTTTATAGTTAGTGTAAAAAAAAAAAGAGAGTATTGTTGATTATGAAAATGTTATGGTTCCAAGTAATTTATCAGTTGGTTCCCATATTATTTGCCAGTCACCTGCGATATCGAATCCCTTGATTACATCTCCAGCACCAATCGCCGCTGTACGTAATGTTGTTTCTACAAAGGATTTGAGATTAAATGTAGACTCTACCCACCATTCAGTGCCACCTGGTGACTTAAATACGAGATTCCCAGCACCAGCACCACCGGTAGCAGATGCATAATCATCTGATGCAGACCCTGAAGTTATTGTTATTGTATTATCCGCATCATTGGTTGTCCATGCAAGATTTGGAGCGCTCTCTCCCGGTCCGGTCAACATTCCACTGACGTAGACATATACTGTAGCAGCTATTGCGACTGTTATTGCAACCATAAGAATAACACCAATAACAGCGGAAACTGCTTCCTCGCCTTCTACAAATTTTCTATTTGCCTTCATATTACCCATTCTCTCCTAGCTTTAGCTAAAGCTTTATTATTCTTGATGGTAGATATCACAAATAGTATAAATAGTTTTTGAATTTTGCCTACTGTACAAGTCCTTTTCCCTACCTACTATCAATTGCTTTATCATATATCAAATCCTACTATTTAAATAATGATACCCATGGTTTTTTGGCATAGCAATTATTAAAAAAAAATAACAAATTTTAAGAAAAAAAATTATTTTTTTAATTACTAAGTCAATAGAAACTTTTATTAAATTAATAATCCCTTACATGTTTGGAACTTGGAATGGGATGCCTAAAAAGTGAATTGTTATAGTGCATCTACTGAATCCAGGAGATTTGGTTAGAATGCCTAGTTTAGATAAAGAGGAAAATAAGCGGAATATTTCTGATTTAGAGCTGTTGTTGTTAATAGAGATGGGATTTTTTAGTAACCTTAAAAAAGCAAAATTAAAATTTAATTTAAGACCATCTTCAGAGCCTAAACACCTGCAAGTTGAACCTATAGATTGGAGTTTTGATACAGGGTTTTTAGATCGATTAAGACAAATGAAAATAAGATTCAATCAAAGACCAACTTCTGAACCTTCATCAAATGACACAGTAAAAACAACTGATGAAAATGTGGTTGATCTTCATTTGGAAATAGTAAAGAAAATTGATGAATTACTAGAGAGTCGTAAAAGAGAAGCACAATTAAGAGAATTTGAACCTGTAACTCAAATACAACAACAGTTACCATTACAGGAATTCGTAGAATTCAGAGAGGTTTCAGTTAGAAAACCAGAGATGTCACAATTTAGTACAGATGTTCAGCCAGGAAACGTTTTTAGAGAAGTGAATCAAGAAGAGGAATTTTTTGAAATAGTACCACCAACTGAAACACATTCCAACGAACAAAATCAACAAGTAAACGATGATTTTCATAGTACTATGATAAGGGAGGTACAAAAATCTCATAAACTATTCATGGGAGCAAGCCATGTACAAATAAAAACTAGATCATCACCTAAAAAAGTGACTAAAACTGAAAAAAGTCAGAAGAAACTCAATGGTTTTACTAAAAAACAAATAGAGTTAGAAAAAACAAAACAAGAGATAGAAGCAAGGAAAATAGCGCTTAAAGAAGCAAAAGAAAAAGAAAAGACTAAAGAGGAAGAGCTTAAAAAAGCAAGAGAAGAAAAATTAGAGCAAGAGAAACTTAAAAAATTAGAACAAAAAAAGAGGATGCAGAAGAAAAAACTCGAAGAAAGAGAATTGAAAAAAGCTGAAAAACTAAGACAAATCGAGCTTAAAAAACTGGAAAAAGTAAAATTACAAAAATTAAAAGAAAAAGAGAAAGAAGTGGAAAAAGCCGAGAGATTAAAACAGATAGAGCTTAATAAAATAGAAAAAGTAAAGCTGGAAGAAGAAAAAGAGAATTTAGAAAAATTGAAACAAAAACAAAAGGACGAAGAAGAGGCAAAAAAACGAAAAGAAAGAGAATTAATAGAACAAGAAAAAGTAAAGCTGGAAGAGGAAAAAAAGAAAGAGAAATTAACACTAAAAGAAGCCGAAAAGATAAAAGTTAAAAAACCAAAAAAAGAGAAATTTACTTTATTTAGTAAGAAAAAACAAAAAAAGAAAAAGACAGAAGAAAAACCAAAAGAGCAACCAGTTGAAGAAGTAGAAGAGAAACCATTAGAAATAGATGAATTGATAAAAGAGAAAGCAACAACAGATCAAAAACCTGTTTTAGATGATGATGTTGAAAAACTTCTTCCAATTCTTGACGAACTTTTAGAGAATCTTCCTGAGGATGTTATTGATGAATTTGCTCATTCAGACAAATTTACCCTTTATGAGAAGGTTATGAGGAAATATCAGAATAAGTGATATTATGGGTTTACTTGAGAAAGCACAGCAGATAAAACAAATCGAAAAAAAAGAAGATTCAATAGAAACAGTAGAGTTAGATATATCAAAAGAACCAGAGAAAAAAACAGAAAGAAAAAGTCTTCTTGAAAAAGCTCAGCAAAAAAGAAAGGAAATAACTACAGAGAAAAAAGCTTACACTGGTTTAAAAACTGAAGGGAAAAAAGAAATTATCGAGGAAAAAAAAGGTTTTGGACGGAAAGGGCTTGGTACAAGAAGGATTGTCTTTGAACAGAAAACTAATGAATATATTTACGAGCTTACAGAACCAGTTCTAAGCAAGGATGAAAAAGAAACAAAAGAAGAGCTAACCCGACTTTTTAAGATGCTTGCTGATGTAAATATAACCAATATGTTCAAGGAGGAAAAAGAAAAGTATCTTGGGGACACATTAGAACAGATAATTGAGGATAACGATATCAAATTTGGTAAAAAAAAGCATAAAAAAACTAAGGAAGAAGATGAGAATCTTGGGCTTTTTAAGATAAAGAAAAAGAAAGTAAAAACAGAGAAACCTGGAAACAAGAAAACTGAGAAAAATAAAAAATCTTTAAAGAAACTATTCTCAAAAAAGGAAAAGAAAGAAAAAATAGAGAAACCTAAGAAAGATAAAATTTCTTTAAAGAAAGTATTTTCAAAAAATAAACCGAAAAAAACTAGAGAAGAGTTGACTAAAGAAGAAAAAGAGTCTAAAGACAAGGTTTTTTATCATATTTTTAGAGAGTTCTTAGGTTATAGCAAAATCGACATTGTAATGGAAGATGAAGGTATTGAAGATATTTCTTGTGATGGGCATCACGTTCCAATTTTTATCTATCATAAGAAGTATGATGAGATTACCTCAAATGTTAGGTTTGATGATGAAAAAGAGCTGAATTCATTTGTTGTTCGTCTCGCTCAAATTTGTGGAAAGCAGATCTCAATTTATTCCCCAATTGTCGATGGTAAATTACCAGATGGCTCAAGATTGCAAACTACCCTTGCAAGGACTGTTACAAAGGGTTCGACGTTTACTATTCGTAAGTTCAAAGAAAACCCACTTACTCCTGTTGATTTGATAAGTTTCCAGTCTCTTTCTATGGATATGGCTGCATATTTCTGGATGGCTATCGAAGGAGGAGCATCAATACTATTCTGTGGTGGTACAGCTAGTGGAAAAACCACAGCTCTTAATGCATTGTCGCTTTTCATACCTGCACCTCATAAGATTATTTCTATTGAGGATACGAGAGAGGTTAATCTACCTCATAAAAACTGGATTGCAGGGACTACAAGACAAGGGTTTTCATCGAGTGAAGACAACAAAACTGGAAAAGATATTGACATGTTTGATTTGATACGTGCTGCGCTTCGTCAGAGACCTAAGGTTGTAATAGTAGGAGAAGTTAGAGGAAAAGAAGCATACAGTTTATTTCAGGCTATGGCTACGGGCCACACATCATATGCAACTATTCATGCAAGTGATATACATACTCTTATCCAAAGACTGGAGAATCCACCAATATCGCTCCCACGTGCATTACTAACATCTCTGGATATTATCGTATTCCAAAATGCAATTGATATAGCTGGTAAAACAGTAAGAAGACTGACAAGTGTTACAGAAGTAGTCAAATTAGATCCTGATACAAATCAGCTTATTTTCATGGAACCATTTAAATGGGTTTCAAAAACAGATGATAGATTTGATAGCAGTGGAGCTTCTAAAACATTAAACAATATTAGAGTTCAAAACGATTGGTCAGAAGAGCAACTTGTTCAGGAAATTGAAAATAGGAAGTTAATTCTAGAATGGATGCTAAAGAAGGATATCAGAGATTATAAAGACGTTGGTAGAATAGTTGCTGATTATAGTAAATACCCTAAAGAAATGATAAAAAAGGCTAAGGGAGAAATGAAAAAGTGAAATCCACTACTTATACCAGATATTGTAGAAGGTTATTTGCAAATACCTTTGAGAGATTTGATATAAGTGAAACAATTAAAAACAATTTACTTGAAAAAGCAGATATTGCTATGGTTTACCAAGAATATTACTCCATGGTTTTAATGAACATAATAATTGGTTTTATATCTGCATTTGTTTCAACATTAATCTTTTATTTAATTGTGCCTCATGATATAACAGCATTACTGATTCTTATTGTATCTCTACCAGTTACCATAGGGATAGGTTTTTATTATCTTTTTTTACCTACTCAAAAGGCAAAAGCTAGAGGAAAAAAAATTGATAGATTTATGCCTTATGCTGCTAATTT
>JAGMDE010000069.1 GCA_023128855.1 Thermoplasmatales archaeon | reverse complement strand
GATGGATCGGATGGATCTGAGGGTGTATCATGAAGACTTATCTGGCTTGCATTGTTTAGATCAAATTTTGTACTGCTTAGGTTTATGTCTGTTGCGTTTCCAAGTGTTATATTAAAAAATCCATTTTGATATAATAAACCTGTCATTGTAAAAGCGCTATCGCTTTTTATTTCAAATTCTCCCCCATTGTTTATATCCATCTCTGCTACTGTTAGACTATTTGTTATTTCAAGTTGCCCAGCTTGAATAGTTAAGTTATTGCTAACTGTTGCAGCTGCATCACTTGTAACCGTATAATCGCTTGTGTCAACAATTAGTTTGTATAGATCTCCTGTTGCATCTATATCGATGTTGGTATCAGCGTTTGTATTGATTTCTATGGTTCCTGTATTTGCAGTAAGTGTCCCATCTAAATCCAGTGCGTATCCTCCTGCTGTTTCACTAAGTATTATTATGGTTCCTGTGGTTGCATCTATTGTCCCACTGCTTTGTGTTAGTGACCCCATGGTCCATGTTCCACTAGCAGTGTTGCCTCCTAGTGTTCCACCAGATACTGTTGCATCATCTGTTACGTCTATTGTGTCGCTTGCACTGTTGGGTTGGAATGTTCCACTGCTGATGGTTAGGTCGTCTCCTATCATGGTGTTTCCATTCCAGTCGACTGTGTTTCCACTTTTGATGTTTAGATCATAAATGGTTCCTGTTGTTGGTATTAGGTCTATTTCTGTTGCACTGGTGGTGTTTATTTGTATTAGTCCTGAGCTGTTGGTATATGTTCCGTCTAGGTCTATGGCGTATGTGCTGGTGGTGTTTTCGTTTGTGATATATATTTTTCCACTTGTGGCTGTTAGTGTGCTGTCGCTGGTTACTGTTAGTGAGCCGATGTCGTGGTTGTTATCTCCTAGGTCTAGGTTTCCACTGTGTTCTATTGTAAGGTTTCCTGTTATGGATGTTATTCCTGTGATTGTTAGTACTCCGTTGTTTCCTATGGTTAGGTTTCCTGCTTCAGTGTATGTATCTGAGTATACTCCTGCGGTTTCGTTTAGGCTTGTTACTTGGAAAGAGGTGGAGTTGTAGGTGTCTCCATCTGTGCTTCCTCCGTCGTCTCTTGGTAGTACTGAAAAATAATAATATTTGCTTTCGTTGGTGTAGTTTTTGTCTAGTGAGGATGTGTTGAGTCCCATTGTGGTCCATGATCCTGTTGATGTTGGTCCTTCGTACCATTCATAGGTGTGTCCATCTCCGCCATCTAGTTCGCCATTGGATTCGTTGTCGTTGAATGTCCATGTTGTGTTTAGGTTGTTTAGTGTGAAATCATTGTAGCTGTGTATTTGTAGGTTTGTTGCGTATGGTGGTTCATTTGTTCCTGCTGATAAGGTAAACGTATCCATTTCAATAACTGTTTCATTATTACCTACTTCGTCTATTGTCCATGCCCCTACTTCATATGTATTATATCCCCATGTGACTCCATTGTCTGTACAGTTATAGTACCAATCAACTAGGCTTGATGCAGCTGAATAGATATCGCTAATATTACTTGGGTTAAGAGTTGTATTTGTTGTCCATGCACTTCCATCCCAATGTGTATTTCCGGTTACATTTTTAATGTAAAGATATACATCACTTACCCAAACATTATCAGTTGCATTTCCAGTTATATTAGTTGGTCCAGTCGTTCCATCTGGAATATCAGTAATATTTACATCAGGATTTGTTGTATCCCTATTAACTGTGAATGTTGTTGTTTTTGTATTATTAACATTATCATAAATAGTAACAGTGATACTACCGGTCCATGTATCACCACTATCAACGTCATTGTATAGTCCTGACCAGCTGGCTGATGAGGTATCATTTGATGGATCACCTAAAGTAGTTGTTGTAAAGTTTGCAATCCATAAACCTGATCCACTTCCATCACTTGAGGATCCTTGAACAGTAAAACTTTGTGCGCTTCCCATGTCGTCTCCATAATATATTGTGGTTCCGGAAGAATTGATGTAATCGCTGGATTCGTCAACAGTTGGGCTGCTAATTGTTGAGTTTTCGTTATCTTTTTTAGAAGTTATTTCAATGTCCCCGGATGTAACATCACTACCAGTGCTGTTGATGTTCTGCACTGATACATTAAAGTGGGCATTCGTCTGAAGATCCCAAGGACTAGCACTAGGTGTATACGCTGGTATAGAAAAAAAACCAGAAGTTTCATCACCAATTGATGTATCTCTATAGGTGTCCCCTAGGTCGTCAAGTGTTCCATCATGATTTGTATCATAAAATAGTTGTACTTCAACATTAGGGCAATAAATGGAGTCAAACTTTTGAGACGATCCCTCGTATTCCACGGTTCCAGTTGCTGTAACGGCGTGGCCACCTCTAAACCAGTCGGTGTCATTTATTTGTCCCTCTACATCACCATATTCATATTTTTCATCTATCGATGCGGTAAATGAAACAACTTCTAAGTCTTCCTCATTATATGTTGTTCCTGCTTCATCCCACTGTTCTCCAGAGTTTTCTCCTGATTCATCATCTGTCCATGCTCCTACATCGAAATCCTGATCATCATATGGGAAATCCCAGTCTGGTATAAACTGCCAAGTAAGTATTACGCCGTTGTCCCCACCCAGCCAGTTTTCTGAAACGGTACAGCCTGAGATGCTGACCCAATTACTTCCATATGTAATAGTAAAAACATCATCATCAACATTCCAGTTTAATATGAATTGATTCATACTGAACTCTTGTCCAACAAGGATTCGGCAGTCGTCAATATCAGCGTCACCATCACGGTCAGTATGTCTTGTTTCAAAAGTCGTAGCTTTCTTCCCAGCATAAATATCCTGAGCACCATCAGCATATTCTGCTTCTGGTGCAGCATTAGATTCGGTACACTCACAGTACTGCCTCTCACTTGCTGAGCACCATGGAAGACCATCTGTTTCTTTACATGGATCACTACAGCTTCCTGGCCAACATTCAAATGGTGGCGGGCTTGTCACTGCACAGTTACCTTCCCAACCCGCACCACAATTACTTTCGCAAGCAGCTTGACAGCTATCTATATGGCAAATACACAGAGTCGCACCTCCACAGCCGGCAAAGTATTCATGGCATCCATCCGTGCAAGGACTACCACAATCCGGCGGCTGTGACCCCGGAACCTCACACGCGCCAGTCCATCCTGCGCCACATTTGCCCTGACAGATAGTTTCACAACTAAGTGGTAATGGTCCGTAATTTTTTCCATCACGTAGAGCATCCTGCCACCACCAACTATAGTTATATGGCTCCATCGTAACATTGTTAGCCAGCGCATTAAAGATGTCCAACCTGGGAATACTTAGACTCAACGTTTCGTTATAGGTATAATTAATAGGTACACCTGTACTCCTCAAACGATATTTCAAATCCATAGGAATAAGATTTTCATTTTCCAATACCAACAAAGCAGCACCTGCAACAAAAGGAGCACTAAATGATGTACCACTACCACTACCAGCTTTTGTCTCAATATCTACTCCTGGTGCAAACATGTCAAGTGTTGGATTTACATTGGAAAAACCAGCAATGTTATCATTATCATCGGTTGCACCAACAGAAAACACCTTTGAACCACAAGCAGGAGATTTCAAACGATTTAAACCATCATTACCAGATGCAGCTACAACAAAAATACCTTCGTCTACTGCACTATTTGCCATACTTGCAACAAAATTAAAGTCGCAAAAACCACTACAAGTGTCTTGTGATCCTATACCGAAACTAATTACATCAGGATTTTGAGCTATACACCATTCAAGTGCTTCCAAAACAGTAGATTCATAACCAATACCTGTAGAACCAATAACTTTTGCTACAACTAGCTCTGCATCAGGAGCAATACTCTTAATTACGGCAGCTACCTTTGTTCCATGACCATATTCATCATCTGGAATATTATCATCGTTAACAAAATCATAACCATAACTATAATTTACAAGTGAAGCATCTACACCAGTATCCAAGATACATATCTTCTTACCACTGCCAGTCACATTAAAATCTTCAACAGCTTCATCAAAACGTATCAACGGTAGGCTTTCATCCAATAACACCGTGAAATTCTCATCAGGATAAACCGCAAGAATATCACTATCATACTTGATCTTTTCATAAATTGACTTATTTATAGTTCCAGCGATAAGACCTTTAGATGAAATCTCTGTAGTTGGAACAAAACCCAGCGATTCTAAATGAGATGTTTCTTCTGCAAAACTCCTCCCATCTTTGTATCGTATAATTACCTGTGCATTTTCTCCATGTGATACACGAGCAGCAACTTGGAGCGGTAAACCCAAAGGACGATGCGGTTCTATAGGCCCATGCCACCAACTTTCAAAAACAGCAGAATAATTGCTCTTATCCAAAGCCATATCAAAAAAACTAACTAACATATCTTTATCTTTAAACCCACTGAAATCCTTATAGATATAACCATCTTTATCTTTACCGACAACTAGAAACATAGTTGGATACGATTTAACATTATATCTATCAAAATTGTTAGGGTTCTCATTATTATGAAGATAAACAATATCTAACTCATCCGCATAACTTTCACTTAAATCTGTAAGAACCGGTTTTTGATCCTGACAATAACCACAACCATTTGAATAAAAAAACAATAACGTGGATTTTCCATTATTTAAACTTTGATCAATTTCTGTTTCGACATTAATCTCAGCTTGTGAAGTAATAATGTTAAAACCTGCGTTTTTCCAAGATTCAATATCATCAGTTAGATAATATAAAAGATTATAACCCCCTTCAAAAAGGGTGTCATAGGCTTTTTTCACTTCAACTTCGTTATCTCCATAAACAATAATTTTGCTATTTTTGTAGTCCTTTAGCAGTTTTTGAAAACAAGAGCTACAAGCTAAATCATCTAATGTAACTGAAATTGCCCTATCAACATGTCCAGAATTATAACTATCTTCATTTCTAAAATCTAAGATCAAAACATTTTCATAGGAATCAACTATATTTTTTGCATCTTCAGCATCAATTTTAACATATTTTAAATCTGTAAAGATTTTTTCTAATAATGCTCTTGATTGAGGATATTTTTGTATTATATTCCTTAAATGGTCTAAAATTTTCCAGTGAGTTGTGCTTTCATAGTCATAAGTTCCATCTGAGGATATTACTAAATAGCTGATTTTTCCATCATTAAAAAGATTATTTGTTTTTGATTCGAAACTCATTTTGATTGTTTTTTCACTGTTGGTGGTAAAGGTTTTGGAATAGGCAATGTTTTCTAGTTCTTTCAGTTTGTCTGGTAGTTGTTTTCTAATGTTTTCTATTGTTTTTTCAATGTTGGAATTTGGATTATCCTTTTCGTATCCCTTTTCTAGAATATTATTTTGTCCCTCATACATATTTTGGATTTTTATTCCTGAGGAGTATAAAGCTACAAATATCAAATCTGTTTGTTTATTTGTCCTAACTGTTCTTTCAACACTGAATGGTTTACCCGGAAATATTATACGTTGTTCTTCTCTTTTGTCAATGATTTGAACAATGGTTTCATCATCATCTTTTATCCATGGTGGATCTTTAATCCATCCTTCAAGTGTAATCTGACCTGTTATGTCCAGACTGCTGGCATCGCTAACTGTGATATTATCATTTCCATCAAAATCGTATCCTCCATCGATTTTACTTGTTGCATTAAAGGCTGCACCGTTGTTTGTTCCATTATTATAACTAGATGTTGAATCAACTATTGTTCCTGAGGGATCTTCTAGATGGTGAACCATTACATAGTTGGAGTCCCATGTTTCAACCATATTTGTCTGATTACTACTGGTTGGATTTCCATAGTACATGTATAGAATTGTATCTGTGGTAGAGGAAACACTTGTTACCTTTATCCAAGCAATTAGTTCACCTGTGCTGCTATCGTATTTTTCAATTTCGTGGTTGTACTGGGTTGTATTGTATTGGTTTAAAAATGCTATATCTGCACCATCGGATTGGGTATATGTTGCTAGATCGCTGTCTGCGCTTCGATATATCATTACTGGATAGTTGGTTTGATCTGTATCTACCTTGTTATGATCGATGGTGATTTTTTTGCAGTATGACCAGTTGCAATCCCACCAGTCTGCTGCGGATGATATGCTGTATAGGTATCCTGGTTTTGATTGCATATATTGTGTTCCGTAAAGCATAGCTCCATGAAAGCCACTGAAAATCAAAGCTATAGTTAATAAAACTGAAATAATGGCCAATTTCTTTTTCATTATCCCCCCCTTGAAGAACTATTATCTCCAATTTTTTTAATTATTATCTGCCCATTTTTTAGAGGGATAATTTCAACAGTGTCACCACTATTTATGTCAAAAGCTTCTACAAGTTGACTTGGAATTGTTACAACAATACTACTCCCAGATACACGAGTTTTACGTGTTAGAGGCATATACCCATCCTGTGCTTATAGGAATATATACTGAAATATATATACCTTGTGTTTTTTCTAGATATATTAAAAATATTACAAATATATCTCTATAAAATTACGAAAGCCTTCTCTTATCCATTTCCTAAGAAGGCATCTGTTAACGTATTTCTATCAATAGTATTTATTTCATAAGGTGTAGATGGAACGTATTCTAGCTGATCTAACTCTTGTTTTGTAGCAAGAAATACACCACTATAAGAATAAATATATGGAAAACCTTCTTTTAAAGAATAAAACAAAATATCTTGGAACCTATCATTAGAATTAAAATTCCTTAATGTAAAAGCTCCATGATTTTTTAATGAGTTAGCAATAATTATAAAGGCATCAACAGTAAAAAGGTATGAAGAATGGGCAACATATGGTAATTCTATATCCATTATAATAGAATCATATTGTTTATTATTAGACCTAAGATAATTTAACCCATCATCAATAATTAGGTTCACTCTGGGATTTTTTAAAACATCTGTCATAATTTTATTTGCTCTGACTACTTGTTCATTTATTTCAACAACGTCTATACTTGTGTTATATTCTAAACATTTTTCTAATGTTAGACCACAACCGAGACCAATATTTAATACTTCAAGTTCTCCATATTCCTCAAGTGGCTCAAGAGCATATACTGCTATCATTATATCAACTCCACCCTCTCCATAACATTGACAACATTGTACTCTTCCATCTATAAATAAATAATCATTTTTGACTGTTACTAGACCATATGGTGAGTTTGCATAGAACTGGTATCCTTCTTTGATGTATTCTTCTTCTTCATATGTTAAAACAGGATTTTCTGTTGTAAGACTTGGAATGTTAATTGTTGAAGCAAATAATAAAACCAAAAGGCATATTGGAATTATTTTTTGTTTCTTTGAAAACATAATAAAAGCAGATATTATGTTTAGACCTGCACCAAATATTACAGTTGTTCTTGTTCCTAATTGCGGTATTAATAAAAATCCTGCAACTAGACTACCTAGTATTGCTCCAACAAAGATCTGACGTATAAACAAGGCCAATGATTTCTTTTTTATCTTTTTTAAATATTGATCCAGCAAGAGGAAATATTGCTCCTAGGAAAATTGTTGGAACTAATAATATGATAAAACTTGTTGCAAATGCACCCCATGTATATATTTCAGGGAGGATATTAATTAAATTAGTTAAAACAAAGAATGCATAAAGTGCGATAATTATCTGTAGAATACAAAAAATTAACTTTTTATTTTTAATTTTATCTAATGTATAATGAATAATTATTGATCCAACTGCTAAACCAAATAAAAACACACTCAAAATTGTAGCAATTGAATAGCTGCTTTCATCTGAATAAAAAATCAACATATGTGATGCTACAACCTCATATATCAATGCTGAAGCGGCACTTAACGCTAGCGCAATTTGTACATCCAAATTTCTAAATACAGATTTCTTTTCCATACAAATCTTAAATCTAGAATAGTATAGATTTTCCCCTCTCTATTCAAAGTTGGTTATAAAAACGATAATAACTTTTTGATATTTAAATCTCATTAAACTTTTTAATTACCCAAAATTACATTTAAAATAAAAAAAGAAGATAGTTTGGTAAAATAATTTTAAAATTATTCACCATAACTTGTTGTGTCTGTTCTAAAGTGAACCCAAATCTGACCATTATATGTAAGTGCTGAATTAGCATTAGGCGGAGCATTAATTGATATCTGGAACCAACAATAATCATCAGTTTGATTATCTGCAGCTACAGTATAATTAGCCCATTGCACATGAGCTCTATCATCCCATAGTGTACTAGCTATAGAACCATCAAATGTGGTTCTATCTCCATCTCCTGCATTTAACAGCCACACGCTCGACGACGCGGTATAACTGCCAGGATTTGTTCCTTGATTCCATAAATAAACTGATGTTGCATCATTTTCCGCTGTTAAATTCGGATCACCATGTACCCATATATGTAAATAATCAACACCACTGCTATCCACTGAGACATTAATATGAGTAATATTTAATGCATAGGCTTCTTCATTAACAATACCAAACGCAGCAGTATAAGTTTTATTTTGATTTGCACTTATGTTTCCAAATGATAATTCCAATGCCATACTGTTACTAGCGTTCGTTCCATTAATCCTCAATAAACGAATATTGTCTGAAGCATTATCATGACCAATAAACCTAATATCCGCATTAGAAGGGTGGACAATAGTAAATGAATACCCAGTTTTTGTAATAGCATACTGAGTAGCCATAGTCATACTCAAAACTACTAGCATTACTCCTATTAATATTAAACGTCTATCTAGTCTCATCCCATCACACATCCCATGTACTAGTTAGAAAACAAATACAAATACTATTATTTAAACGTATCGATAATAACCTGCATATGCAGGTGCATATCCCTCCTGTTGAGCAAGTGCAAAAAATACCCAATTTTTTTAATTAATTAAACAATTTTTTGGTATTTGGCGGTACCGTAAATATACTAAATGTAATAATACAAAATAGAGATACAAAGAAAGCAGGAAGCATACCAGGAATAATTAATTCCTCTGACATAGAGGACATAATTCCACTTTTATCCCAAATAAAAACAGTAATCATACCTGATAGCATGCCAGCAATTGCTCCCCATTTAGTAGTACGCCTCCACCACAGAGATAAAATAATTATTGGACCAAATGAAGCAGCAAGACCACCCCAAGCAAATGCAACTAAAAAATAAATAGCACTATTCTCTCCAGGAATAGCAAAGATGAAAGCAATAATAGATAATAATAAAACTGATATTCTACTATAAAATAATAGTCTCTTTTGATTTGCTTTTGCATTTATTAATTTATGATATACATCTTCTACTACAGAGGATGTCGCTACCAGTAACTGTGAATCAGCTGTTGACATAATAGCAGCAATTATTGCTGCTATAACAATCCCAGCAATCCATTCAGGAAGAAGACTTGTTGCTAACATTGGCATTACCTTTTCAGGATCAGGCAATTCCTTAAACATAGCAAGACCAACAATACCAATGAGTACAGCACCCCAGAGACTGATAATAACCCAAACCATACCTATTAAACTGCTATTCCATAGTTTTTTTTCACTTTTGATTGCCATATACCTTGTCAGCACATGTGGCTGACCCGGATAACCAAAGAACCATGCCATACTGGCAAACGCAAAAAGAATGAAGAGAATTCCACCGTAGCCATAAGTTGGTGAAATGGCATTCATATCCACTTGACCTATAGTTGATAAAACTTGACCAAATCCCCCTAGTTTTATAATTCCAACTATTGGTAAAACAAGTAATATTATTACTATCAGCATACCTTGAAATACATCAGTCCATGCTACAGCAAAAAAACCACCCATAAGCGTATAAAATGTAATAATTGCAAATCCTAGAATTAAAGCCGCATGATAACTCCACCCAAATGTTTCGCTTAAAATCTTACCACTTGCTACAAGCTGTGCTGAGACATATGCAACCATAAAAACAGCAATAATTATTGTAGCAATAGCGCGTATTGTATGAGTATCATCCTTGTACCTATCCTCTAAAAAACCTGGAATGGTAAGCGCACGAAGTTTTTCAGTGAACCTTCTAAGTCTTTTTGCAATAACACTCCAATTAAAAAGGGTTCCAAGTGCACAAGCAATAGCTGTCCATATTGCACTTACACCATACATAAAAGCTCTACCTGGCAAAGCCAGAACTAGCCACCCGCTCATATCAGACGCTTGAGCACTTATCGCAACTGGCCATGTACCAAGTTTCCTTCCAGCAATTAAAAAATCATCAAGAGTTTTATTAAATCTAGAGGACCAAATGCCAATTAATACCAGAATAACAAGGTAAACAATAAATGCAATTATTAATACGCTCATTTAATCCGCTTCTTACTTAGACCAAGATACAATGCTGTAACAAGTATCAAAAATACAAGTGAGAGAATAATAAAAAGCCAGGTTTCCTCTGGCACGATATCTTCTTCTATAATTATTGATACCGGTTGTTCAACTGTTTGAGCATCAAGAGCATAAATCGTTCCGACAGCTCCTAGGAATACAGTACCATTATGTACAATAGAATCGGAAATAATAGGAGTTGTAATATAACTCTTGAGATCACCGTCAATAGTTTGTCCTGGGGCAAAAAACCATTCGGATTCTCCAGTAGTTCTGTTTAAAGCATAAAACCGACCATCATCAGAACCAAAGAATACAAAATCACCGTAAGCAACTGGTGTTGAATGTATACTAGCATTACATGTAAACATCCATTCTAAACTTCCATCGTTTGCATTTAACACATAGAGATTATTATCTGCAGATCCAACAAAAACCATGTTTTCAGATACCGCGGGAGAAGTATCAATTCCCCAACCTGTCTCAAAATACCATAACTTTTTACCATTTTTTACATCAAGAGCATAAACATTGTTGTCCCATGAAGTAACAAATACTTTATTATCCT
>JAGMDE010000068.1 GCA_023128855.1 Thermoplasmatales archaeon | reverse complement strand
AACTTTGCATAAGAGGGAGGAAAAAATATGGCTGAGAACATTAAGAAAAAGAAAGATTCCAAAACTGAAGATGAAGAAGTTGCTGATCTGACTGAACTGTCATATGAATTTAGAGATCGCAATAGAAAAACAGGGCTAAAATAAATATAAAAATAGTATTATAATTGTAGGGTTCTCCTTATAGTAGTTTTCACCCATTTCTTAAATATCGTTAGTAATTAATTCCTCTTCTTAAACTTGTACCCATAATATATTGCTCCCACATATCCATCATCTTGGATTTTACGAAATGTTGATTTTAATTTCATGCCAATTTTAACATCCTCGATATCACAATCTACAATCTGTGCAGTTATCTTTGGGCCTTCTTTTAATTGAATGATTGCCAGTGGATATGGCGCTTGTCCTTCAAATTTTTCAGAAGCCTCATAGATAATCGTATAAGTCAAAACTTCTCCTTCTCCACTAAGTTTGAAATCTTTCATTTTTCCCATACTTTTTCTTCTGCACTCAGGGCAAGATTCACGGGGTGGAAAAAATACCTTTTCACATTCGTTACATTTGTTTCCAATTAAATTGTACCTCTGAGGTATTTCTCTCCAAAAACGTGGTACCGCTCCTTCTGCCATCTTACATCGCCTCCAGTATATTTACAACACAAGATGCACCGCTAGCACCAACATTATGGGTAAGACCTATTTTTGCATCTTTAACTTGTCTTTTATCTGCTTCTCCTCTTAGTTGTAATACAATCTCAGCAATCTGTGCAACACCTGTTGCACCAACAGGATGGCCCTTTGCTTTAAGCCCTCCGCTAGGATTAATTGGAATCTTTCCGTCAAGTGTTGTAATCTTGTTGTCTATAGCTTTTCCTCCGTCTCCTTTTTTGACAAAACCTAAATCCTCAATAGCTAATATTTCAGCAATTGTAAAACAATCATGAACTTCTGCTACATCGATTTTACTGGGTTCAATGTTTGCCTGTTTATATGCCATTCTTGCTGCATACGTTGTTGACTCAAATGTACATATATCATTTCGTCCATGTAAAGGAAGTGTATCAGATGCCTGCCCTGAACCAATTATTTTTACAGGTTTATCTGTGTATTTTTTTGCTTTTTCGGCTGCACATAAAATTAATGTTGCAGCTCCATCAGAAACTGGGGAACAATCGAGCATGCCTAGAGGAGATGCAACCATAGGAGCATTTAAAATGCTCTCGAGTTTCATTTCTCTTTTAAATTGTGCATATGGGTTTAATGCCCCATTTGCATGGTTTTTAACTGCAACTTGTGCAAGTTGTTCTCTAGTAGTTCCAAAATCATGCATATGCCTTGTTGCAATCATTGCATAAATACCTGGAAATGTAGCTCCAAAGAATGCTTCCCACTCCTGATCAAGACCTGTTGCAAGAATATTTGATGCTTCTGTTCCAACTACATCAGTCATTTTTTCTATTCCGCCAATTACTACAATATCATTCATACCTGATGCAACTGAAAAATAACCTTGTCTAACGGCAAGTCCTCCAGAAGCACATGCACTTTCAACTCTAATAGAAGGGATATGCATCTGAGAAAAACCGGAAGCATCTGCGACTAGTGCTCCAACATGTTCCTGTCCAACAAATCTTCCAGCACTCATTGATCCAACATAAAGCGCATCGATCTCTTTTCCACTAATTCCAGAATCTATAATTGCCTGAGATCCAGCTTCAGCAATTAACTGACGGAATGATTTATCCCAAAGTTCACCAAATTTTGTTATCCCAACACCTATAACTGCTACATCTCTCATTCTTATCACTCCCAATATAATAAATCTCTATATTTTGCATAAGTTGCATAATCAACGTATTCTTTATCATCGATCAATTCCGACACAAGAGGTGCTTTTTTCTTTTCTAATTGATTTATAGTATCTGTTATTGTTATATCAAATGCATCGCTTCCTGCCCCAGACCCATAACTTGTGAGAAATACTCTATCGCTGGGTTTTGCTACATCAAGTACTGATGCAAGACCAAGCATTGTGGCACCGGAATAAGTGTTTCCTATTACTGGACATAAAAGCCCTTGTTTTACTTGCTCTGGAGTAAATCCTAACATTTTTGCAACTCTAACTGGGAATTTCCCGTTTGGTTGGTGAAATATTGCAAAAGTATAATCTTCAGGTTTTGTTCCTGTCAATTCCATTAGATTTTTTGCATTACTAGTAATATGTCTGAAATATGCTGGTGCACCAGTGAAACGACCACCATGGGCCGGATATTTTCGTCCCTCACGTCTCCAAAAATCAGGAGTATCGGTAGTAAATGAACATGTTTGGTTAATTGTAGCTATAACATTTTCTTTACCTATGATAAATGCTGCTCCTCCAGCACTTGCAGCATATTCAAGAGCATCTCCAGGAGCTGCCTGGGCGGTGTCAGCGCCAATTGCAACACCATATTTTATCATATCTGACTTTACTAGAGCCATACAAGTTTGAATGGCAGCAGTTCCTGCTTTACAAGCAAATTCATAATCTGCAACTGTTAAATTTGGAGTTGCACAGACTGCTTCAGCAACGATTGTCCCAGTAGGTTTAACTGCATATGGATGGGATTCACTTCCAACATAAATAGCTCCGATATCTTGTGGATTTATACTACATCTAGAAAGAGCTGATCTAGCTGATTCTACACTTATTGTAGCCACATCTTGGTCAAGAGATGGGACTGATTTTTCTATAATTCCAAGACCGCCTGTGATTGTCTTTGGATCCTTACCCCAAGCCTTTGCTATATCTGAAGATTTTATTCTAAACCTCGGGATATAGGCTCCATAACTGACTATTCCAATATTTACCATATTAAAATCCTCACTTTAACAGAAATAATATGATATATTTAAAATTGACGATTTATTTATCGTTTATCAACGAGTATAAATCCCTCATTAAAAATCTATAATTACCAGGTTAAATTCCGTTTTAGTTCTATCATATGAAGATTGACACCCATCTCTTCAATTCTTAAGACATAGGCTTTTCCAAGCCGTTTTTTAAAAATTTCAACAAAATTTTCACCAGCTTCGTCCCCCAAAGATGTAATAAGATCCTCCACTACTTTTTGAATTCCTCTACCAAGCTCAGATGAGTTTACAGCTTCAATATCTGGTGAAACAATAATTCCGTCTGTTCCCTTCGAAAACTGCTCGCTATCTATCTTTATTTTATCCAAAAACTCAAATTTCTCCTGGAATTTTTTTAGCACATTATTGACTATCATAATAGAAAAACTCGGATTGCTAGACTGACTTAATACATCAACCAAAGCTATCATTACGTGTTTAACTACTAATTCTTTCTTCAGCTGTACAACATCCAGATTAATACCAATCTTCTCCAGCTGGAATATAAAATCAGAGTTGAGTCGGTCCTTTAGCTTTTCAATAAAGTTTAAACTACTTTTATCTGCGTAATAATTATTCAATTCTTGTATTACTCTCTGAATTGCAGCTCCTACTCTAGAAGGGTCAGCATTATTAACATCTGAATCAATTGTTACAATATCAACGCCTTGAGCAGATCTTATATCATTTATTTTAACATATTTCAAAATTTCATATTCGGTACTTAGTCTTCCAGCTAATTCACTCAATGTCTTAAATGAAGTATCTCTACCAAAATCTTTATCTAAGATATCAAACAAAACTTTTGTCAAATTTCTTAATAAATCAGAATTATTAATTTGAAGTCGGGAGACTTGTTTAAGTTCGGTGAGGAATTTTAGCTGTAAAAAATCTAAATCCACACCAATTCCTTTAATTGTTTCTTCATATTCAAATGGAAATCTCTCCTTAATTTCTCTTAAAAAGTAATAACCAGCGTTTTTACCCATTGATCCTGTAATTTTCTCAAGAAATTCGCTTGCTGCTTTACCAATTTTTTTCAGATCAATATTATTTATCTCTGTATCAATTTTGATAATATCATATACTTCAGTATATTGTGTTCCCTGAATTTTTACGAGGTTTAAAAAATCATATTTTTTTGCAAGGTCTTTAATTGCATTGCCAATTATTACATTAGCATAAGCATCAGACGTTCTTCTACTAATTACACTAATTGTAGTTCTTAATATACGACCAAGTATCTCAATGTTCTTGAATTGAGGCATCCACACTCCGCTCTTTAAATACTAATTTGTCTAATTTACAATGCATTTTATAGTTTTAAAACTTCTTATTTAAAAGAAAATTAGTTATTATCCCAAAATCCTCTTGTTCTAGCATAGGTTAGTTCAGCTTTTAGCATATCTCTTAAAAATTTAATTTGTAATTCCTCTGAATTTTTTAGCTGAGCCATATTATTATATCTTCTAAGGAGCCTGGCAGCAGTATCAGGGCCTATACCTCGCCCAACTAATGATAAAAGAGCAAGTTTACCATAACTCAAAACCAAACTCGCATTTTTATGAAGTCTTTTTGCCTCCTTATTTTCCTCTTTCGTTCTATCTTTTTTTGTAAGAATCTTAGCTAGATCTCTATTATGCCTACGTAAAACAGCAATTTTTATAGCTCCACATTTAGAACATTTTGGTTTATCATCTGTCCTTCTAACAGAGGTATTCCACCTATTATTACAATTTGTACAAACAAGAGTTATATCTGTATCTTCCAACCGTTTTTTCAAAGCCATAAGAATAGATCTATCCGCACGCTGAGGGACCATGAGTCCTCTTATAGTTTCAAATCCTGCAAGAGCAATAGGTGAAAGCCTTTGGGTATGGATTTCTATTTCTTTGTTTTGTATCTCATTTAGGATTTTTTGAGTATTTTCAACATCCATTCTTTCCCAAATAATTTTATCAATAGCCTCATCGAATATTAGAGAATTTTCAAAAAGTGTGAACAACTTTCTTGCTCCGACATTTTTGTAATCAAAATCCTTCTTTATCGCCCCAAATTTTCTAGCCACATGTACGAGTTGATATCGTATATAAGTTGAATTTTTCAATATCGTTTCTATAAGATATTCAAGTGATTCTGGCTTAACAGTTAATAGGATATTTTTTATTTTTTCAACCGAAATTCTTCCAGGAAGTTCAAGATTTATCCTGTAAGAATCACTATTTATTCCAACGCTTTCACCTATCGATTGTGCAAGCATTGCTGAGATTAATCTACCAAGTGTTTCGTTTACCTTTGTTCCAAAACATGCGTTTATCACTATGGTTTTATCTTCAACATCAAGTGTAATTGTTTTATCATCTGGAACTTTGAATCCTTGTCTTTTCTGGTTCTCTATTTGTTTAATTATTTTATCAAATGTTTTTTTATTACAAGGATAGTCTTTGAACTCTTCACCATTTGCAATAAGCCTTCTAAGTTTACCAACTTCTCTAGCCACATTAAACGGTACAGGGATATCTTCACCAGCCCACGCAGGTGCATTACCAATTTCTTTTGATTGAGTTACAAGTATCTCATCATCCTCTCGTTTTACAATCGTCCAAGATCTGCCACTCAATATGAATTTTGCTCCCTCAAATCCATAATTTAAAACAAAGCTTTCGTCAAGTTTCCCGATTCTCTTTCTTGAGCTTATATCTACAGCTACATATGTTACTTCATCAGGAATCATAGAAATGTTGTCAAGAAAATAATGTCTTGAATTCGTTCTTTTAAAAATTATATTATCTTCACTTAGCCATATGCTTCGTTGAATTCTAAGTTGTTCTAAGATCTTGTTGAATATCTTACGATTCAATTTATGAAAAGTATATGATCTTTTTACCACATTGTAGATTTTATCAGGCTTTATCTTTCCATATTCTAAAGTAATTGATATGATTTGATTTGTTAATACTGATAGTGGATTTTGTCTTACCTCCGATGGCTCTATTTTACCTTTTAAAGCCCGTCTTGCAATTACAAGGCTCTCAGATAGATCTTCAGGTGTTGTTGCCAATATCATACCCTTTGAGGTTTTGCCTATACTATGGCCAGATCTTCCAACACGCTGTAAAATTCTTTTAACCTCTCTAGGTGAGTTGTACTGCAAAACAAAATCTGTATTACCAACATCTATCCCTAATTCTAATGAAGATGTACAAATCAATGATTTCAAATTGCCATTTTTAAAATTATCTTCCGACTCTATCCTAGATATCTTAGATAATGAACCATGATGTACATCTATAGATAAATCATCAGCCCATTGGTGAAATCGGGCGCCTAGAATTTCTGCACCATCTCTTGTATTAATGAAAAGAAGCGTTGAAACATGGTCATCAATTAATTCTTTACATCTCCTTAGAGATGCGAAGGACATTGGCTCAATTTTGAGTCGATTAGCAATTGGGTAGTCACTTTTTTTAATCGATGGAAGCTCGACTTTAATATCGATATGTTTCGTGACATCAACCTCAAGAACAGTAACATCTCTGAATTTATCATTTTCAATACCGCCAAGATAACGTGCTACCTCATCAGGCGAACCAACAGTTGCAGATAGCCCAACTCTTTGAAAACTATGACCTTTTCCAGTTGTTAATTCAAACAATCGCTCCAAGCCGACTGCAAGTTGCGCACCTCGCTCAGCATTAGCCAATTCATGTATTTCATCGACTATAACCCATTTAACACTTGCAATATGTCTTCTTAATCTTTTACCAATAAATAATATCTGAAAAGTTTCAGGCGTCGTGATAAGCATATCTGGAGGCTTTCTTGACTGGCGGGTTCTTTCACTCTGTGAAGTATCTCCATGCCTAACCGCTATTTCTATTCCAAGTTCTTTACCCCATTCGATGGTTCTTCTGAGCATATCTCTATTTAAAGCTCGAAGAGGGGTAATATAAAGAATAGAAATTCCCTTGCTTTCTTTATCCTGTTTAGGAGATCTTTCTTTTAAAAAATTATGAAAAATTGGTAAAAGTGCAGACTCTGTTTTTCCAAGTCCTGTTGGTGCTATTAAAAGAACGTTTTCTCCATTCAATATAGGAGAGATTGCTTTAATCTGAGGCTCAGTAGGCTGTTTAATATTTCTACTAATGAGAAGGTTTTGAATTTCTGGATTTAAAGTAGAGAAAACTGAAGTCATTCTGTTTGGTGCAATACTGTCTAATATTTAGAATTTTGGCTAATTTGTCACACCATAAAAAATAACGCCCATACCAAACCAGGTTACAGCTAAAATGTAATACCATGCAATCAGGATGTTAAAAACTGCTCCTAAAAGAACGATTAATAAAGGCAATATTAATAATAGGAACATTGTAAGGAATTTCCAAACTGTTTTTGAAATATTTATTTCCATGGTAAATCACATTTTTAATAATTTATTGCCGTTATTAAGAACAGGTATTTAAGCTTAACTTGATTTAGCCGATATCTTTGACTAACCCTAATGATGTTCCATCAATCAAATAAATCCGTGCTTTTTTAATATCTATTATCTTCCCCAATGGACCTGTTACACCCTCTTGATTAGCTGCAATACCGCCACATAAAGGATTAAAGGCGGGTACTATTAATATCTCAGGATTTATGGAGTTAGGATATTTTTCTTTCAATTTATCCTTTAAAAATGATCCTCTAACCCAACATGGTTCAAATGTTTTATATTCGAGTCTATCTCTAAACATCACAGTAGGATGTGTATGCCCCATGATGATTTGTTCGCATCTCATTATATCTTCATTAGGCCACCTGTGACCATGTACAAAACCAATGTTTTCAATAATGAAACCATCTGACAGATGAACTATTATTTCATCCGGTGACAGTTTTTTTATAAAACCATCATGGTTGCCAGGTATAATATGAATTGTTCCATATTCCTTAATTAATCTTAGAAAGCTACTTACATCTCTTCTTTCCTGAATCGTTGCAGAAGGGATATTATGCTTGATGTCCCCCAATAAAATTATTTCTTTTGGTTTGTATTTTTTACAAATCGATAGAAGATGATCTATCATTTTTTGCGCCTGTGACGAAGTATGGACTCCTTGTTCTCTAAGCTGGCTTTCAATTCCTAAATGTAAATCTGCGACAACTAGAATTTGTTTATTTTTTATGAAAAGCACTGGTTCATTGAGTATTGGTTGTATATCAGAAAGATCCATATTTAGCTCCAGTCAATAGTTCATAAATATTTTTTTAAAACCTCAGGTATCTCTTCTATTAAATCTGTTGCAATTAGTCCGTATGAACATTTTTTAAATGCTAAATTACCCGCGGCTCCATTTATGAAAATTCCAGCTCTTGCAGCATTAAAAGGCTCTACACCCTTGGATAATAAGGCACCAATAATCCCAGCAAGTACATCCCCAGTTCCCCCTACTGTCATGGACTCGTTGTGAATGTCATTTAGTTTTGTTTCTTGCCCATTGCTAACTATGTCAATTGGTCCTTTCAGGAGTATTGTTACTCCTAACTTCTTAGCCCATTTTTCAACATTTTTCTTTCGCTCATCTAAATTATTTGATAATTTGACACCTGTTAGTTCTTTAAATTCGCCGGTATGCGGAGTTATCACTGTTTGTGAATTTTTTAGTAAATCAGGTTTCTTTCCTATTACTTTTATTGCATCGGCATCTATAACAATTGATTTTTTGTTTTTTACAAAAAGAGTGATTATTTTTTCAACAGCTTTCTGTGTACTAACCTCTGAACCTAAGCCTGGACCAATTAACAAAGTGTCAACTTTATTAATTAGTGATTCTACAATTTTTACATCATCACTTACAAGATAATTTTCATCACTTAGTTCCTTTACAATAAGTGTAGGTGAAAGTTTTGCAACATCTTTTGCAAGGCGAACAGGTTTTATTAATAAAGGTGAATAAGAAGTAATTGCTCTTGCAACTTTTTTAGGAGTTGCTACAAAAACAAGATCGATACCTGTTCTTTGAGCTGCAAAACTTGAAAGAGCAGGAGCCCCATAATAAGGACCACCGCCTACAATTAATAATCTCCCATTTTCTCCTTTATGCGAGTCTTTTTTTGGTTTGGGATAATATGTCGATAATTCCCCAGGTCCTACATACTCTACCGCTTTTTTTGGTATTCCTATATCAACCATTCTAATGTCTCCACTGTTTTCTTTATTCATTCCAGTTTTAATATCATGGAAGGTAATAGTATAATCTGGTTTTATTGTATTGTTTGTTCCAAGTCCAGTAGGAACATCAACTGAAATGATTATTTTGTTTTTTACTGCTTTGATCTTATTCACTATAGTCAAGTATGGTTCTCTTAAATTCCCAGATAAACCTATTCCTAGCATTGAGTCAACAATTACATAATTTTTTGAGATTAATTCATCTATTTTGTTTAATGAACTGATATCGTAAATTTTTATGTTTTTTAACTTTTGAAAATTTATTTTTGAAATATCTGTTTTTACTTCATTTTTTTTACCAGTTAAAAAAACTGTAACATTGCATTTATTAGATAGATGTCTAGCTGCGACAAAGCCGTCTCCCCCATTGTTTCCAGTTCCACAGAAAAATAATATTCCTTTATTTTTTGGTTTTAATTCTTTAATTATAAAATCTGCAATTCCTTTGCCTGCATTCTCCATCAATTTAATTGTTGGAATTCCATAGAATTCTGCATTTTTGTCAAGAGCCTTGATTTCTTTACCTGATACCATACCAAAATGTTAAACAACAAGTTATCTATATATGCTTCGAAACCAAGGATATTTGGAGGAATCTTAATATGATGCCTGGACGTATGAATCCTAGACAGATGAACCAAATGATGAAAAGACTCGGCATTAACGTCAAAGAAATTGAAAATGTAAAAAAAGTGATAATTCAAACTGATACTAAAGAATATATTATCAGTGATGCAGAAGTAACAATAATGGATGCCCAGGGGCAAAAAACCTATCAGGTCACAGGAAAAGCACAAATCAAACAACTTGAAGAAGAAATCCCGCAAGGAGATATAGATCTAGTTGCAGAACAAACTGGCAAATCAAAAGCAGAAGCTAAAAAAGCACTAAAGGAAACAAAAGGAGATATCGCTGAAGCGATTTTGAAACTCTCAGAATGAACTAAATTTTTTTTATAACTATCTATAGATATTTGGAAGATATAATATTATAACAAGTTATTTAATCCTGTTCTTATAAGTCTGAAATTTTTCCTCTTAATGGATATGATCAATTGATCTATTATGTAATTTGGTCTTAAATAAAACCTTTTCACAGCTTTTTGACAAAATTCTAAAAGTTCTTCAAAAGTAAAATTTCCCAATTTTTTTCGTGCCTCTGGCCCAATAGTATAACCACCGTCTTTAGGGGTAATACCCTTCTGAATAGCTTCATCCCATAAATCGGAACCATACACATATGCTAAAGGATTAAAAAGCACGATATCAAGAGGTAAGGAACAGGCAAATTTTATGGTTTCTTCAAAATGTTTCTCCGTTTCAAATGGAGCACCAAGTATAAAATTTCCGTGAGTTATAAAATTCATTTCACGGCTTAAATTAACTGCTTTCCTAATCTGATCTAGTGTTATCCTCTTATTATAATAATCAAGGACATCTTGATTACCTGATTCAATACCAAACCCCATAGATTTAACACCTGCTTTTTTCATTTTCTTATATAATTCTCTATCTGCTGAATCAACCCGAGCTCCCAAAATTAGTAAATCAAGATCTGTTCCTTCTTCAATAAGGCTATCCATTATCTTGTTAGCCCGTTTTTTATCTGCAAGAAAGTTATCATCGACTATACACAGTGTTTTGTATTTATTGTTTATCTCTAGCATTTCTTTTACAACATTTTCAGCTGATCTCTGTCTATATGTTTTATATACAGGAGCATTTCGTGAACAGAACCGGCAGTTAAAGGGACATCCTCTACTTGATACCATAGATGTTAATTTTGGTTTGAACACATATTTATTGTTTATCATTCCATAGTTATACTTATCGACTAGATGACGAGCAGGAAATGGTATTGAATCTAGGTCCTTTATTATCTTATGTGGTCTACCCGCTTTTATATTATTGTTTTCTCGATAATATACTCCTTCTATTTCGGATAGATTTTTCCTTCCAAATTCTAACGATTTAGCAATATCTTTTATAACCAAATCTCCTTCTCCCTCTACACAAATATCTGCTGAAGGAATATCTTCCAGGGATCGCTTT
>JAGMDE010000067.1 GCA_023128855.1 Thermoplasmatales archaeon | reverse complement strand
AACATAAAAACAAACCAATTTATGGTGTGCAATTTCATCCAGAAGTTGAACATACAGAATACGGCGAGCGGATTTTTAAAAATTTTGTAAAAATCTGTGAGAAATAATCCCCTTTTCTAAAATAAATCTTATTCTAGAGGTATCATTCTTTTGCCATAAAGTAGTCTAAACCAAAAGAGGGGCCATAATATAAACAGCAATATTAGCAAAAATGATGCAAGCAGGGTTATGTTTTCTATAAGTATATCTAGAAGAGCGATGGGTATTAAAAGAAAGGCAAATCCTTCCTGAAATCCCACATATATGAGCATTTTATTTCTTTTTAACATAGGTGTCGTCAAAATCTTGAATGTTAGATATAACAAAATTATCGTTAATATTAAAAAACTGATTCCCGGGATTGGGAGGCCATAAATAAAGATCGATGTATAGCCTAAAATAAACGGTAAAGCAATTATCAAAATATGAATTATTTTAATACTAAAAGCATAAATCCAAAAAGATTTAGGAATCAATAATTTCTTATCAATTGCTTTAACTCCAAACATCGATGGTGTTGTTCTGATACCATGTTTAGTGTCAAACTCAACATCTTTTAAATTTGCAGATACTCCAACACTAAACAACCATTGCATAACTCCAACTGCTGAAATTATTATTGCAAAAGTTGAAATGTTGTTTGAAACAGTCAGTGCTCCGAAGATTCCAAAGGTAAAAACTCCTGCACCAAGAATATATTCCATGCCAAAAAAACGCTTACTATATTTGTTATATAGCATAAAAAAAAGAAATGTAATCAATAAGACAAAAAAGGAATAAAGTGAAAAAACGAAAACAATCGAAAGAATAAGAGAGAGAACAAAGGAGGATGAAAATATGATCATGGCTGTTTTTTGTGAAATTTTTCCAGTAACAATAGGCCTTTTTGCCACATATTTTGACTTGCTATCTATCTTAAGGTCAAAATAATCATTCTGGGCGAAACCAAAAATATGGGCTAAAATTCCAATAAAAAATAATATTGCCAGATGTTGAAATGAAAATTCACCATTTACAATTGCACTAAATACAGGGGTGAAACCTAAAAATAGCATTCCATATGGCCTAATTAGTGTTAGATGATGTTTCATTTTTCCCCAATTGTTATTTTCCCCATCTTTTAAAAAGAGTATGCTTTATCTTTAGTTGATCCAATACTTTTCCAACAATAAAATCAACTAAATCATCAATTTTCTTGGGTTTATGATAAAAACCAGGCATAGTCGGTAAAATTATTGCACCTGCAAGTTTTGCATTTTCCATATTTTTTATTGATGGTAAATTAAGAGGTGTTTCACGAGGAACGAGGATTAATTTCCTTTCTTCTTTTAAAAAACAACTAGCTGCTCTAGATGTAAGAGTATCCGCATAACCATTTGCAATTGCAGACAAGGTTTTCATACTACACGGACAAACTACCATTGCATCAATTTCAAAAGAACCGCTTGCAGGACCGGCAAACATATCTGAATTATCATAGCAAAAATTTGTTTTCTTTTTTAAAGCGTTGTATGTGTAATTTGTCTCATGCTCGATGATTTTCTTTGCACCTTCAGAAACAATTAAATGAACTTCAATTCCTGCTTTTAAAAGTTCTTCAAATAATCTAATACCGTAGATACTGCCAGATGCTCCCCCAATACTTAGTAAAGCTTTCATGAGATTTTATTCCTCAATTGATTTTATAATGTCGCTTAAGGCTTTTTTCAAATTTTTTTCTTCTTCTAATTTAGTCCCTGTAACAATAATATCTGCTCCAGCTTTTGCTTTTTCTTTAGCAACCTTTGCAGATCGTATTCCGCCACCAATGACTAAAGGAATATCAATATTCTTTTTAACCTCTGAAATCATTTTGTCTGAAACAGGGCTTGGTGCACCTGAACCTGCTTCAAGATAAAAAAAATCCATACCTAAATACTGAGTAGCAAGGGCATAACCAACTGCTGTTTCGATATCGTCTTTTTTAACTAAATCAACTTCCCCAACTTTACCAGCAGTCATACCTGGTTCAACTATAACATATCCCATAGATATTGGTTCAATTCCTGAATACTTGACAAAAGGCGCGCCTTTAACATGTTCTCTTATCACATAACCTAAATTTCGAGAGTTAAGAAGGCTCATAAAAAATACTGCGTCAGCGTATTTGCTCAAGAATTTTGCACCAGATGGAAATAAAATAACAGGCAGCTTTGAATTATCTTTAATTGCTTTTACTGTTTCATCTACTTGCTCCTGCGAAATAAGTGTAGAACCGCCGACCATTACAGCACTACTGCCAGCTTCTTCAGCTGTTTTTGCAATAGAGCCAGCTACGTCTGGTTTCTGTTTGTCTGGATCGAGCAAAGAGAAATGTAGTTTTTTCTTTTTACTCATCTTAGCAAGATCTTTAGCCATTAACATTTGACCCGCAATTAATCTCAGCTATATAAAACATTTATGTTTAGCACCAAAACAAAGAATTATGATAATAAATATTAGGGATATGGGGAAAAATAGTTTTGATTCGCGATATACTTGATCCTAAATCATCAGATGCAATGAAATTTATAGAAAAATTTCACAAATCCAAAGCAGATAAAACACTTCTTTTGTTAATTGGAGATTGTATGATTGACTATCGCGGAAGAGCACGATCTTTTTTAGACTGGGGGGAAAGAATTATCATGATCAAACAAGATGGAGCGGTATTAGTTCATCAACCCATTATGCGAGAGCCAGTTAATTGGCAGCCCACAGGAAGTAAAACAGAGTTTAAAGCTAAAGATGATCATTTGATTTTAAGATCTCATCATAAAAGCCCTCCTGAAAAAATGAAGATAACATTCCGCAATCTTAAACTTATTACAGTTACATCGCTTCGTGATAAAGCAAAACTTGTAATATCTGGTATGGAGACAGATGTTGTCAATGAGATTATTAGCAATCCAAATATTATAGAAGAAGGATTGCGTATTAGCAAACGTGAGAAACATGTAAAATCTGGAATGATTGATCTTTTTGGTTATGATGTTAATCATACGCCAGTTGTAATCGAAGTAAAACGGAGTCTTGCTAATATCAGTGCGGTCCAACAACTTCGGATGTATGTAAATGATATCAAAAAAGATGTGGATGAGGCAAATGTACGTGGAATTCTATGTGCACCTCGTGTTCCAGATATGGTGAAGAAATTACTCTCTGACTATGGCCTAGAATGGCAAGAGGTTGAAAGGAGAGTTGTTTTGCCAGATGATTTTCAAAAATCACTAAAAGAATTCTCAGAGTAACAATAGCATTTTTATACAAAAAGATACATTAGAAAATGGGGAGGTCTGGATTAAGAATAATTTGGGGGTATCATCCCATCCGATTCCGCTTTTTCCAGACTCCCTGATGTCCATTAGGTTAATTTGAGTTATAAGGAGAAAAATTGTTTAAGAAATGATTTTTTTAATTACTTCTTCACTACAAGCTGCAACTACACTACTTCTTTCATCCAAACTAAAAGGCATGTCAAGTTCTTCACCAAAAACATTTGTAACAATCCCTCCAGCTTCTCTTAAAATAAGAGTAGAAGCAGCTATATCAATTATACGAATGTACTCCTTACCAACGACATAATAATCAAGCGCACCAGTCGCAACCATACACATCTCAAGAGACGCAGAACCTAAAGAACGAACTTTATCTTTCTTTGCAAGAGAAATTGTCACTTTATCATAATTCTTACCTAAGGAAAGAGATGAAAGAGGTTCTTTGTCAGGAATTTCTGGTGTGCCAATTTTATTACCGTTTAAAAAAGCTCCATGACTTTTTTCCGCAGTAAAAACATCTCCGGATGGTATGTTCTTAACGATTCCATATTCAACATCACTCAATGTTGATTTCCCAATAGCAATTGAAACAGAATAAAATGGTATCCCTCTATAGGCATTACGAGTACCATCAATAGGATCTAAAACAAAAGTATAATCTGCGCCATTATCTAAAAAGCCTATTTCCTCACTAAGAACATTAACTTTTGTTTTTGATTTATTTAGATAATTGATTGCAGCATCTTCCGCTAGTTTATCAACATATTTTGTAACTGTTCCATCAGCACCAAGACCTACGTTATTTCCAAATTTTAAAAAATCAGTAGAATTTGCTTTTTTAACTTTTCTTGCAACAGTTTCGGCGGTTTTATGAGCTAGCAATTTTATTTCTTCATCCATAGCTATACCTACAATTTAACAACTAAACGAATATCCAAATATATTTCCAAAAAACAACGTCAAAGCTATCATAATAAAAGCTACGATAAGCACTCCAATAAATATTGTAATAAGAGATTTAGTAAATTTCAAATCAAAAAGATAAGCAATAAGAGCACCAGTCCAAGCACCAGTAAAGGGCAAAGGTATTGCTACAAACAATATAAGCCCAATATATTCATATCTTCGTATCTTACTATCTGCTCTTTTTCTAGTTTTTGCAAAAAGCCAATCCATAAATCTTGTCCAAGTTTTATAATTTCTAAGGAACTTTTCAACTAAATGGAAAAACAGTAAAATAAACGGAATTGGAAGCATGTTTCCAATAACGGCTATAGGAAGCGCCTGCCACCATTCCCAATTAAAATAAAGCATAGCTGCAGGTATTGCATAACGTGATTCCCACCACGGAATCATAGAAGTGAAAAAAATCCAAAACCAAATAGGAAACGTTCCAAACATAATCTAAGCACCAACAAACTTGCCAAATCCTTGACTCACCTGGATTTCATTATCCTCTATAATCTTTTCTCCCCTGATGAAAACATTTGATGGGAATATCGCAGGCCAGTCTTCAAATGGAGTCCAGCCACATTTTGAATGTAACTTGTCGGATTTGATTCTAACTTCATTCTTAAGATCTACAACTATTAAATCTGCATCTCTTCCAACTTCAATCTTACCCTTAGGAATATTTAGTAAATCAGCAGGCCTTTGACATAAAAGAGAAATTACTCTCGGGAATTGAAATACTTCTTTCTTTGCTAGACGTAAAAATAATGGAAACATTGTTTCCACGCCTGGGAGCCCTGAAGGTGCATCATTAAACTCTGCATCTTTTTCGTCTTTAGTATGCGGGGCATGATCTGATTCTATAACATCGATAATACCGTTTTTAGTTGCGTTAAAGAGAGATTCTTTATCAAAACTTGAACGAATAGGAGGATTAACCTTGTAGAAAGTTTGCGAACCAATAGGTTTATCAGCACTTAATAAGGAATGATGCGGTGTTACACCACAGGATATATTGTTAGGTCGTTTTTTCAGAAGTTCAAGCCCTTCTATTGAAGAAAGATGGCAAATATGTGCCTTCAAATTTAATCCCTGTGAAGCTTGAATAATATGTTTTATCGAAGTTTCCTCACAAACAGATGGTCGTAAATGTAGATGATCAACTATGTTATTCTCGACTCCTTTGTTTTTAATCAGTAATTCTTCATCTTCAGCATGAAACAAAACAAGTTTATCTGTCTTTGAAATTGTTTCTAATGCTTTTCTTAGCTTTCTTTTATCAAAGGCTAATGCGATCGTTGAACTTCCGAGATAGATTTTAAACCCACTACATTTTTTTGCTAATTTCTCTAAGTTGCTGATATTATCATCTATAACACCGACGTAGACACCGAAGTCAACATACGACTTTTTATCAGCTGTAATAATTTTATCAGAAAGGTTCTCCAAACTTGTAGTCTGCGGAATTGTATTAGGCATATCAAAAGCACAAGAGATACCGCCAAAAGCTGCAGCCATTGAGCCGGTAGAAAAATCTTCTTTGTTTGTCATACCAGGATCGCGGAAATGAACATGAAGGTCTATCCCCGCAGGTAAAATTAATTTATTTCCAAAATTAAGATGCTTATCACCTTTCAAAATCTTCTTTATTTCAGATATTTTACCGTTTTTAATTCCAATGCAGCAATCATTAAAACAACCGTTAAAATATGCTTTTCCTTCAATCGTCAGATCCATCTAATTTTTTCTCCTTAATCTCTCCTCTCGGTTTTAATTCGGTAAATACTTGTCCGCTAAATTTTGATATTTTTGTGCTCTTATCAAACCATGCATCTGGCATAAGTCCTGCCTTTATACAGGTATGAGACAAGAAATCTTCTTTATTCCATTCTTGTTCCACGGGCACCTGGGGTAAAAGTAAACCCTTAAAAAACCCTTGCTCAACAATAAGTCCATCCCGTCCTATCTCTATATTAGATAAGTAATCCTGCGGCTGATCAACTTCTATAAGTTCTGGCTTAGTCAAAATTGTAACCTCAATGATTATGTTATCCAGTTCATTCTCAGCAAGAGGAGGAAATCTTGGATCCCTAGTTGCTGACTTTGCACCCTCAATTATTGCATCTTTTAAAGGCATGACTGGTAGTGGAATTCCTATGCAGCCTCGCAAATCGTGATTTGGATATGTATGAATTGTTACAAAGGCTCCTTGTTTTTCATTAAATATTTCTTTTAGATCAGCAGATGGAGTTGGATTGTTTTTAACATGATTTTCAATTACACCTCTAGCAAAAGAAACTGCTTTTTTACCCTCATCCAAACTAAGCATAATAGGAAGTATTTAAAACAACATTAAATAAAATTTGGTTAGTATTTTCAACTAACCTGTCAATTATTATTAAGTTTCAGTTTTCACCATTACAACATTGTATGTTTTGCCAGAGATTATTTCATCATCAGTAACTATAAATGTTCCGGTAAATTTATATGTATAATTCTGACCGCCTTCCTCGAAAGTCTCACCTTCAGCTTCTAATCTGTATTGTCCAGGATTAAGCTCTGCAGTATACACACCATTTTCATCTGAAGCAACTATAGCACGTAGAGCAGTATTGTTTGAAGCCGCAGCATCAGGACTAAACTCTAATCCAATAAGACCCATGCTTTCTCCATCATATGTGGTTGTACCACTTACAGTTGCAGAATATTTATTCAAAGGAATATCAAGAGTTATTGGTTCATCACCTTTACCAACATTTAATGTACCTGTATAATTGTAAACTAATGTAGCTTGTTCTTTGTGGTTAACAATAACACTGTAATTACCTGGTGTCAAATCAATTGTATAACTTCCATCTTCACCACTAGCTACTATGTCTTGAACAGCGGTATTATTTTCAGGCGGATCCGGAATGAAAGCAACTTCAACATTCTCTGCACCTGCCCCATTAAAAGTGAGAGCCCCCGATACAGTTACTGGTTTCAAATATAATGAAATATTATACTCTAATGTTTCGTTTGTCGATAATGATATTTCTTCTTCCGCTACATAATGGTTATCTTGTGATATAACACTCAAATCATATTCTCCAGGAATGAGAGTTTTTGAAAATTCATATTCTCCATTGCTATCTGTCACAGCAGTATCAACAAATAATTTTTCTTCTACATTTCCTTGGAGATCCATTCTCTTATAAGTAAGGTTTACTGAAGCAGCAGGTATTGTATTGTCTTCATAATAAACCTTACCCTTGACTGCGGAATGTGCCAATTGTGATATATTATAATAATTGTCAAACTGGTATAACTCAGCCAATTGTTCACCTATAATAAAGCCATTTTGCTCTGCTCTAATATAATAAAAACCAGGTAATAAGCCTGAAGTATTGTAAAATCCAGATTCATCAGTTTCTGCCGTTACAACAGGAGCTCTTATATCTCCTATATCATATATTGAAATATTGACGTTTTGTAATGGAGTATCAACGGAGGTGTTGTAAGTACCATCATAGTCATCATCAACATAAAAATGCCCTTCAATTACGGCAGGCTCAATTGTTATATTTAGCATACGTTCATAATTACTTCCTTTTCTCATTGCATCTTCATCAGTAATCGGTGCTGTTTCAGTACCATTTTCTCCATCAAAGGTGATATTTAAAATTGCAAATGGCCTAATCTCTTGAGGATAGTTTCTTCGTAATTCAAGGAAAGCGCCCGCTCCGGCAATTAGAGAAAAATTCCCATTTTCGTCAGTGTTGGTTTTATCATGGTCAATTGCCTCTATATATTCAGGATGATATCTAACATTTTTCTGGACTGCTAACTGAGCATCAACTGGATATCCATTAAATGTGACTGTCCCATTAACATAGGCTCCTTCGTAATATTTAGCTATTACAACAGCAGCCTTACCTGTATCATAATATGGATGTTGAGATAGATCTGAAAAATATTCAACATAAAAATGCTTCATATTAACACATGGGAGCTGATATAAGTATTCTTTTTTACTGCCATCTTCGTTTAGGTCATATGGACCAATATATGTCCTATAAAACATTGTCTCAAAATAAGGATCTTTATATATTTGCACTGGACCCTCAATAGCTTTGTTTTTTCTGTCCTCTGGGCTCCAGTTTATAACTTCATCTGCTTCCCATATAAGATCGCCGGAAGTTTTTTCCCCAGTATCTGGATTGAATTCATATCCTTTATATTTTATTTCGATAAAATCATCCCCCACTCCATTAATCATAAGGACACTTTTATCTGATAAGAATCCAAAAATGTTGAAAATTTGTTTATCATAACCTTCAACACCGTAATAACGAATACTCCAATCAGTTAGCTCCTGAAGGTCGTGATAAAGCCAAGTTATTCCTTCATCATTAAGTCCAATTGTTCTATTAGCTTCTTCATCAAATGACTGGTTAATTAAAAGCCCGACTATATCATGGTAAACTGGATTAATTGCATATTGTTGGCCCTCTGTATACTCTTTACTGATTTCTTCATCATATTCGGCGCCAATTGGTTTTCCAGTAGAAGGAGAAACACCTTCATTCATCCATTTTGCTATATTATTTGCATTTTTTTCACCCATATAATGAGTTAGAAGGTCAACTACTTCATCTGTTAGTCCGCCGTTAAAGTGTCTATTACCTTCAAGTAATCTGACAATCCAAACAGCTACTGCCTCTTCTTCACTAGTTGCAGTATGGAAGTTAGCAGCAGGCGGAATACCGTCCTGGAAGTTATCTGCAACAGTAGGATGCCCACCTAAGGCAACTTCATAAAATCCGTAGTCCCACCATGATATAAATGCAGGTCGTTGAGAGGGATCTTCAATTTCGGTGTCTTGTTCACTTAGCCATTTGAGTGCATGAGCCCAAAATCTTTCCTTAATAACTTGTACTCCAAATGCACCACGATAGCTATCATCACCATGCATATATCCTTTAAGTGTTGTCCAATTTTCACCATCATCTTTTAGTTTTCCAGTACTTGGAATTGCTGCGTCAAACGCAACAAAAACATTTGGAAGTATTACTAAAAATGCAATGAAAAGGATACCAAAAATGTGAAGGAATTTTATTCCTCGACGCATGCCATGGAATCCTCCACCTGCACTCTTTATATTTCTTATCATTTGTTTATAATCGAGCCAATCAATAAATAACCAAACTGCCCATCCGCCAAGTATTGCTATTAACGGAACCATATCATTTAGAAAACGGCCAGCAGTGCCTGCAAGCCATAGATTTACAATGAATAAAATGATAATAAAGAGATAATCCCGTCTAACTTTATTTTTGTAATATTGCCATATTAAAAACACCAATCCGCCAAACGCAAGCCAATAAAGTGAAGGGCCAAATGACATTACTGTATGGCTAATTTGATAAGTATTAGCCTCTGCAATAGTAATTGATACTTTGTTACCATAAATACCTGAGCCAAATAGAACTGTTGAAAATCTTTGAAGAGGTGCAAGAAAATGAAAAGTATTTGATAAAGGTTCGATGAAATAAAGGAAGATTAATCCAGCGGCTCCAATTGTGAAGACAGTTGGTAAAGATAAGGTCCATGGGATTTTTCTTCTGCCAAAGATATAGTAAGCAACGCCAAAAGCTGTAACAGCTAAACATAAGAACAGCTCTGTGTTAAGATCGATAATGTTACCTTTACTACCGGTAACAGGCAAAGAAATTAGATAACCTGAAAATAAAACAATCGAAGATGTCAACAGCAGTGATCTATCGATTTTATTAGTAAAAATATCTACAAACATTTGAACAAATGCATAGATTGCAATCACGACATAGAGATACTGAGCTTCTACCCACGTCATAGACAAAGCAGCGAGAGGTATACCTCCAAGAATTGCATATAATACTGATTTTGATAGATTTTTTTCCTTAAGGCTTTTAATAAAGAAAAAGAAGGTTAAGAAAAATAACAAAAGGTTAAAAGAATCGTGGTCAAAAAGTGCATATGCAGAACCGTGACCTGAGCTAAGATGAATAGGTATTATTGCAATAAACAAAGCTCCAATTATTGCTGCTTTTCTGTTGAAAAGTTCTTTTCCTATGAAATAAACTGGGAATATTAGAAGTGCACCGAAAAGAGCAGGTATGAATTGCATTGAATAACCAATGGCATCAATCTCATTCATGAATGGCGTAAGAATTCTACTGAAGCCAAGAGCCATCATGTTAAATAAAGGAGCTCTCCCTCCACTTGCGCCGAGAGGATAGTTAAGCAGCGGATCTGTTTCTGAATAGTAAGGATAGCTACCAGTTTGATAAGTTGTCTCTACAAGTCTCATATTATAATAAGGGTCAGGTCCAGATAGATAGTACCGAGCAAGGTTATCTCCTTCTGGATTAATTGAAATTTCACTAGTGATATTAAAATATGCATTAAAAAAAAGGACAAGCAAAAATATTCCAATTAGTGAGATTGCTATCCAGTAATTTCTTTTAACGCTAGATGGTTTTGTTTCTATTTTTGGTTGCTTTTGCATTACAACGTGTTTAGGGGTTTCCATCCTTGGTTTGAACCTTTGTTGTGCCCTCTTTCGCATTGATTCACCTAGAAATAATCACAACCGTAAATCTGTAGTCTTATAAATAACTTATCTATAAACCAGTATCTCCGAAAGTAGAATTTGAAATGACGATTTTGTATTAAAATCTATTACTACCGTGTTTCTACATAAGTAAATCGGTGATAAAAATAGAGATAAACAGGTAATAATTCCTAAAAAATAGCAAAAAAGTGAGATAGAAATCTATTCTAAACTAATCTAAATATTTGTATAAAAGCTGGATAGCATACTTGCTAACCTCCACCTGGATCAATAGTGTAAAGAATTGTTCCGAACAACTTAGATGTAACTAAGTGATCTTTTTTTACCACTCCAAACAGCGCAAGCCATATCAATATGTCAGCCA
>JAGMDE010000066.1 GCA_023128855.1 Thermoplasmatales archaeon | reverse complement strand
TCTCAGAGTCATCAGTGTTAATTTTTCCAAGAATTAATTGTACAAAATTCTGTGGATGTTTTTCATAGAGCTTTGTTTGTAATTCCTCAGATATTATGTCATATGGCGGGGACATTACATCGTCAAGTTTACTAATTTTCTTTGGATTGTATGTAATTCCTTTAAATGGAGCAACTTCTACCATACTTTTAGCCTCCCTAGGTTTTATCCTGAATATTATTAGCTATTAAAAACGTTGCTAAAATGGAATATTTTATATGATGCAGAACAAATACTGTACTAAGAGGGTGTGTGATGAAATATAAAGATGTTTTGATGTTCTTCGTTGGAATCGGTTTTATCCTGTCATTTGGCTATGCTATAGGTGTTGATACGTTTTTTTGGTTTATTCCAGTAATCTTGTTTGTATTAATGTTATACATTTATTATGCACTTTGGATCCAAAAATAGCCTATTTTTACCACTAAGATTTTATATACTGTTGGTAGTTAGCCCCAACAGATGGCCATCACATTAGATGATAAGGAAATACTAAAAATTGCTGACAAAACTATGCCCAAATATTGCCTTTGTGATCATTGTTTAGGCAGAATATTTGCAAAAATAGATACAGGATTGACAAATAAAAAAAGAGGCCAGCTAATTAGAGATGGTCTCAATAAATCTAAAAAAACAGAAGTTAAAGATTGTTGGCTTTGCTCTGGACTTTGTAATGAGATACCTCATTTTGCGAATTTAATTTTTGAATCTTTGAAAGATTACGATTATGATACATTTCTGGTTGGAACAAAAGTAGATGAAGATATATTAGCAAGAGAGCATGAGTTATTTGAATTTACAGGTAGCGATCATTCGGAATCAATAAAAACAGAACTAAATCGAGAAATTGGTAAGATACTAGAGAAAAAATTGAAAAAAGAAGTTGATTTTGAAAAACCTACAATAATGGCAGTTATTGATACCGCATTTGATGTTGTAAATTTACAAATTAGCTCGCTTTTTATATATGGCAGATATAAAAAATTTAAGCGAGGTATTCCTCAAACTAGATGGTTCTGCAAGATTTGCCGTGGAAAAGGTTGTAAACGATGTGGCTATACCGGTAAACTTTATGACTCAAGTGTTGAAGAATTAATCGCTAAAAGATTTTTAGATGAAGTTAAAGGCAATGAGGAATCGTTTCATGGTTGCGGAAGAGAAGACATTGATGTCAAAATGCTTGGTAACGGCCGTCCATTTGTACTGGAAATAAAAAACCCAATTATTAGAAAGCTTAGTTTATCCAAATTGGAAAAGGATATCAACTCCAAAAATGAAGATGTCATTGAAGTTAATAGTCTGCGTTTTTCAGATAAAGACGAAGTAGCAAGATTGAAAAGCTCAGAACCAAGGAAGGTCTATCGCGTTGTTTTTAAGAGTAAAAATCCTATAAATAGCGAAAAGCTTAAAAAGGTCGCTCTATCATTACGAGACACAAAGATAGGCCAGTTTACGCCATCTAGAGTGGCTCATAGACGAGCCAATATGGTTAGAGAAAAGCATATATATTACTGCAGTATCGAAGCCATAGATGGTTCTATGGCTACACTAACGTTAGAAACAGAGTCTGGGACCTATATTAAGGAACTAGTATCTGGTGATGATGGAAGAACAAAACCGAATATAAGTGAAATGATTGGAACTCCCTGTGAAGTAACAGAACTCGACGTCATAAAAATTAAGGGGGAATAAAAATTGGTAAGGCGGTCAAAAGGACTAAGAAGCAAAAGTAGAAAAACATTGAGAAAGAAACCAAGAGAAAGAGGAATTCACTCTATTACAAGAGCGTTGCAACAGTTTGAAGAAGGAGACTCTGTAAGCATTGTAGTTGATTCATCTGTTCAGAAAGGTATGCCTCATGTTCGTTTTCAGGGCCATACTGGAAAAGTTGAAGGTAAACAAGGCGAATCATATCTTGTTGGAATAAACGATGGTAAAAAACATAAACAATTGATTGTTCGATCAGAACATTTGAGGAGAGCGCAATAATGGCAGAAGAAAATGTTGTAAGACCTGTTTCGCTTTCTGAAGTTAAAAGTATTTTGAAAAAGATTGAGAAAGAGCGAGGGGAAATGTTATACGAACAAAAAATCGCTCTTGAACACGCTCATACGTTTGCAAAAATGCCTGTAAAAAAGACAACTGATCTTGTAAAGGAGCTTTCAAAGCTTGAATTTTTACAAGAGATACATGTATACAAAATAGCTGATATTCTTCCAACAACGGAAGATGATATAAAAACTATTTTTGCCAAAGAAAGAATGACATTGGGTGAGAACGAAATAAAAAATATTTTGGAGATAGTTAGTAAATACTACATTGAATAATGGAGGTTTTTATCGTGGAGGATTATGTCTATGTTTTGGACTATTTGGCAAAAGGAAGAGGTGATTTGCCACCTCATAAAAGAAATCCAATTGTTTACGGCATAGGAGAAAATCAATTTACGTTACTTGAGTTAGTTCCAAAAGATAATGTAACCTTTACTATTGGTGAAAGAATATACGTTGGTAAAGACTCTGAAAAAAGAAAAAAAATTGCTAAGATTAAAGGCAGAGTTAACTATGAAGACATGACTTCTACAGCTCATGGAGAAATGCCTTATGTGCTTCTAGATATAGTAAATGATCATAATGAACGTTTTCTAAAATTCTTCAATGATTCACCTGCTATTTCCACACGGTTTCATGTGCTTGAATTATTACCAGGGCTTGGTAAAAAAATGATGCACGACATTCTTAATGAACGTAAGAAAAAACGATTTGAAGGTTTTAAAGAAATGTGTGAAAGAATTGATTTTCTAAGAGCACCTGACAAGCTTATTGCAAAAAGAATTGAACTAGAGCTTACAGATCCTAATCAAAAATATCGCTTGTTTACTCGCCCGCCAATTACTAAGGGGCATTACTAATCTTATGAAACAAAAACTTGGTCAAAATTTTTTAATTGATAAGAGAGTGGCAGAGCGAGAAGTAGAATACACTGGTATTGAGAATAATGATGTTGTTTTAGAGATTGGTCCCGGTCAAGGAATTCTTACCAGACTTTTAGCTGAGAAAGCAAAAAGAGTAATAGCTATAGAAATTGATAAAAATTTGATAGGAAACCTAAGATCATCTATCCCTGAAAACGTTGAGTTAATTCATGACGATGCCTTAAAAATTGATTTTGAAACACTTCCAAAATTTAACAAGATTGTTTCTAACTTGCCTTTTCAAATCTCTTCACCAATTACATTCAAACTTCTTGATTACAACTTTGAATTGGCTGTACTTATTTATCAGAAAGAATTTGCAGATCGTATGATTGCAACGCCTGGAAGCAAGGATTATTCTAGGTTGTCTGTCGGTGTATATTATAAAACAAAATGTGAACTACTTGAAACCATCCCAAAAACTTGTTTTAAACCTCAACCAAAGGTTGATTCATGTGCCATTAGATTAATTCCAAGAAAGCATCCCCCATTTTCTTTAAACAATGAACAATTTTTCTTTGAACTAACAAAAAATTTATTTAATCATAGACGTAAGAAAATTAAAACAACTTTAAAAGAATTTTATAACATAAATTTAGAAAAGGTTCCGTATTTGGATAAAAGAGTTGAAAATCTTACGCCAAAACAAATTGGAGAAATAAGTAACATCTTATGTGACATTGATGTGTAATTTTCTCCTTATGCATATTTTCTCATTTTGACATTTTAGCGGGCAAAGTATATATACTAAACGCGATAAAGTATAACATAACAGGTGGATAAAAGAAAGGAGAGAGGAATATGAACAAAAGAATAATGGTTGTAGATGATGATCCGGATATTCTTATTTCTATTAGAAAGATTTTTGAAAAAGAGGGTTATGAAGTTTTTACTGTAGATAGTGGAATGGACTGTATTAATGAGATTGAGAGAGGTTTCAAAGGCGTAATTCTTATGGATATTATGATGCCTTTTATGGATGGCTGGGACACTATTTTAGAGATTATGAAACGTGGATATACAAAAGATATTATAATCTCCATTTTAACTGCTAAAGGTACACCGGATCATGATAAGATGAGAGGACTTGAATCTTATATTTATGATTATATAACTAAACCATTTGACGTTCAGAAATTAATTTCAAATGTTGAACATATGGCTGCGATGTAGTAGCAATTTCATAAATTATAGTTTCTTTTATGCATTTCTGATTCTTTTAATTGTGTCACAAATTGACCGCAGTTGCTACCTATCTTGTTTTCTTCAACCTCTCCAATGCTAAGTATTACATCGTAGCCTTGTGAGCGGAAATCATTTATTATTTGATCTGCTGAAGCAGGGTTATAGACATCGATTTCAGAAATAAGCTCGTTGCACATTGCCCTCTCAGTTGGATTAATTGGCGTGAGTTTTATAATAAATTTATCTGGATCAAAATATTGTCTTACAATATCTACATCTACAGGATATCCCTTAGTCATTGCAAAGTTGAGAGTTACCTTTTTATCTCCATTTCCACAAAACCTTCTACCGTAGTCTGCAATTTCTTGAAAGCTCATTTTTGATATTGGGATTAGTTCATCCCTTTTCTCATTGTCAGTTGTATGAACTGAGAATTGAAGTTGAAATTTTCCACCTCTATAAAAACGGTTCTTAATATCTAGCAACTTCTCAAAAAATCCTTCAGAATTTTTTGGTGCAACTGTTGAGATGGAAGGAAGTAAGCCCGGAGCATCGTATGTTTCTGGGAGTTGTTCTAACACATTAAGTACATTTGGATTAAGAGCAGGATCGCCCATCCTCGCAAACTGTATCTTGAATTTTAGGATTGGTATCTTCTCATCAGGAAATCGTCTGCGAATCATATAATCAATTTGAGAGAGTATCTCCTCCGATGTTAGTTTACCTTTATATTCTCCACCAGCATCACACATCCTGCAGCCAACTGGACATCCAAAAAGTGTAGATACAATGAGCACCCACTTTTTTTCTCGGGGTATCGGAGGTTGTATCGACTCTACAAACTCTACTAGATATTCTTTATTGCCTCTCATTGAAGCTACATAAACCTTTGCAAGGTCCTCTCGTCCATATTCTGCCAGTATTTCAATCATGTTTTAAGGCCTCTTAGATATGTCTCTACATTCATAGCTGCGATGGTTCCTTCCCCAACAGCAATACCTATTTGTCTAAACTTTCCAGTTCTGACATCACCAGCAATGTATAAACCCGATATATTATTTTTTTCAAGATCTTTGGGTAAGAGCCCGTTGTTTGAATTTCTTCCGCATGCAATAAGCACATAATCAGGTTTACTTGTATGAGTTGTTGTGCCATCGGTAGATCTAAATTTTATTTCAAGCTTTCCTTCTCTTTTATTTATGGCTATCGGAATGAATGAAGAACGCAAGCGTATAGCATTACACTTTTTTACTCTGTCCTCAAGTAGAGGTAAGCATTTTGGTTTTTTTGATCTGAAGTAGATTTCCACTGCAGTTCCATTATGGGCAAGATTCAGGGCATAGTCAAATGCTGCGTCTCCGCCACCAATAACAGCGCAGACGTTTTCTGGCTTAAGTTTTGGTAATAACTCCTTAATTTCATAGAACACTAGTTTTCCTACTACTGCTTGTTCTACAGGAATCCCTAATTCATTTGGTGTAGTTCCGGTAGCAAGAATTACTGCTCTGAATGTATTTTCGCTTCCTTGAGCGTTTAGTATAAAACTATTTTTTTCAATTATGATCTCCTTCACTTCTTTTTTTATTGGTTTGATATTCCATTTTTTAAGATGCCTCTTCATAAGCCTGCATAATTGTTTTCCTTCAATCCCCAAAGGAAAACCTGGATAATTCTCCACAAGATGTGCATTTAGGAGCAGCCCGCCAATTTCATCCTTCTCAAATAAAGTTACATCAAGCCCTGCTCTCTTCAAATAAATAGAAGCTGCAATTCCTGCTGGTCCAGCACCGATTACCGCCACATCACACAAGATGTTATACCTCCATAAGGATAGTATCTGTTTTGACCGGCATAGCAAAACCATCAGTCAATGTTTTAAGGCTAGAAACATGCAGAGTCTCATTATATGCGGCAGTAGCGTCTACAACAAAATAGACTTCATACTCCCTCATAAATGCGTCTCTTGCCGTAGATTCGCAACATAAATGAGTCATAATGCCTGTAATGACTAAAGTATCGATTTCCATATCTTTTAATATCTGATCTAGATTTGTTCCAATAAATGCGCTGTAACGACTTTTACGTAATGTAATATCATTTTCTTTCCAATTAAGAGACGAATAAACCTTAGATAAAGGACTACCTGCCCTTGGTACATCGCTCCACCATCTTCCCATTATACCTGGTTTTTCACCAGGTTTGAGAGCATGAAGTGTAAATATTATTGGATACTCTCTTTTTCTGTATTTTTCTATCATCGAGTTGATGTTTGGGACAATTGTTTTAGCTGCTGGTATGAACGCATGAGATTTTTTGTTAAGAAAAAATTCCTGCATATCAATGATCAATAATACAGATTTTTTTGGTAAAAATTTGAATTTTTCCTTTCTGGAAGGAGGTACATTTAGTCCAGCCAGCCATTTTTTAGTCTTTGACGATATGTTTTGTTTCGTTAGGTAATTTTCACCCATTGATTCACCTGCATATTGCGTTTCTGAGCCAGGTGGGAATGTCTATGATGTTAAAAAAATGTTGGGATAGGTTACTTACTTGTTTTTCTTACCACTGCATAATAATTATCATAATACTTATTTGAAAAAATCCAGATAGAAAAATGTTTATAATAAACAAAATATAATGTAAGGGCAGTGATAGGTTATTATGAAAAAAAATGTTCTTATCTTAGGTATCATTTTGTTTGCAACTGGAGCTTTATTATTTAGTATAATTAGCCCTGCAATATCTTTTTCTGGGATTTCAGGTTCAGGGACAAATACTGGATTAATTACTGCAGGAGCTGTTTTATGGATTGTTGGTCTTATACTTATGCCAATTGGTAGTATATTGTCATTTGCAGGTATTTTTATATACCTTAAAAGTGAAACTGAACCATATAATTTAGATCCCTTCAAGACTACACCAAAAATCCAAACCAGATATTGTCCAAATTGCGGACGGTCAATACCTTTTGACTCAGTTATATGCCCATATTGTAGTAAGAAATATTAAAGAAAGAAAAACAATTGATTATTATTTTTTTATTATTGCAAAATAATTATCATTGAACTTTTTTGAAAAATATTTAGTTCCTTCTAATTCTAGGATTTCGAAACCAGCTTGTTCAAGGTCTTGCTTTAACTCTCTTTTACTATAAAGATGATAAAACCTTGGTATGTTTAGACCATGCTGTCTCCAGTAAACATCAATATCACCGAACTCATTTTTATCAACTTTTGTGAGGCATTTTCTTAAAAAATGTTGTCGAAATTTATCTTGCCATCTTGACCATACGCTAATAATTGCTTTTCCATTTGGTTTTAGTATCCTGTTTATCTCTTTGAGAGCTTTAATTCGACGATATCTCTGAGGTACATTGTGCAAAGCTGCAATGAAAAGAACTGCATCAACACTGTTTTCATTAAGAGGGATATTAACTGCATCTGAATGTACAAGATCAACATTTACTAATTTATTTTCCATTAGTTTTTCTTGAGTAATTTTCAATAGCTCTCCTGAAACATCAAGGCCAATTACTTTTTTACAATGCTTTGCACAAGGTATTAGATGTCTTCCATTGCCACTACCAACATCAGCAACAATACTTGTTTTAGGTAAGCTATCAATAAAATCAATGCATTCTTTCCAAGTTTTACGCCTTGTTGAATCAAAACTATGAGCAATTGCATTCCACGTATCTTCAGATTTTTTTGTATAAACTTTGGTCATTTTGGATATCTACATAAAATAATGGTTTTTATTTTTATCATTTGTAATCATGTATTGTTCGGAAATTTCCGAACGTTTTCTAACCTTTAATAAATCATTATCGAATTCTCCTAATAATTACAGAAGGTTATTTATACATACAAATATACTATAGGAATAATAAATATGAAAATTAAAGCATTAATTCTGACCACAATAATCATAATTTCAATATTTACTGCTGCGATTATTTACAGTTTCACTGTTCCAGATTCAAACGGTCTTGAACCTAACCCAGATCTAGATGGAGATGGTTTAACCAACATAGTTGAATTAGAATTAGGTACTGATCCATTGGACCTGGATACTGATAATGATGGAATGGATGATAAAGAAGAATATGACTATTGGACAAATAGATATGAAAATACAAATGATGAAAAATTTTTACCTGATGGTGATTTAGACTTTGATGGAAAAATAAACATAATTGATAAGGACTCTGATAATGATGGACTATCAGATGGATACGAGTTAGGAATTGATACTGATCCAGCAGATACCGATAGCGATGACGATGGTTCTTCTGATCAAGATGAGATATTAGCAGGAACTGACCCAACAAATCCAGATACAGATGGCGACGATGTTAAAGATGGATCCGATATTAATCCTTTAGTTGACCTAGCAGTTGGTCTACAATTAACAAAATTTGAGGTTACAAAAAAAGTAGATATTTTAAAATGGGCTCAAGTTTTTTTTGAAATTAATATCAATTATGAAGATGTTGGAAGATTAGATAACAATGGAAGACAATGGTGGGTTTCACTAAATAAAATAAAAGAAATCAACCACGATATGATAAACTATGATATACCAGATAATACCCATGAACAATATATAAACATTGTAATAGAAATGTACGACCATGATCTCATTGGTGGACATGACATAATTGACATAAGTCAAGAAAGTGAAGGAAATTCACTTATAATAACATTAGATCTTAAATCAAATTCAATTTTGAATGATGAGATAACCTCAGGTTCTGGAGGAACAGTTTGGTATGAAATTAAACTAGCTGAACCAAAGTCCCCTGAGATAGACACATACGAAGTAGAATGCCAATGGAATTATGGGGCTAGAGGTTGGGATCTAACATTGGATATACCAGTTGAAACTTATATGGAATACCTAAATTCAAATGTCAATAGGTCACCACAAAGCCAGTCACAGTCAAGAAAAAAGATGGCTGCTTTTGTTACCTCTACTGATAAAGTAATAGTCGATTTAAAGGACCAACTAGAATCTCTTGCAGATAGTAGGAATTATAACCAAGCTAAAACTGCGGACTTTATACTAAAATTTGTACAGTTTAATGTTGAATATACTCTAGATAATGTAAGTAAAGGTTGTTTGGAATACTGGAGGTTCCCTGTTGAAACTTTGGTTGATAAAGAAGGCGATTGTGAGGATTCTGCTGTATTATATGCCGCAATTATGGATGCATTAGGTTATGACGCAGTTATACTATATTATTCCTGGGAAGAAGATGGTGAAAAATTAGGTCACCTAGCAATAGGTATAGCTGTAGATGGAGATAATGGTGATTTTATTGAGTATAACGGAAAGAAATATTACTACTGTGAAACGACCAATAAAGCATATTCAGTTGGTCAACTTCCAAAAGATTTTGACCATGAGCCAAATAGAATCATCGGCATTTAATTAGTTTTTTTATTGTAGTGAAATCTATTAACAAATAGAATATATTATAACAAGAGTGAGAGGATGGAAAAGAAAACATTAGCCATTGGATTAACTGTTTTATTACTAGTTGCATTATTGAGTGGATGTGTTGAAGATTGTCCTGATGCAGATGCGAATTCTGCAATTTCTGTTAGATGTTTACAGGATTATCCTTTTAGATATGAAAATAAAAGCATAGTTGTGAAAGGAGATTATGCACCATTTGGAGATAGGGATGGTTGTATTCATGGCCGTGCTACTCCTTATGCTAACTATCCATATAACTTAGATTTTGAGTTAATGGATGGAGTCAATATTTCAACTCTTGTTGAATGGAAAGAATACTATTGGACAGGTACATTTCATATATTTTATTATGAAAACGGAACATATTATACAGAGTTTTTTGAAGTTTCAGATATTCAACCAGTGTAAAACTAAATTTAATCCTCTAAATAATCACTTGGTTTTTTTATTCTACATAAATAGCTGGTCTTAATGGAACAGCAAAATGAGTTTTATTTACAGGGTCATAGATTTTTTTGTCTTCAGCATTATAGATTTCAATTTCACAAGAGAATACTTTTTTAAGATAATCTTTAGATTTATCTAGATACTCATTTTCTTTAAAATCTACTTGATATCTACGTTTATCATTCTCATTTAATTTCATAACTTCGCCTGGGAGTTTCCCTACAAACTGTGAAACCTGCTTTGAAATAGACTTCATCTTAGGATCTGCCATAACTTCCTTCATTATAATGCCGACATTAAGTTTTTTATCAGAAACAAGCTCTATAGCTTTTCTAAATATCTTTTGTTTCCAAGATGGCGAGGTATAGATGCAGATCTTTTTTGGTTTAATCTTAGTAACCTTTAAAATTTCAGCAATGTCATCTGTTACTTCTGAAAGAAGGTATTCTCCAACTTCTTCTTTTTCAGATATCTCTTTAGAATTAAACTTGGGATATGTTTCATTTGAGACAAGGCTTTTCTTATTTTTATGCCAGATTTCTTCTGTTAAATGAGGAGTAATCGGTGTCATCAATTTAATCCATGTTTCAATAAAACTATTGAGTAGTTTTTTATTACTGCCTCCTCTTTTTAGATACCATTGAATATTTTTTTGACATTCGAAGAAAATTTCATTGGTTGCAATACGTAGGTCAAAGTTTTCAAGTGCATCTGTTGCAGCTTTTATCGTCCTTTGCAATGTACTTTTTAACCAGTTGTCAAGGTTTTCATCTGTTTTATCTTTAAGTTTACCTATTTGATCTATCATTTTGTAGATATTTGCGATTCTATTCTTGTATTTTGTAACTGCTTCTGAATCCCATTCAATATCAACAAAAGGAGAACCTACATGTGAATAGTAAAGGCGCATAGCGTCAACGCCGTATTTTGTAGCAGCCTCAGCAATATGCTCTACTCCGCCCTTTGATTTACTGATCTTTTCTTTACCTTTTTGTGTAACCCACCAGTGAGTAAAAATCCCCTTTGGTCTTTTATTTTCGGGCATGACTGCCACATGATTCATCAAAAATACAGGGAAATGCACGGTTTTGTGTTCCTTTCCACCTAGGTTTATATCAACGGGATACCAATAATCAAAATCGGCTTTAATTTCATTCCAAATAGGTTTCTTGGCCTTTCCTTTTCCTAGAAATACA
>JAGMDE010000065.1 GCA_023128855.1 Thermoplasmatales archaeon | reverse complement strand
TTTTTTCCTCCACAAACATTTCCAATAAAAGTTTTTCTAGATGGACCAACCAAAATCGGATATCCTAGACTCTTTAATTCGGAGAGTCGATTTAAAATAACGCAGTTATCCTCAACTCCGCGCCCTGTTCTTTTTCCAAAACCAATACCAGGATCAACAATGATATTTTCTTCTTTAATATCATTAAACATTGCATACTCTGCCCGCTCTTTTAAAAAACTCTTAATTTCAAAAACAATATCATCATAATCTGGATTTTTCTGCATATTGTGCGGGTTACCTTTCATATGCATAAGACAAATTGGAACATCATAACCCGCGACAACATTAGCAAGTTTTTTATCACCGCGTAGTGCAGAGATATCATTAATCATACTTGCGCCTAAATCAAGTGATTTTTTAGCAATTTCAGATTTATAAGTATCAACAGAAATTGGAATTTTGATTTTTTTAACAAGTTCTTCTGCAACAGGGAGAACACGGTTCATCTCTTCATCTAAAGAAATAGCATTAGAGTCAGGTCTTGTAGATTCACCACCTATATCAATAATATCTGCACCTTCTTCTACCATTCTTACAGCTTGTTTAACTGCATCATCAACAGAAAAAAACTTACCACCATCTGAAAAAGAATCAGGTGTAACATTCAAAATACCCATGATTATAGTTCGTTTACCAATCTCTTGTATAATCATTTTATATCCTTCAATAAAACAGATAGTTCTTTGGCTATATTTTTCAATCTTTGATAATGCCTACTAAGTTTCTCAACCAGTTCGTTTAACTGTTTCAAAGTTCCAATTACTAAGATATCTCCAGTTTTTTCATATAATTCAAAAGTGTTTTTTGGAACAGCTACTTCTCCTCCAATGGAGAGCATATCTTGTTTGATTATAATTGCATCTCGAAGAACCACGTTTTCAAGTTTAATGACTTTAGAAATAGCCTTAGGTGCCATTATTTCTATGCTCTGTGGATCGCTACCTATTTTTCGAATTTCATCTTTTGCATTTTCAATGGTTTTTACATCTATTATATGTGGATTATGCTCTGTCACAGAAAAGGGATAATAAAGTTATTCTATATCAAATATTTGTAGAAAATGTCGTTATTTCTTTTTTGAGTCCTCTTGTTTTTTTCTAGCTCTTTTAACCTTAAGAGGTAGATACAAAATATAGAATATACAAAAGAATTCAATATTTGCAGCGATTACAATATAATACGGATGAAAACCTTGATAATAATGAAAGACGCCTAATCCTAATACAATCAAGATTGCAATAATTGCATAGATTATGATAAGCTCTTTTTCACTTCTATTTTCAAACATTGTTTGGCCAATATCTCCTTTTCCCTATTAACATTTGTGTAAAATTACTATTTCTTTCTTCTATATTTTAACCGAATATTTACGGAATGAACTAGCATAAGAGCTAAAAAAAGTGCAAGAAAAGACAAAATAATGTGGATATAGATTGATGCAGTATAAATAAACATAAGAACTTGAACAATTCCAACACATAATATGAGACTCATGAATACATAAGTTAGTTTTCTGATACTCCAATTGCCAAACATTTGAATCCATTGACTATCAAAATGGGAGTATTAACATTTTTGGAGGTTTCTACTGCTCTATGTATTTTGTTTTTGAAAGAAGAAGTAGGCTCAAAAACATTACAAAATACATAACTGCAAAAACAAAAAAGTAGGAAAACACAGTAACAGTTGAAGATGATCTAACCCAAAACATGTAATCATATATTGGTATATGTGGGATTAACACAGAAACTAGAATTACTACATATAGGAAATATTTCGCTCTGCTTTTGATGTTTGTTATAACATATGCAAAAATTACCATTGCAATTGCTATTGGTATTCCATGAAACAAAAAGTTGTACCAATAAATCAACTCCCAATTTGTAATAAAGAATTCAAAGAACCTCAGCCCTCCAAAATAAGCTATAGCTTTCCATATCCAAAGAGGCACAGTCATCAGTATTGCGCCAATTACAACAAGTCCTATTCTTTTTATATTAAGTTTTGTAAAATCTTTAGGTCGAGCGAGATACCATAGAGTACCAAATAGAACTATTGCTACAATAAATTCAACAATGATAAACAAATAACTTGCACTATCAAGTAGGTTTAACCATTCAGCTGATGGTATTGCAAAATTTGTATTTCCAACAGTAAGGGCATCTTCTATTGCTCCAAAACTATCTCTGTAGGATATTGGATAAAGAGTGTAGAATAATGCCCAATAGATTTTTTCAATAAATAATGCCAGAAATATTCCAATATAGGGATATGGTCGCCTGAGCACTGATTTATCAGTAATGCTCCATGCAACTACAACCCATGCAAAAGCAAATGGAATGCCTAATAGTAGTGCTTTATACCATGGCCCGAACTGTGTCCGTAGCGTATAGGTTGAAACCATGGATATTGTGACTAGAAGCGTAGCTAAAACAATGAATAATAACCCACCGTCTTTGATCATTGGGTGGAAGATGTCACTTATTTTTTGTTTTACTACCATTTCCCAAACTTATTAAATAAATTAAGCCCTTTATATAAATTATGTTACAATTTAAACTAAAAATAGAGTATCTCTTGCTTCACCAACAGTAAAAAGAGAACCAGTTATACAAATAAGATCTTGTTTATTTGCAATCTTTTTAGCATAATCTATTGCATCAGAGATTTCATCTTTCAAGATAACTTCCTTATCTATCATTTCTTTTAATTTAGATGGATTGCATGCTCTTTTATTATGAGATTTTGTTACAACAATCACATCTGCAATAGGAGTAATAATATCCAGCATTTCCTGAATGTTTTTATCTTTAAGTATGCCCAAAACAAGAATTAATTTTTCATAGACAAAATCCTCTTCCAACGTATTTTTTAAATTCTTTATTCCTGCTATATTGTGGGCACCATCAAGAAGAATTAATGGCTCAAAACCAACTATTTCCATTCTACCAGGATTGGTAGTTTTCTCAATTCCTTCAGTGATACTCTCATCGGTAATGTAAACACCATTCATCTGAAGATTTTCTATTGTCGCAATTGTAAGAGTAGTATTTTCTCCTTGAAATTTACCAGCCATTGATGTTTTCAAATGATAATCTTTCAACGAACCATTAACTAAAAATCCCTGACAATCTGGGCCTCCTTGTAATTTTTCCCAAAAACCATCGTCAACAGTAGTCACAGGTGATTTTCTTTCTTTTGCTATCTTGTTAATTACATCTAACGACTTACCACTTGCACCAGTAATTACTGGGATATTATCTTTGATAATTCCTGCTTTTTCAAAAGCAATTTCATCAATTTTATCACCAAGCCTATCTTGATGTTCTAGTGAAACGTTAGTAATAACAGATACTATCGGCTCAACAATATTTGTAGCATCAAATCTTCCACCAAGACCAACCTCAACAACAGCAAAATCAATTTTTTTATCCTTAAAATATTGAAATGCCATTGCTGTAACAATTTCAAAAAATGTAGGAGTATTCCCGTTCTTTAGCATATCATCAATAATTGGCTTGATTTTTTCAATTAACTTAATGACATATCCATCTGAAATCTCATTGTTATCAATGATAAAACGTTCTGTAAATCTTTGAAGATGAGGCGAAGTATAAACTCCAACTTTATATCCACTAAGAGTTAAAATTGATTGTAAAAATCTACAAACAGATCCTTTTCCATTTGTCCCACCCACATGTATTACTTTGTAATTCTTTTGAGGATCTCCAAGTTTTTTACAGATGTGCATAATTCTTTCTAAACCTAGTTTGATACCAAATTTTTCAAAAGAATAAAGCCATTCAATATTCTCTTCATAGTTCATAGCAGTTAGTAACCCTCTGGATAAAGCACATCAGGAATTGTTTCGTATTTATCCTTCCAACTATCGCCTTTTTTAATCTTAACTTTTCTACCTTCAATCTTTAATCTTCCCTCAGCAAAAAGCTGAACAGTCCTTGGTAGAATCTGATGTTCAACATCAAGTATACGATGTGCAAGTTTATCCCTATCATCACCAGGCATGACCTTCACGGCAGCCTGCAGAATAATTGGTCCATGATCCATATGTTCATCCGTAAAATGGGTAGTGCAGCCAGAAATCTTTACACCATATTCAAATGCATCTCCTTGACCATTTGCTCCTTTAAATGAAGGAAGAAGTGATGGATGAATATTGATAAGTTTACCATACCATTTCTTTACAAAACAAGAAGAAAGAATCCTCATATAGCCTGCTCCAATGACAAGGCCTATCTTGTTATCTCCAAGAATTTTATCAATTTCTTTGTCAAGATCTTGGTTATCTTTTCCTTTTGGATCAACAAAAAAAGCTTTTATCTTATGTTTTTCCGCTCTTTTCAAACAAAAAGCATCTTTATTATCACTAATAACACAGATTACCTCTGCATCAATCATTCCTTTTTCAGAGGCATCAATAATACTCTGAAGATCTGTTCCTCCTCCAGATGCTAAAACACCAACTTTTAGTTTTTTAGCCATACGTTCACATTCCCCTTATATCTGGTTTTATTTAAACACTTTTTCTATCACATTTTTTGGTGCATTGGTTTTAAAACCAGTAGGACTAAAATGTGTTCTAGTAACCTCAAAACCTTTGTTTTTTAACTTCTCAAAAATCTTTTCCATTTTAGGTGGAGATTTTTTCAAAGCAGATGCCAAACCATCAGTTGTATAAAAAAAAGCAGGGGCATCAGCTTCTTCTTCAAGTAAATCCAGTAATTTCCACACTTCATTCTTGGTTTTAAGTTGTTTTTCAAAAAGAATTGTTCTTAATTCTTTTACAACTCTCTTATCCTGTAATTTACCCATCCACATTGGTCCAATATCTTCTTTTGTAGTTTCAGCACCAATTAGTACATTTGATTTTACAACAGAAAAATTCTTCATAGAGTCGTTTGCCCTACTTGTACTATTTACAATCTGGATGTAAACTCTAAAATAATGATCGGTAACATAGGATATCAAAGGTTTAATTTCTTTATCATAAACACCTGCAGTTCTACAAACAAAACCTAGAAGAATCCGAAGTCCAATTTCTTTCATTACACTAGAGTGAAACGGAATAGCTCCGTATCTCCGTAAACAAACTTTAGGATAAGTTCCACAAAGAGCAGCAGTATCAGTAGCGGTACAAGCAATAATGCCATAATTACTGATACTTCGCATAGCAGAATCAATAAAATAAACTGGAGAGCCAAAAGGATCTACATCAATATAATTAAATTTATTTTGAGAAAGCAAGGTGTTTAGATTACTATTAGTTGATTCTACATTTTTAAGTTTCAATTTTTCAATATTCTTTTTAATCAATTTGAAAGCATCAGGATTCCAGTCGTTAATAGTAACATCAAAATCTCCATCTAATTCGTTAGCAAGTCTAACACCACGAATACCTGATGCGGCAAGACCATCAAGAAGATTAACATGAGATTTACTGTTATTGATCAACCACTGGCACATAACAATAGAAAGATCCCGATTAAGCTCCATAGAAGGATTATAAAATGGCACTTTATCCTTTGAACCAGGTCCTTTTTTAGATTCCTTGTTTTTAAAAACTAAAACATTTGTAGTACCTTCAGTAATAGCTTCAAAAGATTGATTTTTATTCATATTAAAACAAGGGTGGTAGTTTTTCTTCCATTATCTTTTCAATCTTATAAGGAAGCAGATTTCGGTTAACTGGTGTAACCTCTAGAATTCTTATATCATCACGACGCCTTACATCCTGCAAGAGGGGAGTTCTTGATTTCTTGTGAAGTGTAACAATGATTGGTTTATCGGAATCCAAAGCCTCGATAACCATCTCACAGAATTTCTCAGAAAGCATTTCCATTTTACCTATTTCATCAATAACGATTATATTTACTTCTTCATCTAGAATTGCTTTTTCAATAGCTGGAACACCGATTTCTTCTAAAGCAGTTATGTCAACGCCGTATTTGCCTATTTTATCCTTTAATTCAAAATCAATATGGGCAAAAACCTTTTTTTCTTTAGTTTGCCAATTTGTAACGTAAAAACCCACACGTTTTTTCTTTTCAATAATGGGTTCAGTTATCATCCCTTGAACAACATAGCCATGTTCTTCGAGAGATTCGACAATTTTTATTAGAGCATCGGTCTTACCAACACTAGGCATACCAGTGATACCAATTTTTGGTATATCGTCCATAAACAGCAGTATGTAATGCGTTTTCTGTTTAGAAATGTTTTTATCGCCTTTTTGCTAAAAATTTGTAATAAATTGGTCCGCCAACAGCATATATTAAAATTGCTGTAAGGAGCAACAGAGGAGCAATTTTGTAATAACTGTCGTACAAGAGGATTGAAAGAAGTATCAATAAGGCAGCAATCAAATCCATTTTTTTACCTGGTTTTGGAAATTTAATATTGGAAACCATTAATGCCCCGATAATTACCACTGCTGGTAAAATATAAATAAAATCTACTTGGAGCCATGATATAACTAATAAAATAACTACGCTTGCAGGTGATGGTAAACCAATAAAAAACTTATCATTTTTCATCAAATGAAAAGATGCAAGTCTAATAATTCCAAATGCTAAGAACAAAATTAATGCAAACAATAGATAGATATTACTATAAAATAAAGATCCAAATGAACTGGAATAAACATAATAGATGAAAACAGCAGGGGCAATTACAAAAGAAGTCATATCAGCCATTGAATCTAGATATGCTCCAATTTCACTTTTTCCAAATTTTCTAGCAATAATTCCGTCTAAGCCGTCTCCTATTAATGCCAATAGAATAAATGAAAATGAAGCACGTACTCTAAATACATCGCAGGTCCCCAAACATGTAAATAGAAAAAGAATAGCTAAAACACCAAATATTGCATTGGTTATTGAAATTACATCAGCAACTGACAGCAGTTTAATCATTGATTTCTGCAAGAGTTGTCTCCCCCGCTTTAACTATCTCTCCAACTTTTACATTTATTTTTTTAATCTTTTTAGTTGGCAAATACACATCAACACGTGAGCCAAATCTTATTATTCCGATCCTTTCGCCCTTTTTCAGTTTATCTCCTTTTTTAATATATAGCACTATTCTACGTGCTAGAGTTCCAGCTATCTGAATAACTTTAACATTACCAATTTTTGTGTCAATTATTGTTATAACTCGTTCGTTTTTCTCAGATTCTTTCTTGAATGCAGGAAGATGAATGCCAGATATATGAACCATATCTTTCACGGTTCCATCTAGGGGTATTCTGTTAACATGTACATTATACAAATTCATAAATGTAGAAATCTTTGTACAATCGCCAACTTCTTTGTCTTTAAGTTTACTTATTTCTCTAATTTTTCCATCTGCACTGGCGACGATTCCTTTACCTATGTCTCTATCTGGATCTCTAAAAAACATAATAATAAAACATGTTTTTAGAAAAATAAGTTGAAATATTAACAAAAATATAAGTCCATAACTTTGCCTAATAAAGATAACAAATAATATTAAAAAAATTAAACTTGCAATAAGTGAACTTAGAACCCATGCAAAGGAACCTTTAGCAATTTTCATGCTACTTTTTTCTCCAAATCTTTCTAAATGATTGTTCTAACGGTCCATCTCCTTTGTATAAATCTGTGAGGCCTAATATTTCATCAAAAACTTCTGGTATAACTTTTATAACAATTACTAGCAGTATTATTAAAGCAACTAAACTGCCACCTTTTCCAATTATATTGTGTGCAGTTGGAAAGAAATCATGGCCATAAACTCCTGTAAGATATACAACTAGTGCATTTCTTACAAGATTTAGGAAATAAACTGGTACAACTGTTACTAATAATCCATAAAATTTTCTTTTTGCATTCACATTTTTTAATGGCAGTATCATGCCTACAAAAATAACCATGGACTGTACTCCAGTACATGCAAATATTATCCATACATGTGCTTGTTCCCATTCAACATATATTCCATTATGATACACATTCCCTGTGAAGATGTTTAGAAGCCATGCGCTTTGACCTGCAACTAATTCTCTAAGCCACATTTCTAAGGGAGTTAGCTCAATCCCAAAATATATGATTCCAGCTATTGCTGCTGCACCTGCTGCCCAGTTTAAACAACCTATTTGTTTCTTGGTTTTTATTGACATCCATTCTTGATAGGCAACGTAGGATAGTAAGAAAACTCCAATGAAGCATAAAAACGCATTTACAACGTCTCCTTCATAGTCAAGATAAAGTGTATTGATCTGTGTTGACCAGAAAAAGGCAAGAAGAATCCAACCAGCAATTTTTATTTTGTTGTCCAGTCCTTCTTTTCTTATTGCAAAACCAATTCCAAGTAATATTAAACTAATGAATAGAGGTATAGGTAATATTTCTTCTAAAATGGTCTCTGTACCTTCCGGCCTATACGGATAAAGTGTTAACCCTATAATAACAAAGATTATTGGTACAATTATAAATAACGAAGCAATGGCTTTATCTCTACTGCTGTATCTCTCCATGTTTAAATCTAATCCTTTTGAATGGGGATTTACTATAATACTCTTATCCTAGTCCAAGCCAGTCTACAACTGTTGGCAAATTTAGTTGAGTCGTTGCATATCCGTCCCACATAATTAGTATTAACCCCACTAGTGCAAATAGAGTTAATGGAACCCAGTATGTGTAAACTATCTGATCTATCTTTAAACGAGCAACAGCTACTCTGATTAATGTTACTGAAAACACTATTATTATCAGAACTTTGATTAGGAAAAATATGAAGTCAATAGCATAAGCAGGAATACTTGCAGCTTCTAATCCAAAGAGATTAGAGATATTATATGGGAAAAATAACGCAACAATAAGAGAGGCCATGACCACTGTTTTTACACTATCCATTAAATAGAACATGCCAAGGTTTCTACCAGAGTACTCCACAAGTAATCCACCACCTATTTCTGTTTCTGCCTCAGGTGAATCAAATGGTATTTTAGAGAGTTCTGCTGGAGTTACAATTATTAGAGCGAGCAATAGGAATATAAAGCCAATAAATCCAACAATACTTACAGAATTCCAAACTGGATTTGCAACTATTGTTGACATAGCAAAGGCATTTTCAAGCCCTAACCCGCCTGCTGTAATACTACTTAACTTCCATGCAATGGTCATTATTATAACTGCAAGTGGAAATTCATATGCTATCATTGTAGCCATTTCCCTCTGTGCACCGATTGTTGCGTATGGTGAACCAGATGCAAAACCGCCTATAACTAGTGCAAGAGATGGGATAATCAGTAGATATAGAACTAATATTAGATCTCCATATCCAGTTGCTAATGGAGCAAAGCTTCCAATTGGCAGATAGAGGAGTATCGATATCGTTGCTACGAGTCCAATAAGTGGAGCAAGATGAAATACCCATGGAATAGCATTCTCTGGAACTATGTTTTCTTTTGTAAACAGTTTTCTTACATCTCTAAATGGTTGAACTAATGGTGGCCCTATTCTTCCTTGCATATGTGCAGAGACTTTTCGGTCTATACCCTTATAGAACAATCCAAAGATGATTCCAAATAAAGCAAGACCTACAGTACCAATTATAATTGTCAATACTGCCCATATCATATCTTGAAACTCCATCTAGAGCACCCCCATAATAATGAAAAACACGCCCATTATTACAACAAACCAGAGTACATAGTCACTTACATTTCCTGTATGCATCTTGTCGAGAGCAACATATACCCATTTAAGGGATTCTAAAAAGCCCCAATAAATATTACTGGATTTCACATGCATTTTTTCTTTATCATATTCTGGATTTCCTGATAAGAATGCTTTCGTCTGCTCTGTTCCTTTTTTGTAACCCTTGTTACCGAAACTTCGTATGATGTAGACTATAAGAAATGCAATAACTATTGCAACTATCCAAATCAGGGGATTCCACAAGCCAGTTCCTGTTTTTAATGTTTCAACTAATTGACTAATTTGTTCCATCATTGTTAGATCACCGCCGTAATATATTTTGCTGAATCCATAATCGCATTTGCTGCAGGTGTCACAATATTTTCAATAAAAAGACTCGGGAAGAGGCCAATAAATATGATGATACAAGCGATGATTCCCATGGCAATTAGCAGACTTCTAGGAGCTTCTTTTGCATCCTTTAAACTTGGGAGTTTAGGCCCAAGAAATGCTGAGTGAAATACCTTTACAAACACTGCTAAAAGTAGTATACTACATAGAATGGCAACAATTGCAATAATTGGGTTTAGTTGGAATGTTGTTTCATAGATTATTAATTTTGAAGCAAATCCATTCGTTGGGGGCATACCTGATACTGCAAATAACCCGATTAGGAAAAATACTGTAGTATATTTCATGTTTCTTGCAAGACCACCTAGCTTATCGAGTGAAGTTTCTTTTGTTACAAGATAAATAGCTCCAGCTACCAAAAATAATAGACCTATATCTAGCGCATCGTTCATAATATGAAATACACTTCCTGTAAGTGCTGTAGCACTATAACTTTGGAATGCAACTTGAGTAGTTGTTTCTCCAGCAATTGTAATATCTTGTGATACTTTTGATGCTAATCTAACGCCCATACCAAGCAACATATATCCAACTTCTGCAAGTGCTGCAAATGCAATCAATCGTTTCAGATCGGACTGCTTCAAAGCCATTAAAGCTCCTATTAGCATTGTCAAAATGGCCAAAATAATCAGCATCCAACCAATTGAATTTACACTACTAATAGTACTAATTACTGTGTCTTTTGTAGCATCTATACTGCTGAATACGTTACCATAAACTGAAAACACCATTCTAAAAAGCCCATAAAGACTTGCCTGTGTAGCACCGATAAGTATTACTGTTACAGATGAAGGTGCTCGCCCATATGCATCTGGAAGCCACATATGCATTGGAACTATTCCAGCTTTCATAGCAAGACCAGAAATGAGTAACACAAGTGCGATTTTATCTAAAAATGAAAACGTTATTGAATTTGCGATTACAGCCATATTCAAAGCGTTGTATTGGCTGTATAATATTCCAATTGCAAACAAGATAAAAAGCGCACCTATTGAGCTGATTACAAGATATTTGAAACCTGCATCAACTGCCTTTCCTTTATGTGTATAAAATGCAATTAGTGCACAGGATGCAATCGAAGTTATTTCAAGGAATACAAAGAAGTTGAACATGTCGCCGGTAAGTATCATACCAAACATACCAGCAACCATCAAAAGAACCAGTGTGTAAAACTTGTCAAGACCAGTATGTTCCTTCATATGGGACCATGCATAAATTACACCGGCAATAGCCAAAATTGAAGCTATGATTGCCATGAAAGCACTAAAACCATCAACTTCAAATAGAATCCTTATGGCAAATCCGCCATCTGTTAAAGCTGAACCTCCACCAAAGACATATGTACGAATACTTCCGTTTGTAAGAACGTCATTTGCAAGTAAAAATACAAGAAAACTTGTCAAAGCTACAATAAATATTACAAATACATTTCTAACCTTGTCATTTATTTTAGCGACTAATGGCGTTAGAAAAGCACCAAGTA
>JAGMDE010000064.1 GCA_023128855.1 Thermoplasmatales archaeon | reverse complement strand
TAGGGTATTCCTTGTTTTCTTGAACCTCCACATCCATTATTTGTGACCCGGAACAGAAACGACCCAGTCACAGCAAATGTAATAACACAATCTCATGGGTCGACCGGAAATGGTCCAGGTCATAATTTGAGAGTTAGAAGGTATACTAACCCCATATATAAAGCTTACACTTAGATATAAATCTTTTGTATGTGTTATTTTAGTTAAAAGTTTAGAATTTTGTTTTATAATGCTAGGGTACCATATAAAGTGTTTACTACTTCTACAACTTTGCTAGATGTTCCGATTAGGCCATTATTATCAACAACTTCAACGCTTATTATAAATGTGCCAAGCGTATCAAATGTACATGTTGCGGTTTGTCCAGTAGATGTTGAACCATTTGGCAAAGTCCACAAATATGTATAAGGAGCTGTACCACCATAAACAACAACCGTATATTCAACTTCTACGGATTGTACATCTTGCATTAGTACTGTTTCTTCTCCTTGGATTTCAACTAATATAATGTCACCTATTGGAATATCAAACCAGTTACCATTTACGCAAATTGAGAGGACAAAGCCATCATAGATTAAAGAGCCACCGCTACCCATGTTATCCCAGTCAGGCCACCACATACCTAATGGTCCTTTTTCGAATGCACATAGAACCCAGAAACCATCTGCTTGAAGTCCTGAAACAGTTAATCCAAAGCCATTGTCTGTTTCATCGTTCAATAATGTTAAAGTTAAATTTCCAATAACTGGTGTGCCACCATTATCTATTGAAAGGTTAGTTCCAAAGTAAGTTTTACTTGGATTCATATATGTATATAAATCAGCCGTAAAGTAGCTATTAGCATTAAAGCTAGCAGATCCAGATATTGAGTATTTATCACCTATGCTTAATGAACCTGAGGATAATTCAATATCTTGTGAACAATTAGTAAGATCCATTGAAAAGGCAGCTGTATTTGGATACGTATTTAGATCTAGATCAAAAGCACCTTCAACACCTACTTCTTGCATGACACCGCCGTCACCCTTGAATAATATTGATATTAGGAATTCAAATATACCTGTATTAATTCCAATTCCAGGTCTTATCTTTCCCCCTCTTTTGAATTCGCCATCAAACATACCTATGTAAAATTCTTCAAATTTAAATTTCAAATTAATAAAACTACTTATTTCAAATTGTTTCCAACCATTGCGATATACAGTAACTCCCCATAAAGACACATTAAGGTAATCTGTTGTATCAATATAGATAGCAGATGGAATTGCTCCACCGTCTCGAGTACGGAACTGAATTACAATAGTATTGGTATAATTTATTAGATCAATATCCCAGAGTTTAAATTGTGTTTCAGTTACATTATTATCAACAGTTTTTTCAATTATAAACTCTAATTTTTCACATTCAAAGACGCCGTTTTTAATTACATATTCGCTATCGAAATCTGGATGTGTAGACTCTTCGCAGGAAAGTTCGAATTTACCCGGTTCCATATGGATTTCTGATCCGAAACCTAAGGAGAATTTTTCACCGATTCCAAACATTATCTTAAATAATTTTAGATCAATATTTGCAGTATTTTCGATATATCGATATCTTGATTTCGAAAATTTCTGCCATTCCATATATGTATTACCTGGCCTTAATGATACATTTCCCAGCTCCAACTCAATATTTCCAATATTTACTTTAAACAGACCAAAGTTTGGATACATACCATCATTATCTAGGTTAACCCAGCTAAATGCATCTCCACCTAATGTATCCCATGATATGTTAAGAGTTCCATGATCGATTTCAAACCATCCAAGTGTAGCAGAGAAGGATTTTCCCATAGTAAATGTAATTAAATCTCCACCACCATATACACCTTGATTATCGAGGTAGAAGAATCCTTGACTTCCTTCTTGATTCTCGTCTTGAACACTTTTCAAAATTTTAAATACAATTTTACCTGCAGTTAGTTGAATTGGTCCAATTTCAAAGCTCCATTTACCTGTAAATCCACCAGTATGTTTTATTTCAAAATGATAGTAATTTCCAGGTTCATGAATGATCCATTCTATATAAGTTGGATCAAGCTCACCGAAAAGTGAATAACCAGGTATTATGTGGAAAGTACTATTAACTGACATAGTACTACTAAACTCCCATAAACCTTGGAGATTTTGATCAAAGAACCATCCTATTTCAATACTACAATTCCAAGATGAATCTTTGTCATGTGAAATATTTATGAATCCTTGTTTAGCTTCAATAATCCATATGTTGTGTCCTTGTTTAAACCTGCTAAAGTTCAATCTCTTTATTATTGGTAATTCCCACTGCTTTACTCCGTTTTTAAATTTAGCGATATATAGATTTTTCAAGTTAAGAGAAGAATTAAAGTTTGCTGTATGTTCAAATTTGAAATAGAAGCCTCCCGAACTATTATCTCCTCCTCCAAGTGAACCTTCCTCAGAACCAGTATCTAAAACCCATCTTATCTTTCCTAATTTGTTAAACTGAAGTGATTCGAGGCATATAAGTAAATTAGTCTCGTCGTTATCCTTAATTTGATCAATACTAACATTTAAGTTAGTTAGTGACATCGAAATACTATCGTTCTCAGTATTTACTCTACACTCATTGTTATTTGGATCAAACTCAAAATTAATTGTTCCTGATTTTCTTGGATCTGAAGGAGTAACTCCTCCTCCATCTGGGGTATCTTGACTCCCAACACTAGCAGCTAAGAATAATGATTCTAGTGTTGCAGTTATTGTTTTTGAGGTATCTATAAAACGAATTCCGAAGCCTACCTTTCCAAAATCTGATTTTCCTGGTATAATACTTAATATTCCACCCCATCTCAATACTGCTGCTGAGGTTTCATTATGTTTAATCCATTCTATAGTACCATTTTCGATTTCTAATCGATTGGGGATTTCAAACTCTATTGTTCCTTTATCTTCTGGTCTGATTAATTTTCCATACACATTTTTAAGTGTGGCATCTCCTTTTGCTAATATTGTAAACATGATAGCCTGTTCATCAAGATTCATATAGAGGCCTAATTGTAATATGCCTGAGAATGAGACATTTCCTTCTAAAAAGAATTTGGTTTCTGCAGGATAGCTTATGACTGTGATTTCTGCTGTTGCCTTTTTTCCATCTCCATCTGTAGCAGTTATTATTGCGACACCCTCAGAAATACCTGTAACTAATCCATTTGAATAATTAACAGTTGCAATTTCGGGTTTATTTGATACCCATGTTACTGGATCTTCATGATAATCAGGCGTTAATTGTAAAGTTTGATTTATAAATATTGTTTCATTATCTGGGTCGATAGAGAAATCTTTCTCCAAAACAACAGTAACCTTTGCTCTATTTTTTGGTTTTGGTTCAACGCCAGCAGAAACACAAGAAATTGTTACAGGTTGTTCAGTAGTGTTTACTCCTATAGCTAACCCAGATGTGCGATTAATACGTACTCTAGATGAGTCTAAAGAAAACCATTGAACGTCATCTTGTCCACCTGGTGGATTTTTTGCTGTAAACTGCTGTGTTTCACCGACTTCTAATTTTACATTGGTGGGGTCAATCTTGAATGGACGTAACATTAGTAAAAGAATTATCAATTCTGATGGAATACCGTCAATACCTGCGCCAAAAGTAGAAGAAAAGTCAGGAATTTCAATAGATACATTAATTGCACCATCTACGCCCTCAGCATAACCGCTTTGAATAGTAAGTTTTGAGTTAGATAGTCTTATTGTAACACCTGCAGAGGCACCTACTGCAAAAGAGGTACTAAATGGATTGTTTAAAAGTTCAGTTATCCCCACATTCGCATCATTATAAAATGCTATATAACCGGTAATTATATCCTCGCCACTTAAAGTAAATGATTCACCGTCTATTGTAAAATTTTCATATGCATCAGGTTTAAGAAGGGAAAATCTATAGTTTTTAATTTCAAGATATCCACTAACGGTAGCTTCAATTTTTTCAATTGCTTGAAAACTTTCTGTTTCGTTATACCAATAATCAAATACTGCATTAATTGTTGGACAAGTGAATTCACCGAAGATTATTAATTTTCTTCCTCCTCCGATAGGTATTTCCAAATCAACTGGTAAATCAACAACAGATGCATGGAATATTAGTTGTATATGTCCGGGATAGACGGTAAAGGAAAACACTTCTCCATAAATTATTATTTCCCAAGACCCATTGATAAGAAGATAAATATTTCCCCCTGCTTCAATATGAAGATATCCTTGTATTTGTCCAAATACTGTTTCATTAACATAGAAATAAAATTCATCAGCTTGTAGTATAATATCATCAAACCAAATTCCCTGATTATGTTCAGCATATGGTATTGATAAGTTAAATAGATCTATTCCCATATTAACAAATTCAGGGGTTAATAATACAAATAGATCAACAGGTGATGTAGTATTATGAGTATCGATTAAGAGATATTGATTGTATGGGGGATCTATTGAATTCCATCCAAGATTATACTCGACTTTAATATAATCAATCGGATAATCATATCGTAGTGAAATTTCTAATAGGCCAGGTATTTCTAAACCAATATCTACATTTTCTATTGCACTTCCATCAGGTATCTCAATACCAAAAGTGAAAGCTACTGGCATAAATACAAAATCAAAAACACCTTCGACTAAGTATACATCTCTAATAAAGATGGTGGGAGGATTTACAGTTATATTTTCAATAATAACTTCTGGTAGTAGTGTTGATAGATCTAGACCAAATACCTCTTTTAGATCCTCAACTATATCATAAAAAATTAATGATAATTTATCCATTGTTATGTAAGCATCTTCTTCATTTTCGAATTTAAAACCAATATATGGTATGATGGAATATTCAACCCAAATGCCTGCCTTAATAGTAAGTTCTGAATAACCAACAATTGAAATGTTTTCAATAATAAAACGTATTTTTGGCATTATTGGCTCCATTTGAAATAACATGAATATAAAGTTTAATATACCTTGAATATTCCCTATTTCAAATCGTTTAAGATCAAGATTTCCAGTTCCTGCATCCAAACCAAAAGTGACATTTATTGTTGTGAGATTTGTTTCTTCATCTAATTTTATGATATCAAGACTGAAATTAACGAATGAAATACTAGTTTGACCAGTTGCGCTGGCAGAAATTAACACATCTTCCAGATCCATTGTTATATTTTCGAATAATTGTTCCACAATTCCGATATTAAGGTTATCAATTGATAAATAAACATCAACATCTGTTAAAGTAATAGCAAATGTATCTTCCGAGAAATCGAAATATGTAGATTCATTTGAAATAGCAAAATTTAATGGTAATGCTATATCAATATCGATACCTGATTTTCCTTGAATATAGCCATTCATATTTTGAACTATTAATGTTTCATTTCCATCTATAATTAGGAAAAGGTCAAATCTACCTATGCTCAGGTTAAGATTGGTATCTGCAAGGATAATAATATTTGATGTATTATCATCTGCCCAATTAAATTCAAATGTAAAAGTAGATTCGATTAAATCGATATGGAAATCTTCCATTGAAGTAAAAAATCTGATTCCAGTTTCATTTTTACCACCTTTTAGTGGTTCCTGAACTGTACTAAAATTAAATTCGAAATTAACATCTAAGTTGGTCTGACTTCCAATAGACTCAAATATCACACTACCAGACTCATTGCATGCTTCATTTACTAGAAGGCTACCAGTTAGCGATGATATTGAGAAATTAATTAAATCGCCAAGGTAAAAGTGGAAATCTTCCAAACCAAAGAGCACTCCAGTGATGTTTAGTTTTGTTAAATTGTAACCTTTGCTAGTATCGGTATACCAGGATATATTGAAGCCTTCTTCATTAGACCCTGCAAATAGAGTACCAATAACTCCACCGTCTATACCCGACACAGAAAAGAGATAATATGTTTCGTAAGAGATCTCTCCTTTAAAGCAGAAGTATCCCCATGACCAATCCTCTGCAACGTAGTATTCAAATGCTGAAAGTAAAAAGCTAAATTCAAAAGACCAGGATGTTGTAAGAATTAGAGGATCTTGTTCAAATTCTGTCCAATTTCCATTGAATCCTATTTTCAAACCATAGATCTCGACTGTAACTCCATTGTCGAGTAAAAACGAAAAGTTGAGTGAAACATTTTCACCAACCATATTGTGGTCAATAAGTATAGTTATATTACCACTATGGTTTTTAACAAATTTATCTGCTATAATTCCGAAATTTAAACTTGAGACATCAACTAGTAGATTTAAATCTGTAAGAACAAAGGATTTGTTTGCAAATGTAACCTCAATTTTTTCGGATAGGTTAAAGTATATTTCAAAGGGATTTATGTAATCTTTTGAGACATTGAAAGATAATTGAAATATGCCGTTGTTTGCACCTGTAGCTGAAAGTGATACTGAGATGTTAATGTTAGTTTTATCTATTATTAAATAGCCTTCTTCGATATCTAAAGCAGCTGAACAATTTAGATTTTCATTTGATGAAATGCTGAAATCAAACATTCCGCCTCTTTGAGGTTCTAAATGTACCTTAAATGAAATGCCTTCTCCTTCTGTGTAAAAACTAAAATTGGCTTTGTCACCAAATATTATATCATGATTCCACTCAAGTCTTGCTTTTGATGGTAAGTCTTCAAAGTAAATCTTGTTATCCTTGTCATATAGTTCTGCATTTAATCCTATCTCAGAAACCTTCTCACCATGGGTATCAAAATCAATAAAACCATCAATTCCTAAGTCAAGATTGAATGTTACTTTTTGTGGTAGGTCGTAGACATAACCAAAAATGTTTGTGTTATTCTTTGTGAAAGAACAATACATATCTATATTTGGATTATCAGAACCTGTTCTTTCAAAGTTATATTCTGATCCCCCTAGTAATCCTGTTCCCCATACATGTATCTCTGATTTAACTGCTGGGTTGTAAACAATTGTAGAGACCAATTGTGAGGAAACTTCTGCGCCATCATAGTTGGTATATTGTAAGAATAAGATCAAATCATCTTTTCCTGCACTGGCCCCTGGATCTATCTCTGCTTTATGTTCAGGTCTTTTAAGAGATAGTATATGAGGTAAATACTTGTATGTTACCACACATTTGTCTGGTACTTCTTCATCTTCTGGAGATACATAACCAAATCCAAGTGTGTCTCCTTTCTGTTTTTCACTTAGTATGCCTAAGAATGTAAGTTCTGCATATGCAGAAAAATCTTCGTTTTCATCTGGGAAGTTTTCCAACCGTGTTATTGTAAGTTTGAATCTAATTGATAAACACAATGGCCGTTCTATAAATGGATACAGCAACATTCTTGCACTGATATCATCTAAACCATCGCCATTAACATCAACATTTACTTTACCAAATAATCTCATTTTAGTGCTATTAGATATACCATTGTAATTTGTATGGAACATAAGTGGTGAATCTGAATTTTTTATTGATATGATAGTTCTAAGAGTTTTTAATAAAGATGTTCCTGTAGGTTGTCTAGAAATAGTCCTTGTTTTAACTGTTTCATCGTTGTCAACTTTTACTATTTTGTTTTTAATTTCGGAGATTCTAGCTTGTATCTTCTCTTTTGTTTCTTGTAAGCGTTCTTTTATTGATTTGCCTTTGAAGAATTTTTCAAGAAGGCTTTCAGGTTCATCTGCATCATTATTGAGATAGCTAGATATACCTTCTGAGCTAACAATTGTTGATAAAAGTGTTGATAGTAATAGGAATACGACCAGTATGCTTATTACCTTACGTGACTTCTTTAAAAAGCTATAATTATCGCTAATGCCTTTTTTGAAAGGGTATTTCATATTGTATTCCTCAAACATTATATTATAACTATATATGTATATTATTATTTTTATTGTTTGTGATATATATAGTTTGTTGTTTAATAATCGCCTAAGTTCCATAAAAATGGTTTTTTAGGTGAATATTTTAATCGAAAGAATAATATACTAATAGTCTATATAAACTTGCCGAAAAGGCTAGAAATGTATAGAAAGTTATTTATATTAAAATGAACAAATATAAAGTTGAGTAAAAAGATCTGAGTGATAAATATGAGAAAAATGAAAATTGTAGCCATGCTTATAGCAACAATGTTTGTAGGCTTAACAGCTACTTCAATAAGTGGGGCAGTAGATTTAGAGGCTGATATAAACGTAGCAATCAAGGAATGGATTGGATGTATTTCTCCAGTAATTAATATTACCACAGATGAGCAGAAAAATCAAACTGTTGACTTCTTGGTAAAAGTAAATGAAACTGGAGAAGAACAAAACCATACCTATGTTGTAAATGACACACTAGTAATTAACTTTAACATTGATGACCAATCAAATAGAAGACTCGGAATATTCTTATTTCCAAGATTTGTGTTTACCAGATTAGCCCTAAAAGAAGATCCAGATGATATACTTGAAAAACCAATATGGAAAGAATCTGGTGCAGTAAACGTGGTTAGAAGTTTATTTGATGGAATATGGCCACAGGCAGATAAAATTGAAGAAAAACTTAAATTTAGTATAGATAAAGACACATTTTATGGTGGTCCTGTAGAATTATATTTGATCATTAACACCGTTGGATTTTTACCGGGTAACATTAACGGTGGCGGTCTACTTGGTGATGATAATCCAATTATCGATCGTGGTGTAGTAAAACTTACGATCAATTTCGTAGACGAGTCAACACTGTAAAATCAAAAAACTCTTTTTTTCTTTTTTTAATTTTTTTTAAATCCTTTTTTAAAACATTTTTTTGTCGCTGTTACAAGGCTATTTCGGTAAAGCAGCAGGAAATAACCCTGTAACATAATAGCGACATTGTTTGATATCATGGTTGTCCTCTTTTTCATTTCATTTGACCTTAAGTCAGATAGATCAAAGAGGGACCCGTATTGATATCAATATGTCACCTTGAATTTGCATCTCCAATCATTTTATCATGGAGACCTTCGTATCAAGGTATCTTATTATAAGGAAAATCAAGTTAATATGAGTTTTGGTTACCGGTATTTGTTAATTTTGCTTCTAAGATTTTTTGCTGCCTCTCTTGATTTTTCTGCAAAATTTTTATCGTTTCCAGCATAAATTATGCTACGACCTGAAACTATAATTGCCATCTTTCCATCTTTGTTAGTACCATATTTTACAGTTTTTTCAACATCTCCACCCTGAGCACCAATTCCAGGAATTAAAATAGGGATTTCATCACCTAAGAGTGCTCTTATTTTTTGTAATTCATCTGGATAGGTAGCACCTACAACAGCTCCGCAGTTTCCATAAGAATTCCAGTCTTTAATTTTGTTAGCAACTATTTCGTAAAGTGGAATTTTGTTTGACTCTAAATCCTGGAAGTCTCTGGCAGAAGTATTAGATGTTCGACAGAGTATAAAACTACATTTATCCTTGTATTCCAAAAATGGTTTGACTCCGTCGATTCCAAGATATGGGTTAACAGTTACTGCATCAGCATTGAAAGTTTCAAAAAGACTTTGTGCATATTTTTTTGCAGTGTTTCCAATATCATTGCGTTTCCCATCAAGGATAACAACTATGTTTTTAGGTATGTAGGCAATTGTTTTTTCAAGTAAGTCAAAACCTTCCTTTCCAAAGACTTCGTAAAAAGCCATATTAATCTTATACGCACAGACAAGATCCTTTGTTGCATCAATAATGGATTTATTAAAATCTAAATACGGAGTCTTGCTAGAATCAAATAAAAACTTGGGCATCTTTTCTTGATCTATATCAAGACCAACACACAAAAGGCTATTATTTTTATTAACAATTTTTTCAAGTTTTTCGTTAAATTTCATACGATTCAAAAATCTGGTAATAGGTCATCTCATATAAAAAGATGATATCCAGTTAGATATTTAATGAATTAGGGAATACAGCGTTTAAGATGAAGATAATATACGCAGTTTGTTCGTGGGGGCTTGGACATGCGACAAGATCCTTACCAGTGATACGAAAATTGATAAAAGAAAACAATGAAGTAACAATTATTTCAAATGGACGCAGCCTCGAGCTTCTAAAAAAAGAACTAGGAGAAGAAATAGATTACTTTGACATACCAGATTATCCAATGCTTCTATCAGAAAATGCACGACAGTTCATGGCAAAGAGCATAGTTTACTGGCCGTCATTCATTGCAAGAATGGAATCAGGACTTCAACAACTTAAAAAAATACTTGAAAAAAGAAAATGCGATAGGATAATCTCTGATGCCCGTTATGATATGTATAGTAGAAAAATCCCCTCATTTTTCATATCACATCAGATAAGAATAATGAATCCCCTAAGAATTCAAATGTTTGAACGGGGTAGTGAAATTTTTAACCTTTTCTTCTTCAAACGTTTTGCAGGAGTAATAGTACCAGATTACAAAGAAGATAACTTATCCGGAGAGTTATCACACAATCTAAGAAGGATTGATGAAAACAAACTGCACTATGCTGGAGTACTTTCAGATTTCAAAAAGAAAAATATGAAAAAAGATATCGATTATCTGATATCCATCTCAGGACCAGAACCTCAGAGAACGATGCTTGAAAAAAAACTGTTACCACAGTTAAAAAACCTAAATGGAAAAATTGTTGTAACCCTTGGCAAAACAGAAACTAAGGACAAGCTTAATAAAAAAAACATTGAAACATATTCGTTTCTTCCAAAAGATAAACGAGAGGATTTTTTAAACCGTGCAAATCTTGTAATCTCACGCAGCGGATATTCTACAATTCTTGATTTAGCAGTCATTGGCACAAAGGCTCTTATGACACCAACACCAGGGCAGATAGAACAAGAATATCTTGGAGAGTATCATAATAAAAAAAATACCTTTTACTCAGTTAACCAAGATGATATAGATCTTAAAAGAGATGTAGAAATCGCAAAGAAAACAACTGGTTTTAAAAGAAAATGTGATGTCAATAAATCAGTTGAAAACATTGTAAACATTGTAAATTCTGTTAAAAAAAGTCCTTTCAATTAGAGCTATTTTATTAAAGGATCTACATATACCATTTTACATTCGGTGGAGGCTGAAGGTTATAAGAGATTTAAAACTCAAAGAATTACATAAAAATTGGATATTCTGGTTATTCATAATTACAGGTTTAGCAATAATTATTAGATCAATCCCAGGATGGACTAATGCCGCATGGGGATGCGATTTTGGCATATATTTTGGAATCACAAAATCTATGGCACAAAGTGGAACGCTGTTTCCGTTTTATGCAGGCTGGGGAGGATCATATAATGAATTCCCAGTTTTATACGCCTTAAATTCTTTTGCTCACCGATTAACTGGAATAGAGATAATTGACTTAATGCCAAAATTAACACCTATATTTGGCGGTCTATCAGTATTACTTTTTTTCTTTATTGTTCGTAAGTTGACAGATAACAGAAAAATCGCTATTCTGAGTACTTTATTTTTTGCTTTTCTACCATTCCATGTTTATCAGACAAGTCACGCCTCTCCACTAACAATGGGACATTTTTTCATAATGCTTTCATTGTTTTTCTTCCTAAAATATAGGGAAAACACGAAGTATGCTATTCCATTATTAATTTCAACAATCCTGTTAATAATGTCCCATCATCTCTCGACATATTTCTATTTGATATCTCTAATTGGTATTGTATTTTTTGAAAATGCTAGTTCAAAAAATTGGACTTCTACTGTCAAAAAAGATGTGTTGTATATATTTGCATTAAGTACGCTTATGTTTTTATACTGGGCACTTATCGCAAGAACTGTTTATAATAAATTTATG
>JAGMDE010000063.1 GCA_023128855.1 Thermoplasmatales archaeon | reverse complement strand
CACATTCACCTGAGGAACAAGTACATGTCAGTACAGTTGATAAGTTCTACAATTACCTATTGAAAATATTAGAAAACGTTTAAAAAGGAAAATAATAAATTCTCTTTTTCTTTATATTAAATGCAAACTGATAAAAGTGCGTCTAACAATAATTCTCTAAATGATCCTCTTCAGAAAATAGTAAAAGGAACAGGATTAGTTATCACTGGCTCATTATTGGTTTATCTTTTTGCATTAATTGCTGGAGTAATTATCGCTAGAAATTGGACAGAAAGCGATGTGGGAATTTATTCATTAGCATCTTCAGTTTTTTTAATTTGTATAACTATTAGTGCTGTTGGAATAGCTCAAGGAACCGTTCGTAGCATTGCCTACAGTAAAGGGAAAAAAGAGTTTAATAAAATTCCAGATTTCATTGTTACTGCATTCTTTTTTGGTGGTCTCACTAGCATCATACTGGCTTCTATTTTATTTCTTTTTTCAGAAGTAATTGCAGTAAAAATATTCCATGAAAGCGCGCTAATACTTCCGCTAAAAATATTTGCCGTAGCTTTACCATTTTTTGTATTTAATTTAATAGTCGTATCAATTTATCGAGGGTTTGAAAATATAAAACCCTTGGTTTATTTTAAATATATCCTTGAAAATGCCCTTTTTCTAATATTTATTGTCGTTATTATAATCTATAATTTCCCATTTATCTATGTTTTCTATTCCTTTCTCCTAACTAGAATTTTGATATCCATTATCCTTATAATTTATACTCTTAGGAAAACATCGATAAGAAGATATTCGATAAAGTCAATTATTAGTCCTGCTGCAAAAGAACTGTTAATTTTTTCATTCCCTCTCCTTGTCACAGCAATACTTTGGTTAATTATTGCCGGGTCAGGTATACTGATGTTAGGAATTTTTAAGAGCGCTGCAGCTGTAGGTTTTTTTCAAGTGGCACGTCCTTTTGCTAGATTCATTGCATTTCCATTGGGTGCATTATTAATAACTTTTACACCAGTTTTTTCAAGAATATATGCCAAGAATCAATTGAAAGAGATGAGAAGTAATTATAAGATTCTAACTAAATGGATCTGCTTAATAACTTTACCAATATTTATCGTATTCTTCTTATTTCCAGAATTAGTTTTAAGTGTCATAGTTGGGCCAAATTATCTACCTTCAGCAAATGTTTTGAGAGTTTTATCTTTAGGTTTCATTTTAATGAATTTTACAGGACCTTGCGGTTCCACATTAGTAGCTATGGGTAGATCTCAATTTGTAATGTTTGCAACACTGTCTGGTGCTATTTTGAGCATAGCATTAAATATTCTTTTAATACCGTCTTATAGTTATATTGGTGCTGCTATTGCTTTTGTTGCTACATATGCATTTATTTCAATTACTAAAACCCTAAAAATGTATTCATTAGGCAAAATTATTCCATTTGGTCCAAATCTGATAAAACCAACTTTGCTTTTAGTCGCAATTATTGTTCCATTTTACTTTATTTTCAATCAGTATATACCTGTTCAATGGTGGTCCTTAATTATTTTATTCATGCTGACTTTTGGAATTTGTATAATGTCTGTTCTGTTGACTAAGAGTCTAGACGATGAAGACCTAAAAATGTTTAATGCTATAGAACAAAAAACAGGTATAAAAACTACTAGGATTAAGAAACTCATAAAAAAATTTCTGTAAATCTGCTATTTTTGTGTCGATATTTGTCCTAAAAAACTATAAATATGAGTAAAATCAATATATTACAAGATATGGTATAATTGTAATAAAGATAATAGATATTTAAATGGAGGAAAAACACGATTAATAAAAATTATCTTTTAGAGCTTGGCTCGCGCGGAAAAATATACAATTTTATTTCAGAGCATCCAGGAGTATATTTGAGAGAGATTTCTAGGGAAATAAAAGTTCCTAAAAGTACAATTGAATATCATCTTCGTTATCTAAAAAAAATAGAGTTAATTCTAGCAAGAGAATCAGGAGCATATACTCGTTATTTTGTTGCACAAAAAATAGGTTTAAAACATAAAAAGGCCCTTGGAATTTTGAGAAAAAAGACTGCTCTACATATTGTCTTGATTTTATCTTTTCGACATGTTCGTACTCGAAAACAATTTAGTGAAGAGTTAGAAAAAACTCAATCGACAGTTTCATATCATTTGAACAAACTTATAGAAGTAGATGTTGTTGAAAAGTTTAAAGATAAACTATTGGTAAAATATAGATTAAAGGATGAAAAGGAAATCGATAAATTACTTATTAGATATAAAGATGGTTTATTAGATGATCTGGTTGTTGCATTCTATGATTATTATCTTACATGGAAAAAGACCAGGTGGCTTAAGTTAATTTTAAAATTTTTAAATGATAAAGATAAAGAAAAGATGCATGACGATTTCTTATGGGAAATGTTCCCTCACCCATATTGGGGCTAATCTATTAATAATTTAAAATTAATTGAATGCATTATTTTTAGTGTCTATACTTGTCCTATAAACTATTTATATGATTGTATACAATATTTTTTTATAAATGGTTAAAACAGATTTATAGAAGGAAAAATCATGAAAAAAGATTTGTTAAGAAAGACACTAGTTTTTTGGTTAATATTTTTGTTTATTGGATCTGGAGTTCTTCCAATTATAAATGGTAGTGGTATAGAAGTAAATAGAATTAGTAATGATTCAGAATGTCAAACATATTATCCAATAATTGAAGAAAATATGTTGGATATGCAATTTATCTATAATATTACTGAAAATCTTAGTAATATCATATTTACTGAATACAATGAATCAGCTGGCGAGATTGCAAAAGGTAGGGCGTTTGGTAGCGTAGGGGAACGTAAGGCTGCAGAGATACTTGAGGAAAACTTCTCAAAGTTAGGGCTTTGGACAATTAAGGAACAAATCCAAAATATACAAAATCCTTCAATCCCATCCTCAATAGATGAAATAATGTACCCGCTTCACAAACTAACTCATATATACGAAGTACTAGATTATGAATTAATACTCACAAATAAATCAAGTAACAGTAATGAAACTGTTAATTGCCAAATTACTCCATTATTAGTGAACTCTACAGACCATCCTGAATTAATACATAATTTTTCATATAAAGGATTGAAATTAAGAAAGAGACCCCAGTCTCTCAGTGAATGGATTAGTGCTTATGCATTTGACAAAGAAGGGTATGACTATGTTTTTATTTACGAAAAGGGTAGCACAGGAGCAAGTTCTCGGAATCCTAATGTATCTCTAACTCCTGATGAAAAACTAATGAGACGGTTTTTCTACCCTATAAGAAGTATATTAACTAAATATGCAAAATTTAAAACTGAGTTGAAAAATAAGACATTGTATAGACAGCTACATAATTATCAAGGATCCATTAACTATGATTCTAATGGCAATGCTCATAACACAGGCGTTAATGTTAAAGGAAGTTGGTTACATAAAATAAATATAAACGAAACAATAGGGGAAAAAATTATTGCGGATATTGATAACTACATTGTAGATTTTTATGTAAAGCAAAGGTACAATAAATCTGTAATAAGTTATAATGTAATAGGACAGTTAAATGGAACTGATCCGAGTAAAACAGTTATTGTTTGCTCTCTATATGATTCTGTATGGTGTCAAGGTACTGCTGATTCAGCTATTGGTATGGCAATAGTTCTTGGTATTGCTAAATACTTTACAGATAATAATATCATACCAAAATATAATATGAAATTTATCGGTTTTTGTGGGGAAGAAGCAGGTAACCGTGGGCCACGATATTATGAGGCTACGCACAGGGATGAAGACATTATCTATGTTATTGACATGAATCAAGTGGGTTTTTCTCAGAACTATCCAAAGCTTACTCTTAATCTAATATTTAATAAAATTGGATTTATGAATAAAATATGGGAAGTTGCAAAAAGGACTAACTATGAGCAAAGAGTAAACGATACAGCATATATTGCTAAGAGATGGTGGCCTGAAGGTGTTCTTAGCAATCAATATGTGTTTAACCATAGATCAAAAACTGTCTGTTTTCTAAAAGATTTCCCATGGGTTTTGCATCATAGAGATGGTTTGAATCATACAGCAGGAGATGTATTGGATTATTTCGATTGGAATGATACTGCAACCACTGGTGAAATTGCATTAAATGTTACATTACATCTTACTGTTAAATCTGAGAATCAAATCCTGCGAAAAACCGTTGATAACGATATTTCAACCAAGGACTACCTCGCAAATAAGTTTTTAAAAAGGAGGATAAAACAATGAAACAAAAAATTCTAGCTAGAAAAATTACTGGAAATAATAGAAAAATCATGGTTACCTGGATTGTTTTATTATTACTTGGATTAACTATGATACCAATAATAAATAGTAGTTCTACCAACATAGTTAGTCCACGGATGCAGGATAACAAACAAGGATCTACGTCATTAGAATTTTTAGATTCAAAAATGATAGTCCCTGAACATTGCCATGATCTTTCGAAAGCACCTACTTATTATGAAGTTGATGATAAATTAATTGCAGAAGAATTTAACTTCCCAATTGGAACATTTGGAAACAACTACATCTCATATGGACCACATGGAATCGACAGAATAGCACTATACAACAATTGGTTTGATTCATTCGGTGGAAGCCATGGGACTGGTGCAGATAATCCACAATGTCTAAATGGAACATTTCTTGGTGTATTTATGAACAATAGTGGAAAAAAGGTTTCAAGGATATTACAACAATATCCACCTACAGATAGAAATGCAAAGGACTATGGACTACAAACTGTAGAAAAAATGGATTGCTATAGTAATATACCAATTGGGTATTATCAGTATCAAGACTCTGAATTCTCTGCAGAAATAGGTTTAAACGTTTTTTCACCCGTTATATTGTATGATATAAAAAACTCATCAATGCCTGTGAGCACCTGGGTATTTAATGCGTACAATCCAACAAATAAATCAATCGAAGTAAGTTTCTTATTTTCCTTAGAAAATGACATAGGGTGGCGTCATAAAGAAAAAGTTACAAAAAATGATAAAGGTGTAGAAACAACATCTTATAAATATACTTGGCAGAGAACTGGAACATACAATTACATACAAGAAAACAAAGATATGATTGGTGTAAAATTTACCTATGACGAAAACCTTATGTCAAAATCCCACCCAGAATACCTGGGAAACATGACACTAGCAACAATTAAACAATCAAATGTAACAATTTCCTATATCTCAGAATGGGACACCCTAGGTGATGGAAACGATCTATTATCTAGTTTTACCACCTCAGGAGTGCTCAGCAATCAGAACAATAGCAACCGAGCAACAGAAGAAGAACATATCTATGCTGGTGCGATCTCTGCTAAAGTAGTACTAAAGCCAGGTGAAGGAAAAAACATCCCATTCGTTTTAGCTACCTGTTTCCCTATTTTTAATCTATCAAATAAAGATGGTATGTCTTCAAATGAGTTTTATAACTGGAGTTGGACAAAATATTTCAATGATTCCTGGAGTATTGCAGAATATTCTTTAAATAATTATGAAAATTGGTGGACCAGCATAAATGATTGGCATGAGAAGTTGTATAATTCCGGTCTTCCTCCTGAAATTATGACTTTTATGCTTGGAAGCTTGTCAACTTTTGTATCATGTGTATTTTTTTCAGCTGATCCATATTGGTTTACTGCATTTACAGGTATAGGGTATTTAGAGAATGGGGGGGCTTCTTTAGATGCTGAATGGTTTTTATGTATGTTTTATCCTGAATTTGTAAAATATAGTGTCCTAGAATATTGTGAAGCTGTTGAGAAGCATAATGGTTTTTGTCCAGCTAGTCTCTGGAATCGCCCATTAATAGTTCATCGTGAGCCAGGATTTATTATTCGTGCATATCGCGCTTGGATATGGAATCAAAGTGATGATGAGTTTTTACAAACAATTTATCCAACCTGTAAAAAAGCAATAGAATATAGGATGAAACAGACAGGGAATAACAAAGATGGATTAATCCATAATCTAGGAAATGATCATTATGATGGGTGGTCAATACCTACAAGCTCATCCTTAAATTCAAAGTGGCTTCTCAGTTTAAAATGCATGGCATCGATGGCTAAACATCTAAAATTACATGATGATTCAGAGTATTTTGAAGAATGGTTTGAGAAAGCACAAAAAAGTTTCATAAATAAATTCTGGTATGAAGCTTTAGAATATGAATATTTTAAATTATGTGCAAAAAAAATTGGTTGGTTTTCTTTTTGGGCTTATCCAGGAATTCCTAGCTCTCCTCCCCTCCGTACTCGTATCTCAGATTCACGAGCTTGTACGATTAAACAAATTATTGGCACGTGGTATGGTAGATTAATGGATGACGACATCCTTCCGTTAGGAAAAACTAAGACTGCACTAAACAGTATCTATGAGATCAATCGTGATTATCATCATAAATTAGGATGGATTACTTCTGTTATGGGTAATCCTCCATATAGAATAGATCGATTTGCTACAAGTCTTAATAATGGTCCAAATTCAATTGGTCAGAAAAATCAATGGACTCTTGCAACTTCTCTTTTAACTCATGGGTATAAGGAAGAGGGAATGAATGTTGCTAATGTAGCTAAAGAAAGCTACCTATATAAGAGATCAGGAGGAGTCTATGTCACTCATAAGTCTGGCGATTCCTATGGCTTTGGAACAAACAAAATAAATATAATAAAGACTTGGACGAGTCTTAAAAGTAAAATATTAAAATGGCTTATTTTTCAAGAAAAGTTCGGAGATAAAGGTTGGGCTCCAGGAGCTGGTTATTATCCTCCTAAAGTAGTTAGAAACCTTCCGTGTTGGTCTCTTTATCAGGGAGCTTCAGGTTTTACACCTTGTGTTGGTGGTTTGAAAATTAAACCACGTCTTGGAGGAGATAATGTTTGTTATATTACGCAATTTGCTGGTTGTAAAATAGAGATGAACGTAACTGGTACCGGAGATTATATCGATTCTGATTCTGTGGAAATAAATGGAGAACCTTATCATGTAATTATTGATGGAAATGTTTTCATTCCCTTGGAGGATTTTACTGAGAGAGATGAGATGTTTATTCACATAAATCTTTCATAATATTTCTCCATTACACGTTTCCCCATCTCTCTTAAGATTTATCTTTTACTTTTTTTTCAATCAATATATACCTGTTCAATTGTGGTCCTTAATTAGTTTATTTAAATTGGCTTATGGGATCTACATTATATCTGTTCTAGTTACCAAGAGTCTGGAAGATGAGGACCTAAAAATGTTAATAGCATTGGAACAAAAAACAGGTATAAAAATCACAAGAATTCTGAAAATCATAAAAAAATTTATGTAAATAAATCTTTGGAAAAATAAAGTAATTCTTTGTAGGTGTTCATAGCTGTCCTATAAACTATATATACAATTATAGTCACTTTTTACTAACATGAATAGGTGATTATAAGATGCATAATAAGAAAATAATAGCGGGCATTTTAATTGTATTATTCTTAGGATCAACATTTGTATCTGGTACAAATTGCACTATTGAAAAAAATATAAAAATAGAAGTTCAAAAAAACGAGCAACAACTCAGCTTTTCAAATATGCTTGATTCAATAATGGAAATTCCTGAATATTATTATGATCTATCAAAAGCACCCTCCTATTATAAAGTCGGAGATAAATTAGTTGCAGAAGAATTCAACTTTGGTATTGGCACCTTTGGAAATAATTACATTTCATATGGACCGCATGGAATCGACAGAATTGCACTCTACAATAATTATTATGATGCACTAGGAGGAACATATGGTACTAAAGCGGATAATCCACAATGTCTAAATGGAACATTTCTTGGTGTATTTATGAACAATAGTGGAAAAAAGGTTTCAAGGATATTACAAGAATTTCCACCCACAGATAGAAAAGCAAAAGACTATGGACTACAACCAGTAGAAAAAATGGATTGTTATAGCAATATACCAATCGGATACTACCAATATCACGATCAAGAATTTTCTGCAGAAATAGGATTAAACGTTTTTTCACCTGTAATATTGTATGATGTAAAAAACTCCTCGATGCCTGTAAGTATCTGGAATTTCAACACATATAATCCAACCAATGAAACTGTTGAGGTAAGTTTCTTGTTTTCACTTGAAAATGACATAGGATGGCGTCGTAAAGAAGAAGTTAAATCTAATAATAAAGATGTTGAAACAACATCTTATGAATACATTTGGCAGCGAACAGGGACCTATAATTACATCCAAGAAAACAAAGATATGATTGGTGTAAAATTTACCTATGACGAAAACCTTATGTCAAAATCCCACCCAGAATATCTAGGTAATATGACACTTGCAACAATAAAACAACCAAATGTAACAATATCATATATCTCAGAATGGGATACGCTAGGTGATGGAAACGATCTGTTATCAAGTTTTACCACCTCAGGATTACTAAGCAATCAAAACGACAGCAAACGAGCAAAGGAAGAAGAACATATCTATGCTGGTGCTCTCTCTGCAAAAGTAGTACTAAAGCCAGGTGAAGGAAAAAACATACCATTTGTGCTGGCAACCTGTTTTCCTATTTTTAATCTATCAAATATCACAGGGATGAAACCTATTCAGTATTATGATTGGTTTTGGACTAGATATTTTAATGATTCCTGGAGTATTGCAAATTATTCCCTAAATAATTATGAAAATTGGTGGACCAGCATAAATGATTGGCATGAGAAGTTGTATAATTCTGGGCTTCCTCCTGAAATCATGATGTTTATGTTAGGTAGTTTATCCCCTGTTGTATCAAATACGTTTTTTTCAAGACAAGGATATTGGTTTACTGCACATACTGGTTTAGGATATCCAGAAATTATGACAACTAGACACATTGATTGGTTTTTAGGTATGTTTTATCCTGAAATTATAAAATTTCGTATCAGAAATTTATGTATTGCTGTTGATTATCATGATGGTTTTTGTCCATTTCATTTGTGGTATGATAATGGAGTTCTTCATCAAGAACCAGCTTTTATAATTCGTGCATATCAGGCTTTGATGTGGAATCAAGATGATGATGTGTTTTTAAAAATGATTTATCAAAATGGATCAAAAGCAGTAAATTATCTCATGAGCTGGGAAACTTATGATCATGAAGATGGTTTGATTCATAATCATGGGAATGATCAAAATAAGGATGCGTGGATTTTACCAACAAGTGCGCATCTGAATTCTAAGTGGCTTCTTAGCTTAAAATGTATGATAAATATGGCAGAAAAACTAGGGTATTCTGAGGATGCTGAATTTTATAAAGAAGTATTTTTAAAAGCTCAGAAATCCTTTATTGATACGTTCTGGGTAAAAACCTTTACACATGGATATTTTAAGTTATGTGCGGATAAAATTGGTATTTATGGTTGGTGGTATACATCAGGTGATTATGAAAAACCTCTTCAACCACAAATTATACGCGATAGACGTGCATGTACGATTGATCAAATTATAGGTGTATGGCATGGACGTTTATTTAATGAAGATATTCTTCCTTTAGATAAAACTAAAGAAGCATTATTTAGCATATATGATATAAATCGTGATTATTGCCATAATCTTGGGTGGATAACAAGTGTAATGGGACATTTTCCATATAGAATAGATCGGTTCACCGCAAGTATTGTTGATTGTGGAAATAAAATCAATGAAGCTTCTCAATGGTCTTTTGCATCTTCTCTATTAACTCATGGGTATATAGAAGAAGGAATGACTGTTGCAAATCTTACAAAAGAAAATTCTCTATATAAAAGAGGTGGTGGAATATATGTATCTCATTCACATAACAAAAATAACAAGTTTGGTCTTGGAACAAATAAAATGAATGTATTAAAAACATGGAAGTCTTTTAAAACTGAAATTTTATTGGAGCTTATAGAAAGTGGAAAATTTGGAGATAAAGAATGGGCCCGGGGAACCCGTTATCCTCCTGCATTTGCATATATTCCTAGTTGGTCTTTTTATCAAGCAGCTTCAGGGTTTACACCATGCGTTGACGGTTTGAAAATAAAACCAAGAATAGGGGGAGAAAACGCTTGTTATATTACCCAGTTTGCTGGTTGTAAAGTAGAAATGAATGTTACAGGAAATGGAGATTATATCGATTCCGATTCTGTGGAAATAAATGGAGAACCTTACCATGTAATTGTCGATGGATATGTTTTCATTCCATTAGAAAAGTTTACAGAACTGGATGAGATGTTTATTCACATCACTCTTTCATAGTCAGTATCTTTGATGTCGATGTTTGGCCTATAAAGTTTAAATATTATTAAATTCACAATATAAAATAAAACGATAAAAATTAGGTGATTAAAAAATGAAAAAGAAGGTAGTTATAGTTATTATAGGAATAATACTAATGTCAACAATAAATTTTGTTTCATTACCAGCAAAAGACATAGTAAATTCTAAGGTCTCTGATAATGAAGATGATATCCATATAGTACCTGAAAAAAATACAAAGTCTTCTATAGATGATGCTGCGTCAACAATGGATATCCATTTTAAATGGGTTGGTGCGGCAACATTTATAATTACAATCGATGATCTAAAAATTGCCTGTGATCCTGCTTTAGACCCCGATGCAGAAGGAAGGGTTGAGGATCCTGTTTATACAGATGAAGATTTTCAAAACATAGATCTATGGCTTATAACACATAAACATGAAGATCATTTAGATGAAATTGGTTTGACAAAAATAGACTCAGAAGCTTTAGTAATAACACATGAGATCGCTGTTGAAATGCTTCAAACAACAGAATCCCCTAATATTAATATATTAGAATGGAAGGAAAAAAGAATTACAAATATTGATGATTTTAATATAACAATAGAAGCAATTCCTGCACTTCATGGTACTAATCCCATTACGATATTTTTAATGGAAGGTGTAAATGGTTATTGGGTTACCCTGGAAAAAAATGGTCAAACTATTTCTATTTATATTACAGGAGATACAACAACTAAATGGAAAGTAATCAATTCTCTAAGGGGTAGAAAAGCAGATTTGTTCATACCATTCATGGGTGAAGCAAGAATTCCAATTCCAATTCTGAGAATGTTGTTAGGTCCATTGACGCTAAATGCGAGAATGATGAGAAGAATGAAAAGGATTATTAATCCAGAAATTACAATTCCTGTTCATTTTGGTACGTTTTCTCATTATTGCGAGCCGATTTCAAAAGTTGATCAATGGAATGATCCTTCTATAAAAATATTAAGTCCTGGAGAAAATATAACAATAAATCTGTAGAAATAAAAAAAGTTTAGCAATAAGAGACAAATTCTTTTCATTTTTTATAATGTTTGTAATGGAAATTATTTATAGTAGTAATAACACTATATTAAACAAAGAGTGAAAATAATTTAGAAATTATAACAAAAAAACCTACAGTTATAATAACCACATTGGGGGAAAAACCATAAAAGAAAATATCCTGAATCTTGAAGCACGTCGAAAGATTTACAATTTCATTTCGAATCATCCAGGTTCATATCAAAGAGAAACCTCTAGAGAATTAAAAATTCCAAAAAGTACTTTGGAGTATCATCTTCGTTATCTTAAAAGAATAGAGTTAATTCTAGCAAGAAAATCAGGAGCATATACTCGTTATTTTATTACACAAAATATTGGTAAAGAAGAAAAACAAGCACTCAGTATTTTGAGAAAAAAGACTTCTCTACATATAGCTTTAATTTTATCTATGCGTCATGTTCGTACAAGGACACAACTTTGTGAAGAATTAGAAAAATCCGCATCGACAGTATCTTATCATTTAAATAAACTTATAGAAGTTGACATTGTTCAGAGATATTATGATAATAATAAAGTAAAATATACATTGTGGGATGAAGCAACTATTGATAAATTACTAATCAAACATAAAGAGGGTTTATTAGATGATTTTGTTGTTGCATTCTATGAAGCATTGAATCCTGCAGGAAAAAACACATGGATTAGGTCAATGTTAAAATTATTAAAGAAGAATGATGAGTTTATTTCAGAAATTTTTTCAGAAATGTTCCCTCACCCATATTGGGGCTAAATAATTTCTATTTTTTAAAATTAATTGAATGCATTATTTTTAGCGTCTATACTTGGTCTATAAATTACT
>JAGMDE010000062.1 GCA_023128855.1 Thermoplasmatales archaeon | reverse complement strand
TAGAATTCACTTTAAAAGTGAAGGTTTTTTATTTTCACCTCAGAAAAAGTGAAAAAAAGAAAAAAGATTTTAGTGAGAAATAGATATGACTACCATAATCCAAAACAGGGCAAAAACGCCATTTTCTTGGTTGGTTTTTCTCCTGTTGGCTCGGGTAAGTTCGGCCTGGCCCATGCATGTAACTTTAATATTAGAAATATATTATGTTAGGAGTGCAAAATGGTTGAAAAAATATTGTTCTCACTTGAGAATTGCATGAAATGTACACAAACAAAAGAATTGCTTACCGATAGAGATGATATAAAAATAGTGACATACCCTCATGAGATAGCTGATTGGAGTGATGAACAGTTAAATGAAGCCAAATCTTATGGTGTTTTTGAAGATTTACAAAAAACTGCTCCTATTTTATGGCTAGGAAATGAAAAAAAGATTGGTTACTTAAGGATAAGAAAATGGTTGCAGGATACTTAGATATGATAGATCATGAATTAGAGGAAATAAAAAAGAAGAAACTTGAACAATTAAAAAAACAGTATATGAGTGGAGGAAATATTACGGAAAATATGCCAAATACGCCTATTAAACTAACTGATGCTGATATTGATGAAACTGTAAAGAAATACGATACAATTGTTATTGATTGTTGGGCTTCATGGTGTAGTCCATGTTTAATGGTTGCACCTGTTATTGAAGAATTGGCCAAGGAAATGCAGGGGACAGTTGTTTTTGGAAAACTTAATGTTGATGAAAATCCGGCTACGTCAGCTAAACATCATATAATGAGCATACCAACGTTACTTGTGTTTAAAAATGGTAACCTTATAGAGAGACTTGTAGGTGCATACCCAAAGGAAGAGTTAAAGAAGAAACTCGAGCCTTATCAATAAATCACTTTGTTATTCTCCAAGTCTCTATGGAGATTTCTAATATGAAAAAAAAGAAAATTTCGTTAATAATCGTCTTTAATCTACTTTTGATTTTATTCTTATCAGGATGTTTTGAAGACGAAGAAGAGGGAGTTCATAGTTTTACTTTTACTGCTCTTGATGGCAGTGAAAAACATTTAAGTGATTACCGAGGGAAAGTTGTTATTCTTGATATGTGGGCAACGCGGTGTGTACCATGTCAATTTCAGATGACAGAATTAAAAAAGATTTATGAGAACTATAACAGAAATGATCTAGAGATAATTTCAGTGGATGTAGATCCTTATGAGAGTGCTCAATTGATACAAAGTTTCAGGGATTTGTTTAAAGAGCAAGTAGGTATAGAGTTGGATTGGGTCTTTGGTATGGATGACGGTAGTATTTCAGAAAAATATATGGAAGAAGGAGCGATTCCAACTCTTTGTATATTTGATCAAAAAGGGAGGCTTCATTTCAGAAAAGCAGGAGTATGTGTCTATTCAGAAATCCCACCGGGATTTCCGGAAGATACTCCACTGCTTGCCCCGATAATTGATGAGTTTATCGATTAGAATTGGAGTTAAAAGAACATGAAAAAGATATTGATTTTGACTATTGTAATTTTATGCCTGTGCGCGTTAAATAGTAATGTTATTGCTGCTCCAGTTGTTGAAGAAGTTATTATTAACCCCGTAGAACCTACACCTTCATCAACAGTTACTATCAGTGCTACGATCACTAGCGGGGATAATGTAGATAAAGTTTGTTTAATAATTCAAGAGTGTAAAGGTGAGGCATTGTGTTTTCTAAGGGTTAATCGAACAATGAGCCTTGTTGATAGTAACTATCAGTGTGAGTATAAACTTCAACACGAAGATGCTACATTATTTAAGTACAATTTTGCGATATTAGGTAACGGAGAATGGTTTGAAACCGAAGGAACTAATGTAACTCTAAAATTAGATTCTGGCAATGGTGGTACTAACGGTGGAGATGATGGTGGAAGTGGTACTCCTGGTTTTGAATTCATTCCGTTACTGATAGCCATTTTTGTAGGAATATTATTGTTAAAAAGAAAGAGATCAAAATGAAATTTCAGCTAAAACGACTATTATCTCAGCTGTCTATATTGTTTGCTGCAAACCTAGGAGCCTTAGGCTTTAAAACTGGATTCTGCTTTCCATTTTTCTATTGTAATGCTTGTCCTGCTGCTACTTCTGCTTGTCCTTTACGTGCTATTGAGGTTGGTGTATTTAACGGTGAGTTTAAGTGGAAATTGATAACGTATCCTCTTCTGATAATAGGAACTATAGGTGTATTAACTGGGAGAGCAGTTTGTGGATGGGCATGCCCTATTGGTTTGTTGCAAAGAACAACCGGGAGAGTTCCCAAGAAACTAAAAAGAAAGTTTCCATCTATTGCAAAAATTGGTCAGCATAAGATCGAACGGTATTTTAGATATACAAAATATTTTGTTCTTATTGGATTAGTCGTTATAACTCCAATATTGATAGGATTTATGTTTACTGATATATGTCCTGTAGGTGTACTCACTGGCACATTACCTATTATGATACTCAACCCCAGCAAGTATGTACCAAATCCGTTTTTTCACGTAGCACTTATCGTTTTTATTCTGTTTTTTGTGTTGATCTTCATCATTGAACGCGGATGGTGTCGTTACTTCTGTCCTGTAGGTGCGCTACTAGCACCATTTAATAAAGTTAGTTTTCTCCATATATCTGTAAATAAAGAAGAATGCATTCATTGTAATGTGTGCTCTGATGAATGTCCAATGGGCATCGATATTCCCAATATGCACAGGAATCCAGAGTGTATTTTATGTGGAAAATGTATAAATGCTTGTCCTAAGAACCTTATAAAATTTGAGAGGATTTGAATGAGACATCATGAATTACTAGAAAAAATACAAAAATGGAAAAAAGAAGGTTATAGTGTTGATGAATTAGCTCGAATAATAGTTTCTACATTTAAATCAAAAGAAACGATGTTTGTTGTTTTTATATCATTGTTGATCCTGTTTTCTGGGAGTTTAGGAGGAATACTTGTTTATGCTGATGTATATGATGAAGTACAATCAAGAATTGTCGAGGTGCTTTGTCTCAGCTGCATCAAACTTGATCCGAAAACACAGCTTGACTTCACCTTTGAAACAGCAAACGGTCAACCGTATTCTAATTTCGTGTTGGCTGGTCTAACTAGGGGTCCAGTATTTCTCGCATTTCGAGAGGATGTATGCACAGCTTGCGATATAATGGAACCAATCACACAGGAAATCTTTTCCGTCGAATATGAAAAAGAGGATGCGGTCTATAAAATTGTTCCATTCGACAACGCAAATATTACTTTTATTCACATCAATATTGATCATACCTCCAAGGAGAAGAGAGACTCCTTATTTATCTATGATAAAGACCATATTAAAGGGGTTCCCATGTTCACTATCATCACCCTAGGATACGACCGTGGTTTTATCAAACCATATTATACCACCGCATACGGAACGCTAGGGCTAGATAAGGACGAAGACCGGAAAGAATTATTAACAAATGTTATCCTGGATGCCATTGAACTCTATAATGAAAACCGGCCAGGTTACAGACCACAATAAGATTTTTAAAAATTAAGAAGGAAAATCTTCCTTCTATTCAGATTTCCCGTTTTTTAACATTGTTATAAGTTTACGCCAGTGTTTTTATTGTAGACTTATGGTTTTCAGTATGTATCTTAGGATAGAAAACGTGTGTGGAAATTTTTCTAAGAACTGTAGGATCAACGGGTTTGTCACCATCCTGTTTCTTGGTATGGTTACTTCTAATGTTTCCCAGTCGCTTTCAGCACCATAGGTGTCTTTTGCTTTAGCTTCAATAGTATATGTGTCTTGTGCACTCCATGTATGACTTTCACTGTACCCTGGAGGGCCAGAAGCTTGGAAAGCAGTCCAATCGGTAACGTCTCCATCGCCCCACTTGATGTAGTAGGATACATCGTCTCCATCAGGATCTACCGCGGTGAAGGTATACTCATATGAGTTCCCTGCAGTTCCGCTTGGTGGACCATCTATATCTGGTGCATCTGGTGGGTTATTGGGAATACGTGCCGCAACTGTTTCATCTACATAGTATGCCCAAAATGGAGCATCACTTGGGGGATCTGAATATGATTGATGAGGTGTATCATCAAAAACCGCTAGAATTACCTGGATGTTATTTCCTGAAATTTCTGGGTAACCTGCTACTACTCCATCCCACACAGCACTATCTGAGTAGGTGTCTTCTGCGGGGATGTTTATTGCTTGATCGAAGGCAAAATCTAAAAAGGCATGATAAAACGGGTTGCCCTGTTGATCATTCCATAATGTAGACTCCAATTCAGTAACATATACTCTAAGATGACCAGGATATGCAATGGCTTCATTGTTTTCGATGTTGAAACTAATATCTAACTGTGCATTTCCTAACCAATCAACATTCAAATCTGCAACTAAGTCTGGTACCACCCGCGCTCCTGAAGAGTCCAAGTAGTTATAAAATATGCCATAGTTGGTGCGCATGGAAAGATGTAGGGTATCCAACGCCCAGAGACCAGTCACATTCTCGATTTTCTCTATTACAACATCCTGTTTTGCAGAGTTTCTTTGAACAATTCCCAAACGCATTTCCGTTATTTAGATATCTGTTGAGATTATAGGTTCAAACTTATAATCTTTTTTTCTTTTTTTTATTTTAAAAAGTTCAAAATATAAGTCAACTACAGCTTCAAAAAAATAAGCCAACTAACAAAAAATTAATTCTTATTATAATGATATTTTCTCTCCCTTCTTTAAGGCATCAACAGATTTATCGGCAATTTTATCAAGTTTTCCTTCGTCCATCACAGCCTTACGAGCCTTGATATTTTGATCCTTTATGGCCTGCTTTGCTTCCTTCCAACGTTTACGACGTTCACCCTTTATACCAATGATTTTACTCTTCATTTCAAAAGCTTTGTCATGTATTTTTTGCGCTTCGTTTTTTATTTCAATATATTGATCATGTTTTTTATTTGCTTCAGAGATGGATACAGATAGCTCATTAACGAGTTTTATGTATTTTTCATGTTTCTTCTGATTTTCATCATAATATTTCTTAACAAGTTTATGTTCTTCATCTGCTTTCTTAAAAAGTTCATCTATAGCATTGTCTTTGTCAGAAATGTCAATTTCAACTGTTTTTTGTTTTTCCATCTGTTTTTGTGTTCGTTTGAACTCTTTTCGTTTCTCACGTATCTTATCTATTAAATCGTTTTCCTTAGCAGAGCTCATTGGAACTGTTTCTTGCCTATATTCAAGCATCTGAACATCTGCTTTAAGCTCCTCAACTCGCAATGGTAAATTCTTAAAAACATCACCCTTTTTCTTTTGTTTCGCTTCTATTAGTTTTTTAGCTTCTTCTTGTAATTTATTACGTATCTCTTTATGATACCTCATTTTAGAAACAAGCTCATCTCGTTCTTTTTTTACATTTTCTATTTTCTCTTTGAGATCCTTACGGCTATTGTGGATCATATCTCGTTCTTCACGAAGAACCTTAGCCATATCATTAAACTCGTTTCTTTTAGCAATATATGACTGATATTTTTTTTCTGCATCTCTTAATTGTTCATTTTCCTTTTTCTTAATTGAATTCTCGGGCATAAGAAACACTGTAGATATTTTGCTAATTTGGATATGCAAATTATTTAACTACTATATTAACCTCGTTTTTGCCTTTACCTGCAATCCAAGGTATTTCTATTTCAGCATATCCGCCACGGGGAATAGTAATATCCTCTACTTTATTCTTTTCCTCACCATTGACGAATAAAATAACACTAATATTCTTAGCTGATGTATTTCCATTGTTTGTAAGTCTAAATGAAGTCTCTACTTTGTCACCCTTTTTGAACATTCTAGGCCAATGAAATACTCCAGTTATCTTTATGTCAGGTTTTCCATCTTTTATTGATGTAACTGTTGAAACTTCAGCAGTAGTATCTTTTTCAACTGCTCTAACTGAAACTTTAACTTCAATCCAGTCGTCAGATTTGACGTAATCCTTTGGTTTGACTGTTAAAACTACAGGGCTAGATTGTTTTGGGCCAATTACAACATTAGTTTTATCAATTGAAACATCCCAACTATCGGATTCAGAATCTATTACCTCTTTATGAATTTCATAAGTTAAAGTCTTTTTAGATGGATTTTGGATTGTTATATCAAATATTGCTTCTTCCTCAGGATCAACATCTTTAATACGCTCTAGACAAACAACTTCGATGTATTTCTTTTTGATAATATAAATTGCAGAGATCAAGAATATAAATATAATGAAAATTAATATGAATATCAAAAATCCAGCTGCATACGAACCAAGTGCATCATCAAGTCCTATATCCTCTGCAACAGATTCAAAGAAGTGATAGATTGCTTCTAATATATTTGGATTAATAACTGTTGTAGTGACATTTACGGTTGTAGAGAATGTTTCACCACTTTCTATTGAATAAACTGTAAGCTCCAAAATATCAGTATTAATATCTGTATACCAAGGAACAAAAACTGTAACATTAACTGATAATTGTTCGCCAATTTTAACTCCTTGGATTTCATGATGGTCTACTACTTCAACAGACCAATTGTGTTCTGAGGAAGCTTCTATCTTATATCTATCAGGCCAAACACCAGTATTATTATTCTTAATCTTGAATGTGTATGTATCTTCTTTACCATGTTTAATCTCTTTGTCAGCAGGTAAATCGATATCAATAGCATATTCAACAGCTTCTTTTGATACTTCAACAGACGCTCCTTCAATGTCTATACCTGTGGAGCCAGCTGCAGTGAAGTTCAAGTCAATCAAGTCACCCTCAGCTGCAATAGTATCATCAGTAGAAGTTACAATCACATGAACCTTGACATTTCCATTTTCAGCAATATCAACTGATTCAGGATGTTCAATACTCCATTCAGTTGAATCTTCTGGTGTTACTGTAATATCAATAGTATCTTCATACTTACTAGTTATATTTAGAATAAACTCTGCACTTCCGCCTGGAATAACATATTTATCTTCTAAATCTTCTGTAATCTGAATATTCTTAGTTTCTTCAAGTTTAAAGGTTAATGAGGATGCATAATCCTTAGAATCACACATGAGATATATTGGCCTCAAACTAAACAATGGACCTTTGCTGGCAGTTAACTTTAAGCTAATGTTATTTCCATTCCAAATCTCTTTATCTATAGCATCTTCAAATATGAATTCTGTTGGGAAATATGGTCCTCTTTGTAATATCTCAATCAAACTAGTACGATCTATTTTCTTTATAACAGAGGCAATGGCAGTATCTCCATCGAATATAGTAGCATTTATCTTAAAATTTCGTAGAGTAATAATTCTTGGATAAAATAAATACAATTCAGCTGTTGCGTTTTTAATAATTTTGTTTCTAATGAGAGCTTCGCTTTCCCATGTTTGTGGTTTCTTCAGGCTTATTCTTTTTGGTGAATAACCCTCGAGGTCTTCTGTAGTTAGCTTATTTTCACTATCTAAATAATATGTAATGAGATTCTCATCTTCTTTCATATAAGATTCCATCATAATATATTCTAACCAAAATCCTAACCATAGCATCCATCCTTCAGTGTTCATATCTGAACCAGATGTATCTAAACCAGATAATCTGGTTGGCCATGTTGTAGCTGTACCATTTGGCAGCTCTTTACTCATAAAGGTAAGTGTATCAGCATCAGAATATGTGTCATCCCATGCTGAACGGAAGTATAATTTTGTACTATTCGTTGAATTGTGAGGGAATGTCACTGATGACGGATAGTCTTCAGAATTATAGACAAAGGATGAAGAACTAAATGAATCTGCAAGATTAGCTATTTCTTCACCGGTTATACCATATTCTTCTGATATTTCCAAGATTCCAAGTATTATATTTCCAAGCTCTTGTAACTGTTCGTCACTACTTTGATTTAAAAATTCACCAATTTTTCCCAAATTAGCTTTTAATTTTCTTTCATATCTTCGTTCAACAATGTTTCCAATTGGTTTGTCACTATGAATTACTTCTACAGCAAATATAAGAATTTCCCCTTCCCTTAGAGTATGACTTATATTTTTTAACGTAACAGTTTGATTTTGTACGATATCGCCAAATTTCTCAGGTTTTAAGGTAATTGTTGTATTGCCGTTCTTTATTTCTCTTGGGAATGGGAATAATAAAGAGTTTTGATCCCATGAATATAAAGTGACTTTAACTTCGTCCTTATATTTTAATTGTGTTGCTAGCGTAGAAGAATAATATAAGTTAAAGGTGATACTTCCCTTGATTTTAATTGATTCTGTGCCGTTATATTCATACCATCCTGCTGTTAAGAATGGGTGCATTCCAGATAAGTGGTATAAGAGTTTTTCAATATCACTTTCGCTTGCATTTACATCATCCGGCAAAATGACAAAGATTGATAATGAACTAACAACTAGTATGAATGTTATGAAACATGTTCTGAATTTGAGGTTTAGCGACATGCTGTTTTCTCACCTACATATTTTAAGTTGTTACTGTTTATATATAAATCTTCGTTTACAATAGTTACCATTTTTGGATTTAATGTATGCGTCATCTATTATAATAATATATTTTATATTTAATAAATTTTGCTGATAATTATAGTTTTTTACCAATTATGGCCGACAACCATGGAAAAATCAGTAAAATATAGATAGTAACAAAACATAAATATATCTTATAGCATCCTAGAAAATGAGCATTAAAAAGGTGGTTAAAGAGGAGAAAAATGCGCTCAAATGTTAGAGTAAAGTCTATATATATTCTATTATCTCTATTACTTTTACTATTTTCAAGTATAGCCTTAGCTGAAGAAAGTCAACTAGATATAACTATTACAGATCTAATCAATGAGGAGATTAATGAAATCTATGAGAATGAGCATTTTAAAATCAATGTTTTAGATGCAAGTCAAGAAGGTACACCATATTTAATAGATGTTAATATTGAATTTAACGGTTTACCGTATACAATTGATGAATCTGGTGAAATTACACTTCAGGCACCTGAAGTTGATTCTGATAGAGCTTTTGTAATATATGCTTCTAAAGAAGGCTATAATTCTTCAAATAAATCGATAACAATACTTAACAATGAATCTCAAAGTGAGTTGCCAAAACTTGTCCTCGAACCAGAATTTAATACTGTTGAAGCAGGAAAAAAATTTGCTGTTTTTGTTAAAGACAAAAATGGAAATGCGATTTCAGGGGCGATTGTTGCTGTTCAAAGCTTTGGTAGCACGGGTACAACGGATGATGATGGGAGGACTTGGTTAACCGCACCTGACGATAAAGAATCCATTACAATTGTAGCTCAAAAAGATGGATATGTTCAAGATGAAATAACAATCTGGGTTGATATTGAAGAACATTGGTTGATAATCTTCATCTATAGCCCATATTTTCCCATAATACTTGCAGTATTATTCCTATCAATTGTAATAATATTTGTAAATAACCGGCAAAAAAAATCTGTTTATAAAAGAGCAAGTGAAATCTCAAAAGAAAAGACAATGAAAAGATATGGTATGAATAAAAAAGATGCACTCTATGAAGAAAACAAGGAAAATTTAGATGATCATAGCACACTTAAAGATACTGTTAGAGTAAAATCAGGTCATGATCCAAAAGTTGAAGAAATTAGAATCTCTAGACCTCGTAAAGAAAAGGAAATCATAGCTATAGAACCAGAAGAAGATGAAACTGAAAAAGTAATTAAACGTAAAAAACTGCAAAGGCGTGACTATGACTGGTTTGAAGGCACTGAGGATATTAGATATGAGATAGACAAGCTAACTGGAGAAGTTGATGAAGAGGGTCTTGATAAATGGTATGAAGGGGTTGACTCTCTTAAAGATAAAATCGATGAAAAAGTGAAGAAAAAAGATAAGAAAAAAGATGAAAATGAAGAGGATTAAGATTTGAATAAAGTAGTGTTTAAATATTGTTAATTAAATTATGGAGAAATAGATGCCTAAACAAAATAAGTTAATATCGGATTTTTATGAGTTGAAGGCTAGTCAATTAATGGATAAAAGAGTATGGGATCTTCCGATAATTGCAGAAAAAGAAGATATCCATCATGTTCTTTCTATTCTTGGGGCTAGAAATCATATTTGGGTAGTTAATAACAAAGAAGACAAAGAACTTGTTGGGGTTATAACCGAGCACGATGTTTTATCAATACTTGCTCCTAAGCATTTGCCTTCTTATGTTTTTGGAATGCCTGATATAAGATCTATCCAACATGGTACTGTAAAAACAGCTGAAGATGTAATGGCTCATAAAATAATTTCTTGTAATCCCGATGAAAAGATAATAGATGCTCTCATGAGAATGGTAAAATATAAACTAAGAAGATTGCCTGTTATTGATGATAAAAAACTTGTTGGTGAGCTTACTCTACATCAATTAATTAGGAAATATTACGGTGCAACTCAATATCATCCAATGGTAGAAGATGAAGAAGGTTGATCACAACGGAACTGTTCAATGTTTTATTATTGGTAGCAGCAGCCCTAATATTTGCTCGGGTTTTAGGATATTTGTTCTACAAACTAAAACAACCTGCAGTTATTGGCGAAATAATAGCAGGAATATTGTTAGGTGGTTTAGCATTATTTTTCTTCTCTGGTCAGCAGCTTGTAATTTTTAATTATGTTATTTCTCTTCCAACATTTGATTTTAAATCAGCAGGATATGTTTTGTTAGCTGAGCTAGGCATTTTGTTTCTGCTTTTTATATCTGGATTGGAAACAAGCTTATCTAAGTTAAAAAAGACTGAGAGAGCTTCATCCTTTGTAGCTATCGGTGGAGTGTTAGTACCATTGATTTTAGGATTTACTGCATGTGTTTTCCTAGATTTGACAATACAGGAAAGCATAGTTGTGGGATTGATTTTGACTGCAACTTCTGTTGGTGTAACTGTTAGAGTATTGATGGATTTACATGCTTTAAATACAGATGCTGGATCAACAATTCTTGGCGGTGCAGTAATTGATGACGTTATAGGTATAATTTTACTTGCCTTTGTTTTAGGAGTTGAAAAATCTCTATTTGATGTGGCTTGGGTAGGTATTAAAATTGTAATATTCTTCCTAATATTCTTGTTACTTGGATTAAAATTAATCGATAAGATACTGGACCTTGGTGAAAAAATACACATGCCAAAAGCATTTCTTAGTATTTCACTCGCGATTCTTTTGATATACTCCTTCTTTGCAGATAGAGCTGGAATCTCTGGTATTATTGGTGCATTTATTGCAGGTTTACTTATAGGACAGAATATGCGATCAAGTAAGATAATGGATGATGTAAAAGCCCTCGGTTATGGTTTTTTCATCCCAATCTTTTTTGTAGGAGTAGGAGCAAGTCTCTGGGTAGAAACAAGTATGGATTTGTCATCTTATGCAACAATTGCGATATTTGCAGTTGTAATTATTATTGTAAGCATTATTGGTAAGATAGCTGGCTGTGGTATCGGAGCAAAACTTGCAGGTATGAGCAATAGGGAATCCCTGCAAGTAGGCGTAGGAATGATTCCAAGAATGGAATTGGCGCTAATTATTGCTGCTGCTGCAATTTCACGTGGCCTATTAACTGGCGATGCCGCCCATCAGATATTGATAACTACAATTCTGCTAACTATTGTTACAACGCTTTTAGCACCTGTTTTAATCAAGGCTACGTTTAAAAACAACGAATAATTATCGAGACTATCATGAAATATCTATTTGAACTGTCGAAAGAACATGAAACGTTGCCTAAAGCCGAGATTTTGGCATGTTTAAAATCAGAAAACATAGATTACAGTATTTTAGAGTCAAATGAGGATGTTTTAATTATAGAAATAGTTTCTAAAGAAGATAAATTAATGAAATTATCTAATAGATTATCCTACACGTTCTACATTGATGAATTCTTTTTTTCTTGTCAACCCATTATTGAGCAAATAAATAGTTATTCTTTGAACAGTAAGTTGGAAAGAGAGGGTTCAATAGCTATAAAATATAAGAACAGATCAGAAAATATTAACTCACAGCCGATTGTCCGAGAATTGGCAGATGTTTATACAAAAGATAGAGATGTCATTCTTGAAAATCCTGATAATGAAATACGTGGTTTAATCACTGATTCAAAAGTTTATGTAGGACTAAAAACCGCGGAAATAAATAGAAGTCAATTCGAAGAAAGAAAAATTCAACATCGTCCTTTTTTTTCACCTATTTCTCTCCATCCTAAACTTGCACGTGCTCTTGTAAATCTATCCTCAATTAAAAAAGATGAGACTTTGTTAGATCCTTTTTGCGGTACAGGTGGTATACTACTTGAGGCAGGTTTAA
>JAGMDE010000061.1 GCA_023128855.1 Thermoplasmatales archaeon | reverse complement strand
TGTTGGGGAATCTGTTTTATATACTGCAGTATCAACTGATCCCGAAAATGATTTAATTCAATATGGATGGGTTTGGAATTGTGATGACTGGGATTGGGGAACTGTTGATTATTGGACAGAGTGGTATGATTCTGGTGAGACATGTATTATGTCCCGTACTTGGAATGAATCTGGAATATATACAACCAGAGTTAAAGCTCGGGATATTCATGGGGCTGAAATCCTGCCAATTTTCGAAAGTCCATGGTCACAGCACGCAACGATAGTTTGTTTAGTAAATGAAACTGTTGATCAATGGCAAACTATTGTAACTCAAGGTGCTAGGCTTCAACCTGATAGCCCCTTTGCTCAATCATTTAAACCAAATGTTAGTTCTTTGACAAAAATTAAACTCAAATTATTTTATGAAAACATTGGAGATGATTATCCAATAAATCTTATTATACGTGAGAATCTCGATGGGGCAGATTTAGCAAAAGCATCAAAATTGATAGAAACAACGCAATCCAATGAGACAGATTGGAAATGGATTGAATTCAATTTGGATAATTCTATTAACTTAATTTCGCAATCAACTTATTACATAATATTAGAAACTTCATATGATGGAGATGGTAATTTTGGCTGGAGTGAGAACACTAAAGATGCTTATCCAAGAGGAAAGCAATGGGTATATGGTCCATCAGATTGGCATTCACGGGATGATTGGGATTTTTGTTTTGTAACATATCAATAATTATCCTTAATCGAGGATTTAAAATTGTAAAATCCTTATTAAGACGAAAAATACATTGACATAATATAGCACGATTAAGACAAACGAAGGGTTTTATAAATATATAAATATAGGGTTCTCTTTATAACGATTTTTAGCCAAAAATAACATATTAGCGGGAACTTGAGTGTGTATAGCTAGTTTCCGCCTCCGACATTTTTAAAATTATAGCCAACCGCCAGCTCTCATTCGAACAATAGGGTCTAATGATATTTCTTGAATTTTTTTTGCAAGATCCTCAAAACCCTCAACGCTATTTATGTCAAATTTTCCAATTGGTGTACCTTCATTATTGGTAATATCAAGTAATCCTTGAGTAGCTCCCAGAAGACCATCAGTTTCACTCATTTTTGTTGTTAATTCTGTTGATGGTGTCAAACCTGAATCAGCTGTTTGGTGCATTTGTTCATCTAGTAGATGTGTCACAAAGGCTGATCTGTCACCCATTGAGTTTAATCTGTCTATCTTATCAATTAATTCACATGACAATTCCAAAATTATTGATTTCTTTTCCATGGCCACTAAGAAGTTATTGCGACTATATTAATTTTTAGTTGAAAAAGTGTTTTAAAGCCTTGAATTATTCATAGTATTGAGAGGATGGAAATATGACAGAATTTCGCTCGCTTGATGAACTTAGGAGAAAAGCCCATAAAATCAATTGTGTTTTAGTGGATGAGGAGTATGATCCAAGAGAGATAGAAATAATTGGTTATTATCTGAAAAGAATTGCAGCTAGTTATCTAAGTTATCATACTCATAAGGAATTAGCTGAATCCGAAAATGAAAATAAGGAACTATCCTCTGATAGACGATATGAAATGTACGGAGAGTATCCTTAATTTTTTTAATAAATTCATAATGGCAACTCGTTACTAAAAATTGTAAGTAATGCAAATCCCATTGCAAAAACCATGTATTGAACATACATAATTGACCAAGCATGAACGTTTTCCAGAGTCTGACTTTCTTTTGATTGCACCATTAAATAAATAACTGGAAAAGTTAGAATAACTACAAAAATTAATGGCCATAAATATGGATCTAAACCATTATCCAGAAACATTGCAATAAAAATAAAAGGGAAGAACATAAAAGGAAAACACATCAAAGCAGCTTTTCTACGGCCATATGTATTGATAAGAGTTCGAGTTCCTGTCCGTCTATCTGCCTCGCTGTCAGATATATCTTTTGTTGCTATGCCTCCGATTAGATAAACAGTTGCTATACCCCCAATTATCAGAGGTGTTGAATCAAAAGGATTCCCAAAAACACTCCATGATGCTAGTATTCCAAGCATTCCTCTTGGTATTGCAATCCATACTTGATTGATAAATAAATGTTGCTTCATTCTCGGTGGAAGTGAATAGGTAACTGTAAATACCATTATCATAAATATGAAAAAGCCAAACCATGGATTTATTGTAGCTGATCTAAGTAAAGCGAAGAGATACAATAGATAGGCTAGGCTTTGTGCTTCATCAGATTTTACAATTCCTAAAGGAATAGGTCGATGAGGTTTTGATATCTTGTCTGCTGCTACATCAGTTGCTTGATTTAATGTGTTTGATGCTGCATTTACTATTGCAATGGTACCGCTAGCATGTACGACTGTGATTAACCAATTATCTGGTAAAGGTTTGTTATAATAAATAAGACTAGCAACAATTATAAACATTGATACTACAATTGGAGGGAGTAATGTAAATGGACGTAATAAATCAATATATGCTCTAATACGTACTGACAACCATCTAGTTTTTCTATATGGCTCTTTTATTGTTAGTTTTCCAAGGTATTTATCACGAATTTCGCTTAGACTGGCACTTGTCATTAACTAAATGAATTAAAATACATATTATATGTCTTTTTCTAAATTATCTATAAAAAAACAGTTTAAATTGTTAAATTCAATAAATTATCTGTTAAAATTCTTGCTGAATTTACTGCACAATTAACTCCTATTCCTGGAGCTTTAACGCAGTCACCTATTAAATAAAGATTATCTACAGGTGTCTTTATCTCTGGTTTATCATTATCTATAGTCTTTGCTACACCATCAAGATGCCATATCGAAGGATAAATAGCCCAATTTAAATGAGAACGAAAATCTGGGATAAGATGCTCAAGATTTTTATCTAACATTTCTTTAAGTTCCTGAAGCGTTTTCTTAGATTTTGCTTCTGAAGGTGTACAAATAATGTAGGATTGAACAAGATGCTTAGAACTAGGAGCTAAACCTGATTCAGGAAGAGCAGTTACAAATTCAATCATTCCAACAGCATCATTTCCCTTGACACCTGCGTCTCTTTCAATAAAAAGAAAAGATTTCCCTATTACTTCTGGTTCAATCTTATTCAGAGAATAATATGCACACAAACTTCCAGTTCCCTTTAAAGATTTGAGCATTTTAACATATTCTTTTGGAAAATGTTTTTCATCAGCTATCTTAAAAAGATCTTGAACGAGGATATTTGATATAATAATGTCAAAATTATGTTTTTTATCATCAATAACTAATCCATATGCTTTTCCATTTTCTATTAATATTTGTTTAACAGGAGATCCAAGATGAATTTCTCCGCCGTTTCTTTTTATACTCTCAGCTAAAGCATTTGAAATACATCCTAACCCTCCTTTTGGATACCCTACAGGACTTGACCCGCGCCTAAGATTAGACTGAGATGCTCTAAATGTTTCTCCGGTTGATATTCTACTAAGATCATTTACCGTACACGATCCTCTGGGTAAAAGTTCAAGGATAAGTTTCATTTTTCCTTTTCCATACCTTTCTATTGTCTCTGCAATTGATACTTTATCTAGCTTCTTCATAGTCGACTCACCAGACAGAACAAGTCTCAATATATTAGGTAGGAAACGTATTCTATCCTTCGTTGAAATCATAGGATAAATAAAATCATTTTTTCTAATGAGCCCTAATTTTGATCCTAACATATCAACTTTTTTCCCAATGTCTAAAATAATACGTCCTACATCAGACATTGTCCCTCCCTCAATACTATGAAATCCCAGATCCAAAGTATAACCTTTCAACATATTTTTTTCAAAAATTTCCTCCAATGATGGCTCAGAAAAAGGAACACTCATACAAAATCTCGAAAGGATTTTTCTATATTTTTCCAACATGAGAGTATTACCATTAAAAGATAATGATCTTCCACCAAGTTGTTGTTCTTTTTCGAATATTATAACTTTGTAACCTTTTTTAGATAATAAAGCTCCAGCAGATAAGCCTCCAATTCCTGCTCCAATAATTCCAACTTTATTTTTTTCTTTTGTCATTTACATCTTAACAACCAGATATCTATTTAAGAGTCATATACTCCATTATATGGATTTTATTCATTTGTTCTTTTTTATTTCCTATAGATATGAATCCTGAAGTGTTTGTATGGTATCTCCAATAGTGTGTAAAAAAAGCTGTGCTATAATGAATATTTTTTAATTCCATTCTTGCATCTATTTTAATTGGAATGTCTTTAACCACATCCTCAATTTGTAATTTAAAACAAGATGGTATTTTTCTTTTATTAATTTGAGTGAATTTTTCAATTTTAAAATAAATATTTTCTGGATCTATATTAAAAAAACCATTACTATCCTTGCTTGCAATTGCAAGAATTTCTGATCTCTTTGGTGATTTTACAATATTTACCCAAACTAAATTAAATGAATCACTTATTAACTTCCCCCAATACCATCCTGTACCATAATTCAATATTGAAAGCAGAGAATAATTCCAATTGTGATCATGATAGCCAATACCGTTGACATTCATTCTTTTACCATTTACAATAATCTCACCGGTTACAGAAGCTTTTGGTAAAGCTACAGCCCAACTTTCCTGATCCGTCACAATTTTCCACCCTTTTGTGATACCAAAAAAAGTAAGATCAATCGCATTATCATTCTTCTTAAATTTAATATGATAAACCCATTCTCCATTATTTTTATATTTATCTTGATCAAAATCAATGATGGTAGTATTGAATAATTTAACAACAGGTAACTCTTTTGAAGTTTTAAAATTTCGAAATAAATAACGATTTCTAGTTTCAGCCACCAATTTTCCATCTTTATAAATATGTATATTCGGAACAGCCAAGCCTAATTTTTTTCTGGAAAACGTAGGAAATCCAATATGGACACTGTAATTGTTATCAAAAATTGCATCAAAGTACCACCATTCCGTAGCGACACGTTTTGGTGAGCCATGAAATGCATCATCTGCTGGTGTAATATCTTGAAGAGGTAATATAGTAGAACGATGCTTAGAAATCTTTGATCTAGTTTTGGTGCCAAGCATAAAATGAAATATACTTTATGCAATTTAAATTATGTGTAATTTATCGATCAAAATTAGAATGACGAATAATTTCATTTAAGTATAAAAGGTGATTCTTTATAAGATTCCAAAATTAGTTTATCCCTCTCAGAGAATTTTGTGAATAACCTTTCTAAAAAATTTGGAAATAGTCTATGAATTAAACATATAGTTGAAATAGCCATACCAAAGTTTCTTAAAAAAATATCCTCGTTTTTGGATATTTTACATTTAAAATTATATTCTTTACCGAGTCTTAAGATTTTTGTTTGCATGGTATCTTGATAAGGTTCTAATGATGAGATTTCTCCAAGACTATATTTAGCAGCTATAATTCCAGCTAAACTCCCGGAAAAAAGGGCATTTCTGATTCCTCCTCCAGATAATGGGTGAGCTAATCTGGCTGCATCTCCAGTGATTAATACATTGTCTTTGATTAGTCTATTCATTGGTGGTGCTGAAGGTACACATGCTCTGAAAGTGCTATTAATTTTATATTTGCCGTTGGTCATATCGTTGATATAGCTTTTTAGTAATTTAGCTAAATCTAGTTTTTGTCCCCCTGGTACTCCTAGACCAATATTCGCTATTTTTTCATTCAAAGGAAAAAGCCAAGCATATCCAAATGGGGCATATGGTTTGTGAAACCAAGATTTAATTATATTTGCGTCAAAATTGCTTTGAACTCTGCTTTGAATACACACTCCGATACTCTTGGGTTTGAGTTTTGTATCTAATCCAACTCGTCTTCCGACTTGGCAGGCTATGCCGCTGGCATCAATTATGATTTTGCCTTTGATTATTTCGTTGTTATCCAGGATTATTTCATGGGGTGGTTTGAAATCTCTCATGTGAATTCCAAGCATTAATTTTACTCCGCTTTTTTCTGCTTCTTTTAATAATCTTTTTTCTACAAAATTTCTATCAAAGATGATTATCCTGCGGGTTTTCAACTTGAATGTTTTTTCTTTCGAGGAAATATTTATTTTTATAGTGTTTATCTCGTTTTTAGCACAACCGATTTTATCTAAATTTAATAATTCTGCTTCAGTATCAATTAGCATTTCTCCGCAATGTGCTTGGGAGAAAGGTTCTTTGTTTCTTTCAACTAATACAGCACTTGCCCCTATTTCAGCTGCATTAATAGCCGCGGTAGCCCCAGCTAAATTCCCACCTATTACAACAACATCAAACATAGAAATTAGAACGAATATTGTATTATAAAGTTATTTCTGAAATTCACATTGTTTTTGGTTGTAAAAAAGTTCCATGTAAAATTAAATTAGAAGAAATAAAACCTATTGGTGGAAAAATAACAATAAGAATTGTCCAAGGATTCAAAGCCATAAGCATGATTGGAACTAGAGCGAAATTGATAGAAAAATGACTGCCTAACAATTTTCTCATTTTTCCTCTTTCAAAATATTTTATATTCATAAATTTATGCGAAACAAATAACATTAAAAAACTTACTAAACCAAGCAACACCCATATGATATAATGCAAAGTGGTCCTGTCTCTAAAAACAATTATAAATGGAAGAAAAACAAAAGCAATGTTTACAATTTGAATAAAATAAGATAAAGCTTTATAGCTAAGAGGCACTTGAAGTAAACCACCTTGGGTTACTCTCACTCCAAGCTTTACTGCAACTGTATTTGCCCCTACATTATAGTCATTTTTAGTATCTTTTAATCCGCCTGGAATTAATTGCATAAAAAACACTTGAATTGTTCCCAATAAACACACAATCCACGCAAGAATTGTTATTTGATATATATCACCAGAAACAGTGATTGCACCGTAAAGGATCAATAAAAAAACTGCACCGGCATCAAAAATATCCATCAGTGGAAATTTTTTGCTTATAAGATCATATACTATGATTGTAACAGCTGAAAAAAATAGAACTATCAATGGAAAATACATTTTTGTAATAAACGAAAGATATATGGCAAGTAAAAAAGCTGTTATTAATGAAAATATAGCAAAGATCCAAGCTTTTTTTATGGATATTGTCCCTGATATTAATGGCCGATCCTTCAGTTCTTTGTTAAGCTTATCAATTTTATAATCAAAAATGTCATTAAGGACGAATCCGCAGGTATGACCAAAAAAACCTATTAAAAATAAAATAGAAAGGTGGAATAATTCAAATTTACCCATAGCAATAGCGCCCATGACAGGTGCAATACCAGTTAGAAATGAGTTGAATGATCGAGCAATTTTTAGGTATTCTCTTATCATCACACCAAAGTTTTGGAATATAATATAGAATAAAAAATCATCGGTAGATTAAATTATTGATATTGAAAATTAAGAGAACTTTTATATTATCAATTTCAATGTTTTTATTGTATTAGGAGTTAAAAGATGTTAAAGTTATTTCTATATTTATTACTAGCAATTTCTCTAGTGGCATGGATACTTTATTTTGTTATTGTTATGTCCAATTATAAAAAGACGCCACATTTATCAAAAGTTACATCAGAAAAACCTTTAAAAAACCCACCTTTAGTATCAATAGTTATCCCTGCTAGAAATGAAGGGCATAGAATCGGCGAATGTATAAAAACACTAAAGTCACAGACATATCCTAACCTGGAAATAATAATTGTAGATGATTCGACAGATAATACTGTTGAGGTAATCAAAACCATTGCAAAGGATGATAAACGGTTTAAAATAATCAAACAAAAAAAATTACCAAATGGCTGGGTAGGAAAACCTTTTGCACTACAGCAGGGAAGCAAAATTGCAACGGGAGAGTGGCTTCTTTTCATCGATGCTGATACCTTTTATGATCCAGTTATAATTGAAAGATCTGTAGAATATGCATTAAGAAACAAATTGGATATGCTTAGTTTAGCACCTCGCCATATCTGTAAATCATTTTGGGAAAAGGTAATCCAGCCAATTCCTCTTGGAGCGATAGTTGCATTACTTCCTTTAGCAAAGACTAATGATCCAAAAAGTAAGGTTGCATTGGCAATAGGGCCATTCATCATGATAAAACGTTCAACTTTCAACGAGTTAGATGGATATCAAACCATCAAGGGATACATAAATGATGATACACAACTAGCTAAACTAGTGAAATCCTCTGGTTTTAAACTGGGTATAGCAAATGCTCAATCTATGATGAATCTTAAGATGTATGAAAGGTTTAGTGAAATTTGGGAGGGTTGGAGTAAAAACGTTTTTTTAGGGATGATTCAAAATCGGAGAATAAAATCTAAATCGCTTCAACTTCTGCTGCTTTTTATTATAGAGTTTATTCTATTTGTCTTGTTAGTTTTCCCTTCTTTAGCTTTGATAATACCAATTTTAATAGCTCTAATTACGCGGTCACTTTTATTTCAATATTTTTTAATATTTGCAGCTTTAACATGGATAATCTCTGTTATCTCATTTGTTTTTGTTCAAATATCGCATAAAATAGGTAAAGCTCGTTATGCCCCATTAACACTTTTACTTGGAGGAATCATTTTTATTATGATATTTCTAAATTCTGGTATTAAAACGTTGTCTGGAAAAAAAGTGACTTGGAAAGGGAGAGAATATTCTACTAAAAAATAGGATAATTAAATTATTATCATCTATTTAATCTACAGGTTGAGATAGTTTTTTACCACTTAAAGGTATGAATATTATAAACCAAATAATTGGAAAAAGAATTAATACGAATGCATATACTAGGCCAATAACTGGAATAAGCATAACTGGGACAAAAGAATATCTTAAAACTCCTTGTAAACTGAAAAGTTGTATAATATGTGGATCTGTTGGTTCAAAAGTTTTAATAATTACCAATTTTACACTCAGGTATAATACAATAATAACAAGAAGTGCTAGCAAAAGAATTTGCCATGTTTCATAATATATCCCGAAGAAAATAAAAGGAACAAATACTATAAATGCAGATAAAAATCGTATTCCTAACCCGTAAACTTTAAAAATCAGGGGAAGAAATATTTTCTTGTCCTTAGTAATCTTAACGCCAATAGCTAAAGCTATGTTTTTAACATTCAAGAGGTAATCATGATCGGCATCTTTGATCCCCCCTACTACTGTTGTCATGAATAGAAATTGCATAAATATTAGAAGAAAAATCATCCATGTGAATATACTCAGTGTTCCATCTGGAGAGACAATAAATGCGGCGACTAAAACGATAAGCGCGTCAGCAGCTGCTGCTATCAGAGCAGAGCTCATAAATCTTTTTCCATACAAATTATAAATTGTACCAAAAAAGAATGCCAAAACCATGCATCCTAATCCATAATAAAAAGTAGGATGATCCTTATAAAAAAAGAGGAAGATAATAGCAAACATACCAGCGATACAAAGAAAACAGATAGCAAGAGCAGTTTTTTTCGAAATTGTTCCTTTTACTAATGGTCGGTTACTGATATCCTTGGATAGCCGATCCAAATCAATATCAGCATAGTCATTTAAAACAAATCCATAAATGGATTTCAAAATACCAAATAATAAAAGTAAAACTATAGCTGATAAACTAATATGCACACCAACATCCATTAGGCTAATAGCTCCAAAAACTGGTGCCATTGATAAGCCACCTAATCCAGGCAATCTAAATAATCTAGCATATTCAAAAAATATGTTAGGCATTAATTAAATGAAAAGCTGTATCATATTTGAATTTTTCTTATTAATTTCGTATCGTTTAGCAAACTTCATAAGAAATTTAACTATATGTTCTAATATTGTTCCCTTTGAGATTAGGTGTCTATCTTGAGTAATAAAACCGATAAAAAGAAAAACATAGTTACAGTTTTCCTAACTGAATTTATTAGAATAAAAGATGTTGTTGGATGGTCTTTGATTTCTTTTGTTGGTTTTATTTTAGGAATCTCTGCATTATCAATAACCATGTATATAGTTCCCTTTTTGGTTTTTCTTATTTGTATTTTATGCATCACATCTTTTACTTTTGCAATTAACAACTATTTTGATGCTGATTCTGATAGAGAAAATCCACGAAGGATGCATATTAATGCAATTGCTTCTGGAAAAATATCAAAGCAAACTGGAATTTTTTTTATCATAGCATTTGCCATTATTCCATTACTCATTTCTTTTTTTTATAAATTTGAGGTTTTCTTATTTTCTGGTTTTTTACTCTTTTTTGGATGGTCTTATTCTGCTCCTCCTTTAAGATTAAAAGGAAAACCTGTAATGGATGTAATATGGCATTTTTTTGGATTTTTCTTTGGTATTATTTGGAGTTCTCTTATAGTTGGTCCTTTAGGTCTTATAAGTTGGTTGGTTGCATTTTCTCTTGGTGTATTTAGTGCTGTTGGTCAAGTTTGTAATCATATCATTGACTACTCTTTTGACAGGGATAGTGGTACGAAGACTTTTGCAGTTTGGACTGGAATTGATAACGCAAAAAAAACAGCAAATGCTCTTTCATTAATTCATTTGTTAGTTTTAATATCACTTTTCTTGTTATATTCTTTAAACTACATTGTTACTATCGGAATTGTAATCATTATCGCAGTTTTAGGATTTCTAGTATTGAGACCAAAAAAGGGTGCTTTTCCCACTAGAAGATGCTATACATTTTATTTTAATATTGTTCTGGGTGGTGCAGTTTATCTCAGTTGTATGATTTATCATCTTTTGTTCATAGTTGGAACTCCAACACTTGGTTTATTAAATTTTATTGGCATTCCTTAACCTTTCTTTGAAGAATATTTTTTAAATTAATTCAGGAAGAAATAATAATGAGGAAAACAATAATGAATATAAACCATGAGCATTGAAGAAATAAATGTTGATTTAGATTCTCCATATCTGGAAAAACTTGAAAATATCTCATTTAAACCTGTCTTTATATTAGGTTTACACAGATCAGGGACGAGCATTTTATACAAAATGTTAATCGAAACAGGATGTTTCAATTATGTAACGGTATATCATTTGGTTAAATACAATCAACTAATCCACAATCATATAAATAAGTTGGAAGAATTTTCTAAAAAGGATGTAACAGCCTTCATTAAAAATAGTGGTCTAGCAGATAGGTATATAGACAGAATAAAAGTAACACCTGATACTCCAGAGGAATACGGATTTTTACTGAGACAAGGAAATTTACAGAATATGATAACTCCAAAGAACCTTTCAACTTTCGTAGAAATGGCTAAAAAAATTCAATTTATATCAGATAAAGAAAAACCATTACTTCTAAAAAATCCATTAGATTTTAAAAATTTTATTTACATTAAAAAGGTTTTTCCAGAAGCAAAATTCATATTTATACATAGAAATCCTCTAAAATCTTTAAGTTCCCTAATTAAGGCTTTACGACTCATATTTAAAAATAAAATATTTCTGCCAAATCAAATCTTTAAACTTTATAATAAAACATTTGACAATCCGTTGTTACTCAAAACAATTAAACTTTGCTTATCCAAAAGGTTTCCCTTGGGACTGATACTAATAACAATGTACGCATCAAAATTTACAAAATATTATATGAAAAACATTGAACAACTTCCAAAAGAAGATTATATTTGCATAACATATGAGAATCTTTGCACGGAGCCGCAGAAAAACCTAGAGGAAATTATTAGATTTCTAAATATTAAAATGGATTACAAAATAGATTTCAAATCCTTTATTAAACCAAGAAAAACTGATCTAGACTATAGCGTACTAAGAATGCGTTGGTTTATATTTAGAAATATGAAGAATTATTTCAAAAAATTCGGATACGAATTAGAGAAATGATAGGTCAATGTATTATAATAGATATACATAATTTTAATTTATTTTTTAATTTTTATCTATATATAATATTTAACAAATTACTACTATTAAAATCTTAATTAATAAAATTTATACGTCAATAAACGATATTTCTATAATAAGATTTATATACTCTTTTTCTATATATATCTCTACAGAATGGGGGAGATACCAGATTTTTTTTATAAAAATCTCTCCTCACCACCTTCATCTTCCCCATTCTCTCCTTGTTACAATATTACTTGCTTAACCAAACAATATTTTTTCAGCTTTATCAGATATAACATCTCTATATTTTTCGTCTGCAATAATCATAACAATCCAGTCAGGGATAGGTCTTAATCTTATTGCCTTAGCTATTGGAGTATATTCATCTAAGTTTTTAGTATCACTTTCATCAACGATGACTATATCAGTCTGGTCGATACGAGGTTCGGCTTGGTGTAATTCTTGAAATGGAACATCAATTATTACATG
>JAGMDE010000060.1 GCA_023128855.1 Thermoplasmatales archaeon | reverse complement strand
AAGTATTAGAGAGGATGTTCTTGATGTTTTAAGTTCAGCCCTAGATGCTGTTAATCCATATAATGCAGTTAAATCAAAGTTTGATGGGGAAAACATCAATTTTAGGTCTGAAACCATTGATATCTCTGATTTTAAAAATATTTATTTGGTTGGTTTTGGAAAAGCAAGCATCGGTATGACACAGGCTGTTTGTGATTCTATTAATGTAAAGCAAGGAGCAGTTGTAACTAATGATCCAGACAATAAAGTCCAAAGTGATCGTGTATCTACTTTTATTGGCAGTCATCCGCTCCCAGACGAGAAAAGCGTAGAAGGAACTGAGAAAATTCTAGAAATCGTTGAAAAATGTGAAGAAAACGATCTTTTAATCGTTCTAATATCTGGTGGGGGGTCTGCACTTCTTGCAAAACCTAGAGTTAGCATAAATGATTTGCAAAAAACAACGGATTTGCTTTTAAAATCTGGTGCTAACATAAATGGGATTAATACTATTCGTAAACATCTTTCTTTTGTTAAAGGAGGGCAGCTTGCTGCTTCCGCTAAATGTATGATAATTTCTTTTATCATTTCAGATATAATCGGTGATCCTATGGAGTTTATTGCATCTGGTCCTACATATCCAGATTCAACTACCTATCATGATGCACAGAAAATCCTAAACAAATACAAACTATGGATGAGTCTGCCCTCATCTGTTCAGAATGTTATTGAAGATGGTATGAATGGAAAAATTCCTGAAACACCTAAAAAGAATAATCCTGTTTTCAATGATGTTTTTAATTTCATTGTTGCGAATAACGAGATAGCATGTATTGCTGCAAAAGAAAAAGCTGAAGAACTTGGTTACAAAACAATGTTACTTACCACAGCATTAGATGGTGAAGCAAAAGATATCGGAAAATATCTAGCTGAAAAAGCTACAAATTATTTAACAGAGGGAAAAAAAGTAGTTTTTATCTCTGGTGGTGAAACCACAGTCACAATAAAAGGCAATGGCAGAGGTGGCAGAAATCAGGAAATGGTTTTAGGTAGCATAGAAGAACTTGCCGATAAAAATATAGTTCTTTCATCTTTTGCAACTGATGGAATTGATGGAATGAGTGATGCTGCTGGAGCTATTGCTGATGCATATACAATGCTAAGAGCTCGTAAGAAGGATTTAGATCCAAAAAAATTTTTAGAAAATAACAATTCTAATGAATTTTTTAAAAATCTTGATGATTTATTCTTAACTGGTCCTACTGGCACTAATGTAATGGACATTCAGATTCTTGTTAAAAATGGATAAAAAATGCAGTATAATTATATAAACCGCAAAGTATATAAATCAAATTACCCAATATAATTATTAAAATATTATATAGATATAATGCATACTTACTTGGAGATTATACTATGAGATTAAATAAAATAGCAAATAGGTTTATTGCTATATGTACTGTTTCACTCCTTATATTTAGTTTAAATGTTACAATAAATGTAAGTGCCGGATTAGTAAAACATGATAGCGATGGTATTGCATATGACAACTTTGATGATGCAAGTGATATAACTTTGGAAAATTGTACTTATGATTCTGACAATAATAGTGTTATTTTAGAATATGCTCCACTCTCTATGGTTTATGACCATGATAAAAAACCCAACAATATTGAAGCATGGGAAGATGACCAATCATTTCAAGTCCCCGAGGGTGATTTTTTTACTTTCTTTTCAACAATAAGAAATCCAGATAGATTTAAAATTTATGAGTTTGAAGATTTAACTAGAATTGATGCTCAAGATGATCAGTATCTTGAAACAAGAGGAATTGCTGATGAGAGAATAGATTATGTATATCCTCCATTACATCTTTTTGAAATTACAATTGAAGAAGATATTGATATTTTGGATGAATTCAGAGTAAATTGGTGGCCAGGCCCTCATGAAGAAGAAGCATATATAGATGAAATTGTCATGTATATATGGGGTTATGGTGATTTAATCTCAAGATGGCATAAAATTGGCAATTTGGTATATACATTGGATAACATCAACAATGATTCAATTGCATCAATTGAAAATGCTGGAAAATATATTAGTGAAGATGGAACATTGAATATACTAATTGTTGGTAAACCAACACCTAATGTAATTGAACCTGCAATATTATCAACTGATTACATTAACGTTTCGATATCGACAGATAAAAGTTACAATCCAAGGGGATATGTGCTTTCAGATACTATCACTCCTTCTACTTTTTATGGATGGGAAAGCGTAAGATGGGAAAGTACCCGTCCTACTGATGATGGATATATAAAACTACAAATTACAGATTCAAGTGGAAATCCATTAAAAGATGATGAGTTAGATGGCAATTCAAATGGTTTCTCAACCTCTCCTCTTGATTTATCATCATTAGGTGCAAGTCGTTCTGAAATTAGATTAAAAGCCTTATTGTATTCAGATAAATATACCTATACTCCTCGACTCTACAGTTGGGTTGTATTATGGCAGACAACAAAAGGATTCTTTGATAGCTTTTCTTATGAATTTAGAATAAATCAAAAAAGTGGAGTTAAAATTGATAGTGGTGAGGTAACTGTAAGTGAATTCTACAGTGAGTGGCCCTTGTTTGGTAAAAATCCTGCTAATACAAGATCATATATTGGAACAGAGGTAGAATACGAAGGAAATAAAACATATTGGCAATCAAATAAAGACCTTGATATAGGTGGATGGTTCAGAAGTCCTATCATGAGTAATGGTAAAGTTTACATTGGTTCTAATGACAAAAAGATATATGCATACAACGTCACTTATGACTCGAATTTAGGTCATGAGACAAAATATACATATTCTGACTCCAGTGATGCAAAATATGAAGTTGAAACTTCAGTTGCAGTTGATAATGATTATGTTATTGTTGGAACTAGCACTTTAAATAGTAAAAACAAAATTTATGCTCTTAATAGTACAAATCTATCCCATGAATTATGGGAGTATACAATAAGTGGAGATAATACAATTTGTTATACAGCAGCTCCCACTATCTCAGATGGTAAGGTTTATATCACTTCATGGTCGGGTAAGTTTGCTAACTCACCCATTATTTCTAATTTGTACTCTAAATTAAACGAACTATTGGGTTATAAATTACTTGATAACAAATTAATTACTTTGGATATTACTAGCGGAAATGAAATTTGGGAACCCATTGACTTACCTGCAGGGGGTCTCTCAACTCCAGCTGTCGATAATGGAATTATCTATGTTGGGTGTAGTAGAATTGAAGGTGGAAGCGCTTTTGCATATGATGAGGACACAGGTAGCGAGATATGGAATGCAAGTATAGGATCAGTTGGAAGAGCATCTCCAGTTGTCGTTGATGGAGAAGATGGAAAGATAGTTATTTTTATTGCAAGGGAACAAACTCTTTTTTCTTATAAAGGAACAGATAAAGTTGTTGCCCTTAATGCTGAAGATGGTTCAATGTTATGGAATGTTACTATTGGGAACCAGTCAACCGTACTTAGAAGTTTTAGTTTATCAAATAATAACTTCACAAATCTCCAAGCAACCGCACAACCAGCTGCAACTCCTGCAGTTTTTGGTGAAACTGTTTATGTTATGGCAACAAATGGAAAATTATTTGCATTAGATATTAACACTGGAGAAGAAAAATGGGTATTTGAGGAGTCTATGTCTTCAATTTCCTTATTTGCTTCAGCATCACCTGTAGTAGTAGATGATAATTTATATATAATCTCCCAAGGGAGTCTGCTTGAAAATGCTCAACTATTTGTTCTAAATACTGCTAATGGTGCAGTAACCGATAATTATTATGTAGATTATGAAAACTATTTGATTTGGTCAATTAATTTTGCTTCTCCAATTGTAACCGATGGACTAATCATTGTTAGCTTCATTGAACCAGGAGCAACTGAAGATTATAAAGGTCACCTCATATGTTTTGGTGAACATACAAAAAACAAGATTGGTAAAATATACTCGGTACCAATTCATGTTCAATCGCAAAGATGGTGGGATGAATTCAATGCTGATTATACTAATACAACTGAAAACACAATTACATTTAGTATTCTTGATGAAGAAGGAACCGTGCTAATGACTGGGCTCAACGGCGCTCATAACAATATTTCAAGCATTACTCAGAATATCATTCAGCTATGTGCAGAACTTAATATTGGAAATTACTCTGATACTCATCCAGTTTTAAATAGCTGGGGTATTTCATGGACTGATGAAAAAGGGGCTCCTGAGTTTATTGATAGTACTTTTATACCATCTCAAGAAGGATGGATAAATCTAAATCTTGAAGAGTGTTCAATTGAAGTTGAAGATCTTGGTACAAATGGCATCATATCAGGTTTAGATGTAGATTCAGCTAAATTTGATCTTGAATATAAAAAATCTTCAGGTGGGACGAAAACAGATACGTTTGATGCAGTTTGTGAAGGTGAGTCAGGTGATGTACAAGTAAAAGTAATTGCAAATCTAACTGCAACAAATATTGACGTCGAAGATATGGTAAGCATTATGTTCAAAATCAAAGACCTAGCTAGTAATCAAGGTAATAGTAGCAAAATAACATTTACAATAGATTCCGAAAAACCATCTTCTTATATTAATGACTCGGCGTCTTATTTAACTAAATATAACGAACCTGTTGCAATGGAAGCAATTGGTAGCGATGATAGCAGTGGTGTGAAAAGTATAGCTCTATATTACAGACCAGTTGATATTATGGAATGGATAAGATATAGACCAGATGACCTGCAATCAGATGATCCACCATATATATGGGAATTTGAAAACGATACTTCAGATGAGTATGAATTTTGCACTATTGCAATAGACAAGGCAGGTAACGTGGAAGACTTTCCAGATGAGCTTATATTATCGTTCTTATTTGATATGAATGTACCATCTAAACCATCATTTGCAGATGAGTATTCATTCAATCAAACACCAGAGTTTACAGATATTACTTTTGCAGACGATTATGAATTGGAAAGTATAGAATATAGACTTAACACCCAGGGTATAAATGAATGGACAAACATTAGTAGAAATGTAAATGATAAAATTTACAAAGAAGAATGGAGTTTATCCGAAGATGATTGGGATGATTTGGAAGAAGACATAATTTATTATCTATATTTCAGAGTAACTGACTTATGTGGCAATGAATATACAACACCCACTAATGATGAAGCACCTATGCTAATAAAAGATGTATCGCCACCTGTCGCAGATAATGTAACTTTTGATCTATCCGATTATGATGAAGGTGGATGGGATGATTCATTCACCATAACAGCTAATATTCCAGATGACACAGATTTTGAATATGTCAGTTTGTTATACTCATATTCATCTGATAACAAAGAATGGAGTGGATGGAAATCATATGGAGAAAAATTATCTGATGCCCCATTTGAATGGGATTTCAAAGCTGGAGACGGAAGTGGATATTACAAATTCAAAACCTTAATTTTTGATGCAGCAGGTAATGTCGTTGAATCACCTGAAGAAACGGTCAGTGTAACATTATTCCCAACAACTCTTGTATTAGTATTAATCATTCTGATCTTCGTCGTGTTGATGGTTTCAATTTTTGTTGTAATAACAATGAAGAAAAAACCTGAATAAACACATTTCTTCTCAATTTTTATTCTTTTAATTCGTAAAGTGAGAACATTTCATCAATAAGATTGTCTATACCTTCTCCAGTTTCACCAGATATCTTAAGGTGTTTAGAATCTGTCTTTTTTAAATCAGCTTTGTTTTCAACTATTATAAAAGAGGAGTTGCTAAACATTTTTTTAACCTGAGATAAAAGATTTAATTGATCTTTTAGCGAATAACCGCAAGTTTCAGTTGCATCGATTACAAAAACAATAATATTAGCAAGAGTGCTAAGCGCTGAAAGAGCTTGTTTTTCAATGTCATTTCTTTTTGAAAATGGTCTATCTAAGAGACCTGGTGTATCAATTATTTGAAAACGCTTTATGACATATTTTTCTTTTCGTTCAATATGTCCCACGTGAATTTCCTTTGTTGTAAACGGATATTGTGCAATCTTTGGTTTTGCTGAAGAGAGACATCTTAAAATCGAGGATTTGCCTACATTTGGATATCCTGCAATTACAACCGTGGGAATATCATGGACATCTGGAAATTTTTTCATAATATTCTGTGCTTCGGCAAGTAATATTAGTTCGTTGTTAACTTGTTTTACAACACTTGAAATACGTCCATATATCTCCTGTTGTTTTTGAGTTAAAAAATTGATATTTTTAGATTTTTTCAATGATTTTGATTGCTTTGAATAAATCATTTGACATGTTTTTCTAGCCCAATCAACAGCACCAAGTGATTTCTTCAGTTTGTTAGTATCTATTTTAATGTCAATGAGATCTTGGTAAAAAGAATGTAAGTTATCTACTGAAGGAAATTTTTTTACATACTGTTCCAAGTGTGTAACAACAGTTGTTGCAAACGAATCTGTCCTTGATATTATGGTTTTTTTCTTCTTATACAAAACATTCCTATCAACTATTTGGACTTTCTTTGCTCTTTTGAATGCTCTTTCTAATAATTGCTCAGCTGAGAGAACAATTGGCAAATTTCTGAACATAATAATTGATAAGGTTAAATTCCTTAAATCCTTTTTTAATTGTGGAACCAATACATTTTAATATTTCAAAAATAATTGATGATTGCCAATTCAGATACCTCAATATCTTGTTTTGGCTGTGGTGACTAGATGGACGGGAGCAATCCATTCCATAACCACTTAAAAAAGAATAAAAATCATTTCTTTAAAATTTTACTGGATGCCAGAGGAGGGTCTTGTTAAGTTTTGAAGCTTAATCTAATTAAGTTTCCTTAATGCCACTCATGACATCCGCAATATCTTAATGAGTTATCAATTCTTATAATTATTTATAGGTAAAAAGATTTTTATATTGAAAGTTGTGTAATGTATCAACCAATAATCTCTCACAGGTTTTCTGTCTACCCTTCATATTGATCTCATTTTCAATATTACTAAAATAAAAAAGAAAAAAAGGTTTAGGTTTAGAGTCGTAGGAATCGTAGTAATAGCTGATACAATATTGGATGACTCTCAAGGAAGTTTAGGAATGGTGAGTTGATTATTCTGTTCTTGTTTTTAGTAATTGTAACTGTATATGTTCCCCATTCGCTTTCTGCATCATAAACGTCTTTGGCTTGAGCTTGGATAATGTATGTTCCTTTTGTATTCCATGAATGACTTTCAATATATCCAGGTGGTCCAGAGCTTTGGAATGAAGTCCAGTCTGTTATCACTCCATCACCCCATCTGATGTAATAGGATACTTCGTCTTCTTCTGGGTCTGTTGATATGAATGTAAATGGATAAGATGTGTCTTCTTTTCCTGTTGTTGGACCAGTTATTATTGGTGGGTTTGGAGGGCTGTTTCCTTTGGTGGTAAAATGCCATATGGGTCCAGTTGTTGATGCTTCACGTTCATCTTTTGCTATTATCTGCCAGTAATAAGTCACACCCTTCTCCATCTCACCTGGATCATAGGTGGTTTCAGTTTGATCATCTGAAACCAATACATCAGGTTCAGGGTCATCTGCCTCAAAGTAAACATCATACACTAAATCATCTCCATCTGGATCGCTACATGTCCAACTAAGATCTGCATTAATGTCAACATCTGTTGCACCATCCTCTGGATCTGGGTCACTGGGGGGATCTGGTGGATCATTAGGTTCATCTCCTGTGATGAAATCCCAAATAGGACCATTGGTGCTTGCACCATATGGGTCCCATGCAACAATCTTCCAGTAATAATGTGTGTTATACATCATTTGACCGGGGGGGGTTATAGTAGGGCTGCGATTGATGATATGATACTAGAACATCAGGTGTAGGGTCATTTCGAAATATACATCATAGGTAAGAGGATGACCCTCAGGGTCGGTACAAGTCCAGCTGAGGATGGCGTTAACGTCTACACCAGTTGCACCATCAGGTGGAGAAGGATTACTTGGGGGATAAGGTGGATTATTGATTAAGATGATGTCTTTTGATATGTCATCTGTCAATTCATCATCGTCTGTAACAGTTAGTGTCACATTATATGTTCCATAGTCAGAATAGGTATGTTCTACTAGCATTCCTGTTCCAGTGGTTGAATCACCAAAATCCCAATTATAAGAAACAATATCTCCATTGTAATCATAAGAAAGTGATGCATCAAATGTAACTGTTCTATCATTTTTTGTGTATTCAAATTCTGCATGAGGTGGACCATACAGTGTCATTAAAGGATAATTATCCTGGTTACTATCACCAGGAATTGGATATGGTATATCACCTATGCCGTCACCATCACTATCGGTTCCTGTATAGTCACTCCAGTAGTTACCACCAGATGGATAACCATTGTCCCAGGTGTTACTGCACTCATCGTAAGCGTTTTGGCTATTAGCTATTATGTTATTATGATAAATGATATTATCAATACTAGAATCACGAGCACCTATTCCAAAATCACCTACGTTAAAGCTGATGGTGTTATCTGATATGGTGTTGTTGTTAGTGTTATGTAAGAGGTTAATACCTTCTTCACCGTTCGAGCTAATGATGTTACCAGATATGATATTATTGCTACTTGTATCTTTGAGGTTTATACCGCTGCAATCATTCGAGCAGATAGTGTTATCTAGGACATTGTTGTTGTTGCTAGCATAGTAGAAGCTTATGCCCTCATTTCCATTCAAGCTAAGGTTATTATTTAGGATATTGTTGTTGCTGGAACCATAGAGCCATATACCAAAATTACCGTTTGAGCAGATGTTGTTATCCGAAATGGTATTATTGTTAGCATAATGTATATCAATTCCAGCATCATACCAAATGTTTCTACTGTTTTGGATCATGAAACCTGTTATATTTACATAATTTGCAGAAACATAAACAACATCTCCAATACCGCCACCATCAATAATCGTTGTATTCTTATCTTCACCAGTTAAATTAATAGATTTATCAATTACAACATTTTCATAATATGTTCCATTTCTTACAAATATTGTATGTCCAACAAGAGTATCAGAATCATCGATTGCATCTTGAATTGTAATAAATATCTCACCTGTATCCAAATTTGTTACTGAACCATAAGGATTCATAAGTGGATAATTATCTTGGTTACTTCCACCTAGTATTGGATATGGTGTATCACCTATTCCATCGCCATCATTATCAACTCCTGTATAATCATCCCAGTAGTTGCCCGCATTGGTTATCGAATTATACCATTGAATATTTGTGTTATCATCATAAGCGTTTTGAGGATTATTAAATATATTATTCAAATATATCATATTCACTTCATCGTTATGTTCTGGATAAATCCCATATATCTTGTTATCATAAACAGTGCAATTTGATATAATGTTATCATGTAAATATCCGCTTCCACCAAATCTTAATCCATAATCATTATTATAAACAGTACAATTTAATATCTTATTTCCAATTGCATATGCTGTTCCATCCCCAGCTCCTATCCTGATGCCATCACCATCTCCACCATCAGTTATGTTATAAACAATGCAATTCTCAATTGTATTATAATCTGCATGACATGTCCAACGATGTCCTCTAATACGAATGCCACAAATATTAGAACAATCACGTACGATACAATCGGAAACAGTATTATAATTACAAGTAGCCCCACTATGAGCCGTGTCAGAATGTATATAAATACCAACATAAGTTGTATTTGTTACAGTGAAACCAGAAAAAAAATTATAATGGCAGTTTTCTGGAATAGATACACCTGCTCCATCTACTCCTTGACCATATCCTTCGGCATCTATAATTGTTGTATTCTTATCTTCGCCAATAAGAGTTAGATAACTTTTACCTATTGTGATATGTTCATAATAAGTCCCACTGTAAACAAAAATTGTATCACCAGAATTCGCATCATTTATTGCCTCCTGGATACTACTATAGTTCCCAGGTTCACTTCCACCAACATACAATGTAGTTCCACGACCACTACTTTTAGGGATTGTTGTGTTTTTTAATTGAATATTTAATCCAGATACAACACTAGCTCCAACAAACAATATTATTATCCCTATTACCAAACTTTTCCTAAAAACATAACTTTTTTTTGTCATGATTCCTATTCATCCCACATAAATATATAATTTTATAAAAAAGTATATTTTAACCGCTATTATATATATGCAAAACAATTGTTAACTGTAGCAAATCCCAAATGTTTTTTACACTGATTTCATTTCAAAAACAAAAAAAGAATATATAGGTAGATTTCCTTTCTATTTTTCACGTTGTATTGATTTTGCATGATAATCATAAAATGCGCAAGGTGTAAACGAAAAATCTTCAGATATGTAAAGATAGGTAAAGGTAAATTATGGCATTGTTGGAAGGATAGAATCGTTGAAGACCTAAGTGTTCATGATGGAAAAAACATTAAATGTAATTGTGGAAACCTAATTGGTTTTGATGAAGAAAAGTGGATTAAACTCAAGCGACATTCTTTTCTAATTTCAGGTACAAAAACGTGGTAGTTTATTTTTTTCTTTTTACATCTAATTTCATTTCCAACAAAAATAGAAGTTTAGGGGTCTAGGTATTTAGAGGAAGGTAGAAAAAGAATGAAAAAAGGTTTGGCTTAAAATCATTCTAATTCTGGACTAGACCCCCATAATTGCAAGGGTAACATTTTTTGGTAGATAAACTTATTCCATATGGTTCCTCAGAATCCTTGTTTTTTCCTTATTAAAAGTAAGAAGCTTGAAACAAAAGAAAAAAGGAGAGATTGGACTAATATTGTAGTCCTAATCGTTGTAATAACAGTTGTAGTATTGGGAACAGATTTGGATGCTGATCCAGGAAATTAAGGAAGGGTCTGTTCATCGCTCTGTTTCTTGGCATAGTTACTGTTAGTTCACCCCAGTCGCTCTCAGCACCATGAATATCTACTGCTTTAGCTTTAATAATATAAGTCCCTTGAGTAATCCAGGTGTGTTTTACTTTTACATCTGTACCTGATGGATTAAAACCTGTTTCTTCAGAGTCGCCATCATCCCAGTCAATATAGTACTTAACGTTATCACCATCTGGGTCAATTGCGTTGAATGTGTACTCATATTCTGTTCCAGTTTTTCCACTTGTTTGACCAGTTATAATCGGTGCACTTGGTGGTCCATTTATCAACGCCCAAGTTGTATCACTTGCCGTGTCGCTTTCATCATCTGTCACCGTCAAGGTAACAGTGTAATTACCAGCATTTGTATAGGTGTGCATAGGGTTCTGTATATCAGACGTATCCCCATCATCGAAATCCCAATGGAACGAATATGGTGGTACTCCACCTTCTGCAGATCCTTGGAATTGTATGGGTTCATCCTCAAAGGCTTCATATGGTCCATTTGCATCAGCTACAAGTGGTTCAATGCTTTCCTCAGCAGTAACCTCAACGTCATCAATATTTAAGCATGAAGTCATCTCTGAAATCGTCTTATCATATTCCCAGGCTAAATAGAAAGTGTCATCGGTCAAATATGAATCAAGGATCACATAATAGAATTCCCAGTCCCCGACAGTGTCATCTGGAGGAATTCTCTCCATGATTAAAACGTAATCTCCATCATTTGGATCAGGGCTTCCACAAGAGATCCATAAGCCACAGAAGTTGCTATAATATTGTAACCAGCCATGCCTTTCCCACCATGAGAGATTTATATTATCATACCCAGCTGCATTGATCTCAGGAGTTACTAACCAATCATCAGAAGGTAAAGTGCTTCCAAACCCTCCACGGTATGCCGAATATGGCGGACTAATATATCTTACATCATTTGGTTGCCATATCTCTGCATTGATATTAGTGCAATATTGAGTCCAGCTTACTGGTGCGGGCGGGCTACCTACCCAAGTATCGTCAAAGTTTTCGAATAAAAGAGTATCAAATGGGGCTCCACCTTTTTCCATATTTCCTGATCGTGAAATATGCTCTGCACCTAACTCTAAGAGTCTTGTTCTAGATTCTTGTGATTGTATTCCAAAAGTATTTGCCATTACCACTCCAGTTGATAAAACCATAACTGCTGCAATCAGCAAAACACCAGCTCCTTTCAAAATTTTTCTTTTCATTTCTTTTCTACCTCCCCCAATTATAAAATTAGTAGAATTGTAATACTATATTTTAATTTAAATGTATCCATAACAACTGTTACACTGATTTCATTTCGAAAATTTTACTGGATGCCAGAGGAGGGTCTTGTTAAGTTTTGAAGCTTAATCTAATTAAGTTTCCTTAATGCCACTCATAACACCCAGAATATCTTAATAAACTTATAATTATTTATATCTTTAGGAAAAAAGATTTTTATGGATTTTATTCACGAAAAAACCTCAGAATGTTGTCTTACAACATAATGTAAAATTAAATAGTTTCTGCTCCAGGAAAAAGGCAACCAAATAAGATTTGTATAAATAGATAATGAAAACTAATAATTATTTCTGCCTAGCTCGTGGTGTGCTTTTTATACGGGCTGGCATTTTCGGTTTTCTTATATGTTTTTTCCCTTTCTTCT
>JAGMDE010000006.1 GCA_023128855.1 Thermoplasmatales archaeon | reverse complement strand
CTTTTAATTTTTCAACAGCCTAAACATTTAATATAAGATTGAAAAATTGTACTATAAAGTATTTAAAGGATAAATAACAATCATAGTTATGTAAAAGGAGGAATATAATGAAAAATAAAAAAGAAATTCAAGCAAAAGACACCTATAAATCAGGTACTAGATACGGAGTTATCAGCCCAAAAGAACTCTAAGCTAGATAACAATATCATTAAAAATTAAATTTTGTTCATTTTATATTAGTTTTTATCAATTTTTTTTCGGTAGATAGTCATAATAATTGAAAATGATAGGTTAATATTATAAGTTTTAATTACATTTTACTTCATAATAATTTAATGATCGTACCAAAAAGTATTTAAAGGATAAATAACAATCATAGTTATGTAAAAGGAGGAATATAATGAAAAATAAAAAAGATGTTCAACCAAAAGACACCTATAAATCAGGTGATAGATATGGAGTTATCAGCCCAAAAGAAATCTAAATAAGATAACTCTATTGCTTAAAAAATTTAAAAATTGTCTATTTAAAAATAGTTATTGATTTAAATAATTGATTAATTAACCAATATTAATGAATATCTTATTTGTGCAACCACGTGTCCTGAGAGGTCTAAATATTCTTGGGAGAGCGACTATTAATATTTCTGGCACACCCTATATGTCGATTCAACAATTAGTTGCAGCAACACCTAATAAACATTCTATCGAACTAATTGATGAAAGATTTGATAAAATTGATTTTGAGAAAAAATATGATCTTGTAGCAATAATGAAATGCTATACTATGTATGCTTTTCGTGCATATGAAATTGCAGATAAATTTAGAAAAAAAGGAATACCCGTAATAATTGGTGGTTGGCATCCGACAGCATTTCCAGATGAAGCAAAACAGCATGCAGATAGTGTTTTAATAGGAGAACAAGAAGGTATTTGGCTAACTATTTTAAAAGACGTGGAAAAAAAACAACCTAAATCCTTCTATAAGGCAGAAAAATATCTTGAAGCAGAAAATATACCTCCACATCAAAGTAATATTAAAATATCACCTTTCCCGACAGGACGATTAGAAGTAGGAAGAGGATGTCCACAGGACTGTGAATTTTGCATGACGCCAGTTATGCATGGTACAGATTACCGTTTAAGACCTATAGATACAGTAATAGAAGAAATCAAGACCATTAAACAAAAGACTATACTAATTACAGAGCCTTCAATAACTCTTGATCCTGAATATGCAAAAAAACTTTTTAAAGAAATGAAACCATTAAATAAGAAATTTTTCTGTTTTGGTCATACAGATGTCTTAAACAAAGATGAAGAGCTATTAAAATTATCAGCAGAAGCTGGTTGCTTAGCATGGTGGATAGATTTTGAATCTTTTTCACAAGAAACGCTAAATTCTCTTGGTAAAAAAACCAATAAAATTGAAGAATATGCTTCTGCAATAAACAAGATACATAGCTATGGGATATCTGTTATAGGAACCTTAATATTTGGTTTAGATACAGACACACTTGAAGTTTTTAATGAAACACGAAAAGCTCTAAAAAATTTAGAAATTGATGCATTAGAAGTAAATATTGTATGTCCACTTCCTGGAACTCCGTTATTTGAAAAATTAGACAAACAAGGTAGGATTCTTACAAAGGATTGGCCAAAATATGATGATTTTAATATTGTTTTTCAACCAAAGAATATGACCCCTGAAGAACTTTGGATAAAAAGTCATGAAGTTGCAAAAGAATTCTATTCATATCCAGATTATCTTAAAAGAATTATTAGAGGGCTGAAGCTGAATTTTTCTAGTTTTTTATACATATTATCACAAAATTATTTTGAAAGACGATATTATAAGACAAAATAATAATGATTGAACAATATTACATAAAAACTTACTATCCATTAACAATTGAAATCCAATATTATGGTGAAGTAAATTTGACAAAAGAAAAAAAGGATAAAAAAAATGATTTTATCCATGGCGAGTCCTTTGCTGATGGAGTAATGTTCAACAATGATAGATTCATATCTGTAGCTTATAGAGATACTGACAATAAAATAAAAGAAAAAATTATAAGAAAAAACTCAATTTTTAAAAAACATTCTTTCTTAAATTATTTCATAATCATACGTGGTTTAATTAATTTCTTTGAAGGATCCATCAATCAAATGATTTCAAGAAATCAAATATATAGAAAAACCAATGTTACAAATGACAAAATCAACAAATTTTCAAACACATTATCTGTTTTTTTAATATTGATAGGAGGTTTTATTCTATACTTTTTAATTCCAACACTAATTACTTTTTATTTAAGGATATACGAACAGAATTATAATATTTTATATGGAATAGAAGTTCTAATTAGGTTTTTCCTATTCATAATACTATTTATTACTTTCAATCTTTCAACAGGTGCAAAAAAAACTTCATATTTTCATGGAGCAGAACATAAAACAATATTATGTCATTTATATGGTGAAAAAATAACCCCAGAAAACGTAAAAAAATATTCAATTTACAATCCATCCTGTGGCACTAATCTAATATTTTTATTGTTACTTGTATCAATACCTATTTTCTATTTTTTTAATTATGAGAATATTATCTTAAGAATTTTGATTATGTTGATATTATTACCCTTTTTATTTGGATTAGCATTTGAAATTTCAGACTTAATTGGAATAAGAGCAATTAAAAAGCGGAAAAAAATCATATCAAAAAGTTTCTTATTTCAAAGATTCAACACTAGAGAACCAAAACAAGAACACCTAATAATTGCAATTCAATCGCTAACAAATCTGCTAAATGCAGATAAATAATTAAAAAAAAATTCATTATTTATTTTTCAAAGTATTTTTTTATATTATTAATGATTTTTGTAATCTTATGAGGTTTATCAAATAATTGTGGATAAACAGGTAGATTTACGTTATTCTTACTTGCAGTATATGTGTTTCTAAACAAATCCTTATCTTTAACAAAATGTGAAAAATAAGGTACATGAGGAATTGAATATTCAAAAACTTTGTTAATTTGAATGCCTTTTTTTCTCATAAAGCCTTCAAATTTATCTCTATTATTTACCATAATAGTATAATGAGCATATGAACAATCATCTGACACGAGTGGTAAATTAATGCTTTCTAAATTCTTTAATTTATCATTGTAAATTTTAGCAATTTCATATCTTTTTTTGATATCATTTTTAATTTTATCAAGCTGAGAAATACCTACAGCTGCTTGGACTCTTAAGAATGTATTATTAAAATCCGATGATAGATAGATCTCCTTTAATGGAAGATCTATATTATCAAATTCCCATTTGTTTTTTCTCCAGATTCTTAAAGCATTTGCATCCCATGTTCTACTGAAAAAATCAAATAGAATATCACTAAATATTAGCTTGGTGTATAACAGAGAAATAGTTTTATTTAGATTGTTATTAGATTTGGTTTTTGGTAAAAAATTGATTTTAAAGTCCATCAATTTCTTATAGATTTCTTCATTGTTTGTTGTAACCATACCTCCTCCAAAGGTAAAAAGTTGTTTTTCAAAATTAAAACTATAAAATACAGCATCTCCAAACTTTCCAACATCTTTTGTTAAAATTGCTTGTGCAGCATCCTCGATAATATAGGTATCTTCACCAACAATATTCCTTATAGTTTTAATATCTGCAGGATAGCCATACATATGTGTAGGTATGACAGCTTTGGTTTTTTCTGAAAAAACGGATTTAATTTCATTTGTTCTTATGTTAAAATTTTCAAGAGAAATATCAACAAAAACTGGTTTACAATTTGATGCAACTATTGAAGCGGGTACAACAATACAAGTAAATCCTGGAATAATTATTTCATCATGAATTTTTAATGATTTAATCAAAGCATATAAACCGAATCTACCAGAGGGAAATGTTATTGCATATTTACTATTAACAAGATATGCAAATTTTTCTTCAAATGTTTTAATGGCATCTTTTTTATTATTAATCAATGAAATTATTTCTTCATAGTTGAAATTTGGTTTAAATCTAGGTATCATATTATTCCCTTTACTGCTTCCTTCTTTTTCATTAATTTAATAATTTTTTCTTCTGTTAAATAATAATTTGATAGTTTCTCATCCCAAATTTTTCTTGGATATCTTGAGATTACAAATTTATTTAATTCAATTAGTTCCTCCCCAAAACCTCTCAATACGACTGCAGTATGTGCTTCAAGTTCATGTTTTATTCTGTAATAATTGAAAATATGGTATCTCGGAAGAAAAACCAATTTCTGAAAAATATTTAATTTTCTAAATTGTAAAAGATGATAAAGCTCATGGATTATAACTGCTTTCAAAACTTTCTCATTACATTGGTTTATTGCAATTTTATTGTAATAAATTGTTTTTGAAAATGGAAGTGTAACCATAAAAACTTTTTTTAGAATTCTAAGGGGTTTAATATCAATTTCAACATTTTTTAACTCTGGAAAATATTTAAATTTTAATTCTTGTAAGCGCTTATCATAATTCATAATATTTACTAAAACGATTATATAGTATTTTAATAAATTCTTTTCTCCAAAATATTGTTAATAATAAAATATTTAATTTTACTACATTTTGATTTAAAATAATCCTATGATTTTATATAACAATTTTTGTTATTCTTGCTAAATAAGGATGTATTAAAAATTAAAATACATATGAAACTTGATGACAAATATCTAAGTAAAATACAAGATATTTCATTTCAGCCAGTTTTTATATTAGGTCTACCCAGATCAGGAACTAGTATTTTATATAAAATTCTAGCAAAAACACAATGCTTCAACTATGTAAGTGTTTATCATATAATGAATTATGATAATCTTTTATTTAATCATATATTTGATAAAGAAGATATCTTAAAAAATGAAATTAATAAAATATTTGAAGAAAATAAGATAATAGATCGTGGAATAGATGCTTTACAACCCAATGCAGATTTTCCTGAAGAATATGATTTTATTTTATTTAATAAATCATCCAAATTTCAAATTAATTCTAAAAATATATCTTTGGTCTATGAATTTTCCAAAAAAATTCAATTCATATCTGAAAACAATAATCCTTTGCTTTTAAAAAATCTATGGGACTTTTCAAATTTCATATTTATAAAAAAAGCCATTCCTAATTCAAAATTTATTTTTATTCATAGACATCCCTTTAAAACTTTAAGCTCTCAAATAAAATCTCAAATAATATTATTTGAAAAAAAACCTTTTTATCATTCACTCCTTATTACATATTATGAACAAGTTTATCAATATCCTTTATTTGTTTTAATGATGAGATTTTTTTATACAAAATTATCACCTCTTATGTTAATCTATTTAACTTACTATTACACACAATGTCATAAATATTTTTTAAAAAATGTTAAACAACTTTCAGCAAATGAATATATAAATATTAAGTACGAAGAATTATGTGAAAATACATCTGAGAATATTCAAAAAATTTTAGATTTTTTAAATTTAAAATCTAATACACAAATTGATTATAAAAAATATATTAAAACAAGAGATATGCCTTTAGACAAAAGTGTTAATAAAATGAAAAAAATGATATATAAAACTATGAAAAACTATTTTGATTATTTTGATTATAAGTATTATTAATTTCTTTTCATTAATAGTGGATATTACGGAATATTAATTTTCTAGCTCTCATAAAGAAAAAACATTTATCAGAGAGCTAATGCATCCCAACCTAATGAAACAGCTAGAAATATTAGGATTATACAAAAATAAAAAAAAAATATTTACAGAGAATCATGAAAATTGCATAGGAGTAAAAATATACAACGAAAAACTTGTTAAATTCAATAATAAACAATATCGTTCATGGAATCCATATAGAAGCAAACTTGCAGCTGCAATATTAAATGGACTTACTTTTCAAATAAATCCAGATTCAAAAATATTATATCTTGGTGCTGCAACTGGTACAACAGTTAGTCATATTTCAGATATAGTAAAAGATGGAATTATTTATTCAGTTGAAAATTCTGCGATTGCGATTAAAGGTTTGATTCAATTAAGTGAAAAAAGAAACAATATTATTCCCATATTAGAAGATGCAAATCATCCAGATAGATATGGTTCCATAGTGTCTAATGTTGATCTGATATACCAAGATATATCACAAAGAAACCAAGCTCAAATTTTTATTTCAAATGTTGAAAGATATCTTAAGAAAAATAAGATAGGAATATTAATGGTTAAAGCTAGAAGCATCGATGTTTCATTAAAACCTAGTAAAGCATATGAGCTAGTCTGTAAAGAGCTTGAAGAAAACGGGTTAAAAATAAAAGATAAAATTGATTTATCACCATACGAAAAAGATCATACAGCCATATTGGTCTCGATTTAATCGAAATAAGTATTATTGTTTATTATATTAGGATAGTAAAATTATGGAAGAAAAACAGAGATTTAACCTATTGATTCGAATTGTAAAATTCTTCACCCCAATATTCATTGGATTGAGTGTCGTATATTTTACTGGGCTTTTGTTGCAAGAAAGTTTAAGAATTAAATTTTGGCCTCTTATCACAGCATATTTTTTTCCACCATTAGGTAAAGAGTCTGTAATTCCAACAGGGGTTGCTTTTGGAATTGACCCTTTGATTATGGCACTCTCCATTGCCTTTGTTGACATTATTATTGCTCTGTTTCTTTTATGGAATTATGATCTTGCAAAGAAAATACCTATTGTAGGAAAATTTATGGAAAAAATCGAAAACATAGGTAAAAGTTCATCAGACAAGTATTCATGGATAAAACCTCTCCGTTTTATAGGAATAGTTATGTTTGTAATGGTCCCATTTCAAGGTTCTGGAGGGCTTGTTGGATCAATAATGGGTAGATTATTTGGTATGAAACCATTGAATACATTTTTTGCAATATCTGTAGGTGCAATAACTGGATGTGTTCTAATTGCATATTTTTCTGATGCAATACTAAATGTTTTTATACAAAATTTCCTAATTGGATTACTTATAGTGATGATATTGCTTGTAATTGGTATCATGGTTTTAATCTATAAAAGAAACAAAAATGCACAAAAGAAATAACTTAATTTTAACTTGATTTTGATAATAGTTGTACAATAAACCCTTTATAAGGGGAGTAAGTATATTTTATATATAATAAAAGATAATAGGTATATTGGGAGGCTAATTTACCTGATGCTTAGAAAATTGATTGGATATTCAGTATTAGCAATTCTTCTATTGTCTACTTTAGTTCCAATCAGTCCTTTAGCAGAGGAAACACCGTGGTGGGATAATAATTGGTCATTCAAGGAAGAGGTATTAATTCCTATTAATACAAGTGATGATTTAGCAAAGTTTCAACCGATAGATTTCTCTTTTAAATTCAATAATTCTTGTTGGGCGTTAAATGAAGATGAGCATTCAGTAAGAGTAATTCTAGAAGAAGATGGTAGATTTGAACCACTCGAATGTCAAATATATGATTTAAAGCATATTGACGATGAACATATTGAATCTTGTAGTATTGTCTTTTTAATTCCAGAAGAAGCAACTGGGGAGGAACGTTATTTTATTTATTATGACGACGATGAACAATCGAGTCCAAATTATCCAAATCGTGTTGAAATTATCGAATCTGAATATCGTTTCGAGAAAATACCGGGATTGGTATTTCAATCATCATATTATGGTATATCTCAAGAAGATTACATTGTGTATGCAGTTAGTAAAACAGGTAAAGCTATTGATACACATCTAACTCAACAAGTTGCAAAGTTAAAAGAAGAAACAGAAACTGTTATGCCAAATAAGGTAGAAATTGGTGCATCATTCCATTTTGAATATTGGTGGGATGATGATGGCGTTGGACCCTGGAAACATTATAAAACAACAGATAAATTAGTCAGATCTCAAAAGATTGTTGATGGCAATTTGATGGTGAAATTTGGTATTGTTAGTGAATCAGATGAAGGGCAACTTCGATCAACAGTACTTTACAAGTATTATTATTGTCCAACTGAGGATAAAAGAATACATACACATGTTAAACATGAATTATTAGATTATCCATTACCTATAGGGCAAGAAACTGATGTAGCATTTATCACTTTTGTAAACAGCGATTTAAGAAGCAATACAATCGAGGAACTGAATTTTGGTGGTATATTCCCATATTTACATTTCTATAATGAAGAAGATATGATCCAGACGTTTGAAATGGATCAGTATCCTGAAAGTAAAGGAACGATGGAAATATGCAAAGCAGATGATTATGATCTAGGTAGTTCTGCTTGGTTGTCACTTGACGAGGGCATATCTGGCAAAGCGCATGGAATTATATTCGAATCTAATAATGTAGTAAAAAATGGAACTGATGAATATGATGGAGTAGAATTGCAACTTTGGGAAGTAAAAAGCATTCAGCTTCCAGGATTAGAGGGTAGCTTTGCATTTTTATATCTGATGAAAAATGCATATGAGGAAGAAGGGAGAGATGACATATTACCTGAAAATTACGTTGTAGAATTCAATGCAGAATTTTTCACAACAGAGGACGGAGGTTACCCAGCAGTTGCAGAAGAAGCAAAGATGTATCAATCTCTTATCGGGTATCAACCAACTAATGAAAACAATATCACTAATGACGATGAAGAAGTAGAGAAATATAACTTAACAGCATATGCACATTTTGCATCATCTTTTCCTTTTGGATCATTATTATCAATAGGATATGGATATAATGTCTCATACTTAACCGCAGAAATATATAAGGATAATTCTTATACTTCGCCAGGAACTGTATGCAGTGTATCTCTGTGCAAAAGTATTCCAGCTGATTTTGTGGATTTGAGTCTGATTGAAAAATTAAAAGTGATACGTGAGATATTTGATTGGAAAAATCTTACAATTTTTAAAAAGATATGTTTTTCTGATCTGGAAAAAGGACGCTATCTGATAAAGATATATAAAGAAAATCCGATTTTTAGCAAAGAAAGACAGTTTATTGGCTATGGAATCGTTGATCTAGATAAAGATAAGAAGATTCACATTTATTGTAAATCTGAGGGGAGAATAAGTCTTTCATTTTTAAATCAAAATAAAGATGGTATAGAAAAAGCAGATGTTACCCTTGAAAAAGACGGTATAATAATTGCTTCAGCTGAGAGCGATTCCGATGGAATTGCAGTTATAAAAGCACCTTGTGGCTTAACAGAAAAATATACACTAAATGTTACGTATAAAGGATTTTTAATTAATAATGAGCAAGTTAGATTAGGGAAAATCAGACGATTAATTCCATTGAAAAAAGCATTCAGTTTCGATGTTTACGATTTTAATGTAAGTGTAAAAGATGCAAGTGGTAAAGCACCATCATTTGAGATTGATATCAGTGTTACCAGTGACGAAATGGATTACCCTATTTCTATAAATCCGGATAGCATATCTGATGGTACATACAGATTTGAAGATTTGTATCCTGCAAATTATACTCTCAGCATCGATTATAATTCATATAAAATTAAAGAAAAAATACGAATACCAGATTTAGACTCATTCTCAATTCAACTGCATGATTTCACAGCTTACATAAAAGATAGTTGGAATTTAACATCAGGAACATCTTTAGATGTTTCTCTTCGAAGTGAGGAATTCGAAGAAACCGTCATATTAACAGGAGAAAAAATAAATTCTGGCGAGTATCATTTTTCAAATCTTTATCCAGGTGATTATATTTTGAAGGTGTATTATAGAGGACATACAAAAGAGATACCGGTCATTATTCCAAATGAAGGGAATATTACTGTGGTATTCCCTGCGGCATTTAATTTCTCAGCAAAAATTCTTGACTCACATGGAAATCCATTAAAAGATGCTGAAGTTTTAATGATTAGGGAAGGGAAGGAAATCAAGGGAGTAACAGACGATGAAGGAAATGTCACATTGTCCCTTCCACCAGGAAAATACACTTGTAAAATATATTCGGGTAAAGAATTAATTGCAGAAAGAAAAGTTGAAGTATTTTTTGGAAGGAAAATCTTAGTTGCAACAACTAAGGAACCTCTTTATCCATCACTAATTATGGGTTTAGTCATGATATCTCTTGTTGGAGTTGCAATTTTTAGTTTTAAAAGAAAAGATTTGAAATTTTTCCTTAAGATATTTGCTATATCGCTTGCAGTTGTTGCCATTGTTTCTCCATGGTGGGGAGTGTATGGGTCCGATACAGATTCCAATCTTGAAACATCAACCCAGCTGTTTATGATGCCGACTAAAATGGTCGAGATTACATCTAATGGTAACGTTACAGCTGGAGATTTATTACCATTAGATGGAAGTCTTAAAAAAGAAATTGATCTTTTATTTACCAAGGTTACTCTCGAATTTGAAGTAGTGATGGATCTTATACCAATTATAATGATTATTGGTTTCATTTTTGTAATATTTAGTTTGATTCTGAAAATTTACTCTAAAAGAAGGCTTTCACTAATGTTTTCTATTTTAGCCATTATCATCTTTATCGGTTCACTTGCTGTCTTTACATATGCTACTTCTGAGTTAGCAAACCAAAGTGTTGGAAGTTTTATTGGAAATGGAGATATTGATATTAGCATCCCTGGTGAAAAATCTTATGTAACAATGTCCTGTAGTTGGGGGCCAGGTTTAGCTTTTTATTTACTGTTGTTCTCAAATATAATGTTGGTATCTGTTTTTTGTTTGAATATTAGACGAGCATTTTTCAAAAAACTAAAAAAGATGTATTCTAAAATAAGAAAAGTATAAGTTCTATTAAAACTATTCAAAAATGTTCATCAGGGGAGAATTTATGAAAAAAAGACCATTAACAATATACATATTGATTTTGTTATGGCTTACATTAAGTATAATGTTTATTCTCTGGGGAGTCTTTTCACTTTCCATTGTTTTAGTAATTCCAGAATGGGTTTCATTAACTACTCTTCAACCACAGTTGTATTTTGGATACTTAATATCAACTATTATCTGGTTTGTGTTTTCATCAATGTTTCTAATATTTGCATATGGTACATTTAGAGGGGATAGTTGGACATGGTCAACAGGTCTCATTTTTTCAACTATTTTCCTAGCTGTATTTAGTCTTATGCTTGCTGCATTTATTGTAACTGCAATAACCTTTTTAGATTGGTTTTCAGTTTCAGGTCTTATAACAGCTGTAATATCACTTTTAACAGACCTTGGCATAGTATACTTTCTTACAAGACCTATCGATAAAGAATACTTTGAAGTTACTGAATAATAACAGAAAAAGAGAAGTATATTTCTTAGATTGTTACGTTTATTTCTTTTAACATTTTGTTAATTATGTAAGCTGGCGCATATCCAAGAAGATCCTTATAATTAGATTTTGGTATTAAATCAGATTTACTTATTTCTTCAGCGTTTCTAATGTGCTTATTGATTTCCTCAATATAATATTCTTGGATTTTGTCTTTGTTTTTTGCAAATCTTCTTTTGATTTCTCTTTTTTTCAAAAATCCAATTTTTACTTTTTTGTTTTCCAACCTGCTTAAAAGAGGAATTATTACGCTGTCTATCATTTCTCCATTTGCTAGATCCACGAGATCATCAGCGAGCTGATATGCAAGTCCGATTTCTCGACCGTAATCTGAAAATACTTTGAGAATATCACCTGCCATATCTGCTTCAAGAGCACCTGCTTTACATGCAGAAGAAAATAATGCAGCTGTCTTCAAATCAATAATTTTATTATAAGCCGCAAAAATTTGTTCTTTTGTAGACATCTTTTTTAAATTCATGCTTTTCTTGTTAATATTAACTTCGTCAATCTCTCCACTTACTAGTTCATTCCATGAATTAATATACAATTCTGCAACTTTCGTTCCATGTCGTAATGCAATATTAAAACCAGAGACAAGCATTTTATGACCCATAAGCAGAGCACTTGCAACACCTTCATTTGCATGAAAAGAAGGTTTTCCCCTACGAATAAGATCTTCATCAATTATATCATCATGCACCAATGAAGCACCATGCGCAAGTTCTATTACGACACCTCCCTCTAGTGCTTTTTGATATTGAGCCTCAGTTTCTTTTCCTTGTGTACAAGCTTTAAAAGATAATCCTGCAAGTATGGATCGTAAACGTTTTCCGCCTTCCAAGATGGAAACTATTTGTTTATCAGAGATCATAGCTACTATCTGTTTTTCAACTTTTTCTTTAGAATCCTCTGCAAAATCGTCAAAGCTAAGTGTTTTGTCTTTCATTGTTTATTTTTCCCCCGCAAAAGTGCAACTAATGTCAAGGTGAATTTTTTATTCTATATTATATGTATTATACGTCAGATTTTATAATACTTTCGGCGATTTTTTTAACTAATATACCGGTTTTTGCATCAAAATTGTCTATTTTGCAAAAATTTTGCAATAATATATATTTCAGAACTAGTTTTTCTGGACGCCTTTGGGATATATTGATACACCTTTTTATATTTTTCTTTAGTCATTTTTATAAAATCCTGTAAATATTCACCATTAAAGGCCTTGCAAATAAAATGCCCACCAGGTTTTAAAATCTGATTAGCTGTCATAAGAGCTTGCTCACAAAGATAGATGCTTCTAGCATGATCTACTGAATAATTTCCAGAAATATCTGGAGACATATCTGATAAAACTACATCAGCTTTCTTTCCATCTAGTGAATTAATTATTTCCTCAAGAGATATCTCATCAGTCATATCTCCTTGTAAAAAAGTTATTCCAGAAATTGGTATAATTGGAGATAGATCAATACCAATAACAGTTCCGTTTTCACCGACAATTTCTTTAGCAACCTGACTCCATCCTCCAGGAGCAGCTCCTAAGTCAATGACGGTGTTGCCTTCTTTCAAAATATTAAACTTATTTTGAATTTGTTTTAATTTAAACGCAGAGCGAGCTCTATATCCAACTTTTTTTGCTTCGTTATAATAATGCTCTCGTTTTTTTTCCGAGTACCAACGAGTTGCCATAAAAAAAGGAAGAGAAAAGATTAGAGAATTATGTCAATATCTAATCTTTCAGCTAATTCTTTGTAACGGTTTCGAATTGTAACTTCTGTTACACCAGCAACATCTGCTACTTCTCTTTGTGTTCTTCGCTCGCCACAAAGAATTGAAGAAATATAAATTGAAGCTGCTGCGACACCAGTTGGTCCACGTCCACTAGTAAGTTCTTTATCTGCTGCGTCTTTTAATATTTCAATTGCTTTTGATTGAACATCTCCAGAAAGTTTTAGTTCACTGCAGAAACGAGATATGTAGTCCTGTGGTGATGTTGGCATAAGTTTAAGTCCAAGTTCACGAGCAATAAAACGATATGTTCTACCGATTTCTTTTCTAGAAACTCTTGAAGAACCTGCTATTTCATCAAGTGTTCTTGGAACGTTACATTGTCTGCATGCAGCATATAATGCAGCTGCAGATACACCTTCAATACTTCTTCCACGGATAAGGTTCTTTAGAACAGCTTTTCTATAAATCATAGCTGCTGTTTCCCTAACATTTCTAGGTAGGCCCATACCTGAGGCCATTCTGTCAAGTTCAGATAATGCAAAAGCAAGGTTTCTTTCAGTTGCATCAGAAATTCTAATTCTTCGCTGCCATTTTCTTAGACGATATAATTGAGCTCTGTTTCTAGTTGGAATAGATTTACCATAAGAGTCGCGATTTTTCCAACCAATCATTGTACTAAGACCCTTATCGTGAATAGTATATGTCATCGGAGCTCCAACACGGGCTCTCTTTTCTCTTTGATCGCTGTCAAATGCTCTCCACTCAGGTCCGTGATCTATAAAATCTTCATCAATTACAAGTCCACATTCCTCACAAACTAACTCTGCTCTAGAATAATCCTTGGTTAGATGTGTTCCTCCACACTTTGGACACCTAGTTATCTCTTCTATGCTTGGTTTTTCCTTTTTCTTCTTTCCCGAAGGCATCATATCTACGCATTCCCCCATTTTATTTATTTATACTTTTCGATACGCTTTTTAACGACATTTAAAAACTTATATAAAAAGTTTTCTATCAAAATTTGGTGTTGGGGCGTGGGTCTGACGGTAGTGTTGCGTGTGTGGTTGTGTCTTTTTGGTCTGCTGTGATCATTTGGGGAATCAATTTCTCCGTTCTGTTGAACTGAGAAGTGTTGAATTAGTAGTGTTATAAAATTTTTAATTAAAAGGATTCCAAAAATTAAGTAATATTGTCTCTAATATCAATAAAATTATTAAAATAATTGCTAAGATTTTTGATATTTTACTAAATCTTCTTGGATTTTTCAGATATATGCTATCCAACTTATTATATAACTTCCATGTATAATGCTCAGTACCTCCAGGATAGATTAGTGCAAAAGTAAATATGAAAGTAAATACAACGAAAGATATAAAAAAATACCAATCTGGAAGTTTTGTAAGAATTTTAACATATAAAGATATGAAAAAACTATAAAACATTCCTGATCCAAATGCTAACCAATTAATCAGCGGCGTCATTTTTGTTCTTGATAAAAATATGTAATATAATAAAACGAGAATAAGGAATTGGAAAAACATTAACATCATTATTGTCCGGTATTCTTCTCCACTATATGCTACAAAAAATCCACCTATAATTATGAATATTTGTACTAATCTTTCACGCTTTTCTATCTCTCTAAATAGTTTATTATCTTCCATTTTTCTACCTTCTTGTTAAATTCTAATAAAAATATATGTTTATTTTACCATCATCCTCTATGTACTATTAACCCAGATTCTCTTCTAAATTTAAATTCAAGATATCCTCCAATTCCCATAAGACCAAAACCAGGAATTAAAAACGGCAGTATTGAAAGAAAATCAATCAGTGGATCTACATCAATGAACGGATAAAATATCATATAAAACATACTTGAAATCCAAAGCATTACTAAAAACCATAGACCAATAAATAAAATAATTCCTGCTAAAATTCGTAGTCCCCATAATCTTAAGGTCGTATGGATACTAATCCTATCTAAATTGAATAACAATAAAAGCAATCCAGTTACCTCTGTTACACACAAAACAATAATGTAAAGCATCCATACTTCTCTTAACGGAGCAGATGGCAAAATTAGATGAAGGATAATAAATAAAATTAAAGACGCTAAAAAAATCTTAGCAAGATTAGATATACGAATGTTATATTTTCGACTGCGATATCTTTTTACTTTTTTACTTTTTTTAGGTTTTTCTTGATCGATAATCTTAATATTAAGATCAGCTTCAGACTCATTTTTTATTTCGGGTTCTTTTTCATCTTCAACTTCTGGAAGTGGTTCTGTTACATCGGATTCTTCAGATTTAATTAAAGGCTTATCAGGTTGCTTTATTAACGGTCTTCTTGATGGTAAATTTACACAATTATGATTTTCAGGAAGATGATGATGTTTACAATAATGAAGGCCACAATATCTACATTTGAATGGTAGTAGACTATCTACCTCCTCTCCGCATTGATTACAATGAATCTTCATTCTTTGCCTCTCCCCAGAATCGATTTTGATATTTTATCGCCTGTATAAGTAGGTTTTGCCACTTCCTATTTCCTAAATCCAAATCAACATTTGCAATTTCCGCAGGGGTATTTCCATATAGCGACTCGTGAGGTTTTATAAAATTATAATACAGTTGATGTCCTCTAATAAATAAAGAATACTGGTCTTTTAGACCTCTTTGAGTTTTGTTTCTTTCACGTATTGTCCCCTGAAGTCTTTCTACAAGGTTGTTATCAAAGTAGTCTTCACCACCTTTTTTTCCTCTTATTCCAACGTTTCCGATATGAAAAGTCTTTCTTGGAACCTTATGAAATTCTTCTTCAATTGCTTTATTATATGATTTCAATCCATCTGTAATAATAAATGTTGGTCTTTTACCATGACTTCTTTTTTTAGCAGTTCTTAGTGTTTTGCTTGCTTCATCAATAGTTCGATTCTTGCTAATTACAGATGCTAGATGAAACCTTGTTTCATCGTCGATTACATTCCATAGGTAAAACCAGTCACCATTAACAGATATCATCATCTCGTCAACATTCCAAATATCACTAAGATTTGGTTTAAATTGACGAACGTATTCATCCATTATTATGATGTATTTTTTAATCCAATGAAATACAGTTGTAAAATGAATATCAAGATCGTAGAATTGTTTTAAATGATCTGAAATTTTTCGAAGACTTATTCCTTTAAAATATAAATCTAAGGTAACACAGATTATTTTAGGATCCGCTTTTAGTCTTTCAAAGTATAGATTATCTACAAAACGACAGTTACAATTTTTACACATGTAGATTTGCTTACCATTCTTTTTACCATATTTGATATATTTTTCACTACCGCAGTGTGTACAACAAAAAGGTTTTTCAATTTCTTTTATTATCTGCTTGTTTGGGGTTGATACCATATTTATCGGCCTCAAGGCTGCCAAAGTGTGTCCGCACTTTGGTGGCCAATTTTAAACTAATATTATTTGTATTTTATCAAAATTATAATTACATAATTATTATGTATTTTCTCCTTATAAACCTTCTGTTGAGGTGAGTGAAAGTATTCCCACGTATATGATAAAAAAGACTATTTACTACACTTTAAATTATATATTTGATTAATATGAGTTTACCTCCATTTCCAAAAAAATTAGAAGGTACAATTTTTACAGAAATAATGCCCCAATTTCTTAAAGAAGTTAATCCAAAGAAATTAGTAGAACTTGGAGCTATTATAATCAAGAAAAAAAAGAAATTAATGTATGAACCACTAACAGATAGTTTAAGAAAAATACAATGGGTAAAATTAGTGAGTTCGAAAGCAATATCAATTGAAAGTGAAATTGAAAACGAAATGGATTCTAATAATTTAATAATGGATCCAATTGGCCAAACCGCTCATTCTTTATGTGTAACTGATTGTTTAATCCATACAAAATCTGCACTTGATTCTATGGCAGTGTTTCTAACAAATTTATTAGAATTACGTGCAAGAGGTGGAGATAGAGATTTTAAAAAAGTTAGATTTCGAGTAGAGATAATGAAAAAAGAATCAAATTTAGGTTCAAAGATTAACAAATTTAATTATTGGTTTAAGGAATTACAAGATATACGAGATGAATGGATACACCGTAGTTCCATCAGAAGTAGAATCATCCAGGGAAAAAATGAAGTAGGAATATTACCAATCCCAAAAAATGTTACATTAAACTTTGAAAAACAAATGGAACTACCAATAACAAAAGATAGTTTTATTTCAACAAATAATTTTGCAAACTATCACTATTCAAATCTTGTATCTTTATTCAACATAATAATTGACGGGGCAATAGAGATTGAAAAAAGAAATCTCAAAGGTACTATTCCAATACCTTCAGATGTTGAAAAACAACTTACATTGTTTCCAACTAGAGCAATTAAAGATATGAAACCTGATGGAATTAAGGTAAAATTTCACAAATCTTTGTCAGATTGGTAGGATTTTCAATATGATAAACCACACCAAATTCAACACTACTCTTTCAACACGCCTCAATTATACAGAACCAATTTCTCCAATATGATCTAATAAGTTAGTAGATTTAATTAGCAAATAAGAAAAAGGAAATCCAACAAACACCAGTATTAATGATGTTTCTATTGACTCCAGAATAAAAACATGATATATTAGAAAACTCAAGTAAACATAATACAAAAATAACACCGCAAATGCAACACCCTACATGCAGCAGTACCCGTTAGACAACTATGCTAGCTTCATAGTTATACCAATTGTGTCTTAAAAATTTCAATGAATTGAAATATGTATGTATAACTGGTGTAAATCCTGAGTAGACATGTATATAAAAACTATTTCCTTCTTTTTTCAGCTTATATTCCTTAATTCTAGATTGGAATAACTTTTTTTGATATTTTAATAGGTTCTGTTTATAACTGTCAAGCATATCTTCTCCATTCTGGAGAATCTCGTTAGTTTTGTTTATTCTGTCAGATAGGTCAATTATTAACGTTTTTAATTGATTGTTAAAATCAGGTTCATTTTTTAACAAGTAATAAATTAATTCGATTTTATCAAAAACTGTTGTTGCATTTTCAAGAAATTTTTTTAGAATACGATAATAGAATATTTTCACATCTTTTACAAAATCTAGACCAAGATAGAATTTGTATTCAATTGTACCTTCTTCTATCTTATTTTCATCTGCAATATCTTCTATTAGACTAATAATTTCAGATGTTTTGTCAGTTAAATAATCAAGATAGTCGTTGGTTTCGTTAATCCCTTCTCTTATCGGATTGAAAATTTTCTCTATTTCATTAATTCCGCTGTTCAAATTTGCTGTTGCTTTCCAAATATCTTCTAGATAAGTTAAGTTTCTAGAATGGTGTGTTTGATAATCTATCTTATCTTCTGCTGTTGTATGGAACAATGAATTAGAGATAATAATTTTCCCATTATTTGGTTTGCATTCATAATTTGTAAAATATCCCATTGCTGCAATTTCTGGATGGGTTGAAAAAGTTGCTACCTTACCCTTGCCAAAGGTTGTTGTAAGCCAGTCTGGAGTCCCATCAATTTTTGTTCCAGTATTGTGAAAATTAGCAACAACATTAACATTTTTACCAGTATGACTAACTTCATGCCCTCCAAACCAACTGTCCCATATTACTTCATTTAAACCATAAGCGATTGGAGATGAATTATCAATTATTTTAATTTGAACATCTTTCGACAAACTAGGAGGTAAGCTAGTTAAAATATCGGTAATTGCAAAACTTCCAATACTTCGGAGTTTTGGGTTATAAACTTGCCTTTTTTGGTAGATCGGTATTCCTCCTCCTAGAATACAACCTGCTGATGCTTTTAATAGTCCTCCACAAACACCGATATATCCTCCTCCCTTGTTTATAAAATCCCGAACTCCAACAGATTCTCTATAAACAATATCTTCGTAAATCGTGTGTAATACTACAGGAAGAGGATCATGTAATCTCCCTGGATGAAATAATACATTAAAATCATCTAAATTTAATTTAGAATAAATGTTCTTATTTTCAATAATTTCAACATTTAAAAATCCACATTTAGATAGTACTTCTAAAAAAATAAATCCTCCAGTAGTAACTCGACTGTAAAGCTGGGCAACTTTAACATCATTTAAAGGAAAAGCTTGCACGTTTATCTGCTCTGATATAATATATATCGGAATGTTTATTTCATCATAAGTCTCGATTTCACTACTCTGGTTGTAATCGTACATTATTGAAATTATTTTTTTATCATCTGTAGAATTACCTGTAAATGGAATGATGAAGCTTCCTGGTTCAAATAATTTATTTTGACTTATATAGCTAGAATTCATCTTTTTAATATCAACGTTAATATCTTCTGCAGTCCAATATATTGGTATTTGCTCCCGTAATAAGTCATTAATTAAATGCCGAATTTTACAATTTATTCTATCTATAATAGGATATGTTCCTTGATCAACATATGTTACAATAAATCCATAGCATTTTGAATCCTCGTCGAGAACCGAAATTGCAGTGCAATTAGTTAGAGGAGGGATTAAAAAACAAATGACAAGTAGAAAACATATTATTTTTTTATTCATCTTATATCATCTCTTTTTTCACATATTTATTAATAAATATGGAGTCAGTTTTTATTTAAACTTTATAGGGCAACACAGGAATTTCTTCAATAATTTCCATGTCCACCATTTTTTTATATTTTCACTATATTATTTATATTTCCCCATATTTAAATCTAACTACTCTGCACTTTTATTCACTATTTTGCACTTTTATTCACGATTTTTTGGAATAAAAATGCAAAGCCTCCTCCGGGTACTGTTGCACGAAGGGTGTTGCATTTGGGTTGTTACAAATGTGTTGGCAGAATGTTCGTTTGGTTTTTTCCAAACCAAAGAGAATAGAGCGATCTGCTTCCAAACAAAAAATAAATAGAGAAGTTCACATCGGGAAATGAGTATGAGGTGATCAAGAAAACTCTAAAGGACATATGTAAAGGTGACTATGCTCCCATTTGCAACTGATCGGGATAAGTATAAAGAATGTTTTTTACAGCTTCTCAAAAATTGCTCTTCCAATGTTTAGAAACCCCTACCTTTACCAATTCATTCTTTTAAAAAGATGTCTAGGTGTATTTTCCTACCAAATACATAACCAAGGATAATGGTAATTAATCCAATTGGCAATATAAAATGAAGGTCAAGACCATATCCTGTAGCCAATAGAGAATTTGAAATAAATCGCCCTGTGGAATGGAATGGAGAGAACTGAGCGAGGGCCTTACTTACCTCAGAAACACTGGCCATATCCACATTCGGATCTAAGAAGCGGAAAATCTCACCTAATCGAACTATCATGTTTTCTGTGAAGAAAAACGAGATAGTAAACATGATAGTATTAAGGGCATTACCAGAAATTTTTATGGATCCAAGAAAATATATGATAACATGAGAACCAAAGGCTGCTGTTGCAAGAATGAAAATTGAGGTAAGAATAGCACTAAATTGAATGAGTAAAACTCCATCAATGGAGTAAGCTCCCGCAAACATAAAAGGTCCAATTATTGAAAAAAACATCATGGTACTTACTATGGAGGCTACAATTGCACTGGATAATATCTTTGCAATGGTAATATCATTCATGTTGAGTGGATATAATGATAGTGATCTAATTGTCCCCTTCTTTATTTCAGCAGCATAAAATTGAGCATAGGATATTAGAAATGATAGCATGTTGATCAAAATTGCCAAACCATAAATAAAAAGAATTGTGGTTGGGTTCCAAGTTATCGCATCAATATCATTCGAATTTGGTGATACAAATAGTATGAACATTATAAAATAAACAATCATTGAAATGACAAAAGTTGCCAAAAGCCAAAGTTTAGCGCTTAACACATCTTTAATCATAATGGTTTTTATCAAGCTTAGTCGATCTATTAACCTTACATCTCCTTCAGATTGATGGATTATGTTACCACCTCTTCCTTTGGTGATTTGATCACTTGGCTGAAAACATCCTCCATTGTTCCTAATGATTTAATTTCATAAATCTCAAGATCTTGCGTAGCTAAAAAGCGAATAAGGTTTGGAATATCATCCTTTCTCTTAAGTGTAATACATATTCCTTCTTGGTCAATCTCTGACTGATTATACTCTGCTTTGCTTTGGAGAATTTCTAGACCTTTTTGCGGGTTCTTTAGTCTAATGAAAAGTTTTGGCATTAGATATTTATCCTTTAAATCCTGGGAAGTTCCCATTGCAATAATCTTCCCCTGATTGATGATTGCAAACTTATCTACAATCTGCTCAGCCTCAAGAAGGTTATGGGAAGTGAAGAAAATGCATTTCCCATTTTCAAGTAGGAGTTTTAAATATGATCGTAATTTTTTTCTCATTTCCAAATCAATTCCATTAAAAGGCTCATCAAGAAATAACACTTCTGCAGATTTGATTAATACTCTTGCAATTTCAGCACGTTGTCGTTCACCCATGGACATTGTCTGCAACCTTATGTCGATTTTCTTTTCCATGCCAACAATTTCAACTGCTTTTGCAACTTTTTTATCTACTTGAGGTGAAGATATGTTACAGAGCTTTGCATAGAATTTTAAATAATTCTTGAGCTTCATCTTTTCATAGAGATATGGACGCTCAACAAGAATGGAGGTATGGCATCTAACAGCATTTGGACGGGCAATTACATCAACTCCACATACTCTAGCATTTCCGGAATCTGGATTTGTAAGGCCTGTCAACACTCTAACAAAGGTTGTTTTGCCTGCACCGTTTGGGCCAAATAGTCCAAATATCTCCCCCGGTTTGACTTCAAGAGATGCATCGGACAATGCCTGGATATCTCCATATTTTTTATAGATGCCTTCTGCATATATGCTCATGAATTTGACAACAAAGTAGTAAATTTAATAATATCGATTAAAATTTTTATTCTTTTGTTTGGTTTTTCCCAAACATTTTATAACTCTTTGTGTAATATAAAATATAAAGTAATATCTTATGATTTAAATGAAAAAACAATATGCTTTAATAGGAATTATTGTAATAGCAATAATATTAATTGGAGTAACAACTTTTTTAATTTTACAAAATCAAGAATGTGTGAATTGTATTGATTATTCATCTGGATTTTGTGTTGGTGATACGTTAGAAGACTGTGATGGAAAAAAAGTAAGTCTTATCGGTGTGATTAATTCAGTTCCTGCGGGTAAGAATTATGGTTATGATATGTCAGATGGCGTTGAGTGGAATGATAAAATTCTCCCAGGTGTAATCGTTAGTATCGATACCACTAAATTAACAGTGCCTTTAGGTAAAAAAATTCAGGTAATCGGAACTGTACAGGCAATGAAATATATAGAAGAAGACGATGGTTTACAACATCTAATTGATCATGAAGGTAGAGCATATGATCCAACTGTGATTGTTGCTGAAGAAATCAGAGAGTTGACAGAAGATGAAATAACAATCGATGAAATTGTTGGTGAAGAATTAGCAGATAAACTTGGAGAAAATATTACAATAAATGGAACTATTCAACGTTTAAAAGGGTTCCAATTAGATGCAGAATATAATAATTCTAACCTTTTGATAAACTTGTTTACTGAAAATGATACAATGTTTTATTCAGATCCACCCACTGGTACTAATGTAACTATTCATGGACGTATTGAAAAAGAAATTTGGTCATATGGTGAATGTCTGGAATACGATGTTCGTCAGAGATGTGGAGATTATCTTGTCTATGGAATAAACGTTGAAAATATTGAACTCAGTTAGCTACATAACAAGTATATCTCTTGTAGATCTGACCTCATGATTATATTCAATTTACAATTTACCTATATACTGTAAAAATAAAAATATAGAAATTTAGGTTCTGTTGAATAAAGAAGTGTTGAATTGGTAGTGTTGAAAATGGTGTGTTAAAAAACAGTGTCGATATTTAAAATCTTAAAACAATCCTCATGAGTAAATCCTGGAATACTTCGAAGATTTCTTCCAACAATTGGTATAATACTTGTTGTACTCTTAAATAATCGTGGAATAACAATATTTCTCAATGGTAAATGATTATAAATTTTAGACAGTATAAACATTCTATCCAAATTAGTTGTGAATCGTTTAAATTCTTGTACCCCCCCCCCTTTTTTTTCTAGAAACTACTGTCATCGCAGCGATTTTTCCTGATATTAATGCACTATTTATCCCAAAGCCAAAAAAGGGATCGTGGAAACCACCAATCGCTCCAGCTAAAACAAATGTTTTTCCATGTAATTTCTTTAATAGATATATCTTTTTAGGAATATTATCTATCGCCAATGATTTTAGTGAAAAGCCTATAGCATAAAATACGGCTCTTGATGCTCTAACAATAAGTTCACTGTTTTTACAATTTTTAGAAAAATTATTTTTCGACATTTTGTGTGGAATCTGCATATAACTTTTAAATACTATTAACTAAATAAGAATATGAATTAGAGGGAGGACTATGAATAAGAAAACAATTGGTTTGATAACAACTTTTTTGATGATTTGTAATGTTTTTTGTTGTTATTCAATAGTTGGAGAAAATGTAAATAAAACAGGACGACTAGATGATTATAGTGTTAGTGTTTCTTGTGATGATAATTCTATGACGGTTTATCCTTTTGAAACAGCGGTATATGGAATTGAAGTTACTAACACAGGTGATTTAATTGATACTTACATTTTGGATTGCCCTGATCTTATAGATTGTTGTTATTGGTCATCACTTAGCATTGAAGTAATTACTCTTAGCCCTGGTAAAAGTGGTATAGTTGTTTTAACAGTTGAGCCTTACTATGTGGAAGAGGCAACGTATACTATTACTGTTCGTGCAACCTCAACAAATGATCCCATGGTAGAGGATAGTGTTCCAACTTTTACAACTGTAGTAATAGATGATCGAATTATAGATGTTTCAACTGATAAACCAATATATGAACCTGGTGAACCAGTAGTCTTATCTCTTACAAATATCGCTGATGAAGCAATTGAGGGCAATCCAACCCTTGAAGTTTTTAATGAAGACCATGAACTAGTTTATGGTTGTTACCCTGATTGCTGGATAATCCTCACACCGGGTAAAAGCTTTAATGATGTATGGTTCCCCAGTGTACCACAAGGTAAATACACTGTTGAAGGAATTTTTTTAACATATGAAGAGGAATATTTTGATGATGAGAGTTTTTTCATACTTGATGATAATCCTATAGAGGTAACAACTGATAAAAATATTTATGAATCTGGTGAAATGGTGAATCTAAGGTTAACAAATGTTGGTGATAGTACTATTGATGGTAATCCTTCTTTTCTCATTTATAATTTTAACGGTGAGCTAGTACATGAAGTGTATATTTATCTCTGGATTGAACTAGATCCTGGTGAGACCTTCGATGAAATATGGTGGGATCAAAAAGACAAGTATAATCAACAAGTACCTGATGGTGGCTATAGGCTAATTGGTCAGTTAACAACTTCTCCAGAAGAAATATATGTTGATGATCACAGATTTTTCATCGGTGAGAATTTACCACCAAATCCACCAATTATAAATGGTCCGTCACATGGCAAAGTGTTTGTTGAATACGAATATACGTTCGTAATTACTGATGACCCTGAAGGTGATCCAATCTCCCTTCGAGTTGACTGGGGAATTGGTGGTCCAGGTAAAATGTATGGACCATTTCCACCAGGGACACATGTTAAACTAAAATTTGCATGGAATAAAATAGGGACATTTACCATAAGAGCACAAACAAGTGATCCCTATAGTGAGAGCGAATGGGCAACTTTTAAAGTTATTATGCCGAAAAACAAGATAATATCACACAATCCACTGTTCCTACAATTTCTAAAGAGGTTTACAAATCATCTTCCATTGTTAGAACGACTGATAAATCTCCTTGTAAAATAGACTTTAGGTGTAAAGCTAGTGAAAAGCAAATGCGTCCCCCTTCCATGCCATAAATGACATGGCTTTCCCCCCAGGGGAAAAAACGCCTTTCGGCGTTTTAATTTTAATTCTCCATGCGATTCATCCCACAAACTAAAGTTTGGGGATTTCTCGCTTGGGCCTAGTTAAAAATAAAAGTTTTGTAGGAAGATAATAGTCATATTTTTCAAAAATAATAAATATGAAATCTCAATACTAAATCCCATATACCTAGTATATGGGGCATTTAATATGAAATTGACAATTCCTCCAGAGCCGATGATGTTAAAAAAGCAATTTATGGAACAAAAAATGGAGATCGGATTGAAAATCGATTCACTGACTCTATGGCTTGGAAACAGATTACCAAGTTATCTTTGGAAGAAAGGAGGGTGGTCAATACCTTTGAAGGAAGAAGGATATAATTGGCAAAGTTTTCTTAAGATTCTATCACTCCATAAAAGAGAGATGATTAAATGGTCAAAAAATGCACTTTCATGGAAAGATTTTCTTCTAAAAATTCAAGAAACTATTAAAGATCCAGTTTTTAAAAAAATGCTGGTTGGATAAGAAATGGATAACGAGATAGATGGGGTTCCAATAGTTCTTGCCGCTTCGCGTGTTGAAGCAAATGAGTACAATGACAACCCATTTTCAGCATTTATATGTACTTTTCCAAAGAAATTATCAGGGTATATTTTAAAAGAACATCTTGAAAATCTTGAAAGTAACAAAGATGAGACTGCAAAACGTACTATCTATGGACTCAGAAAAGTAGAATCCATACTTATCGACAAATATGGTGAGAAAAATGTTGTAGTTTCTCATTATGATAATCTCCATAAATTTATTGGGAAAAAAACCAAGATTGTCGGAATTTCAACTATGGATCCAATGGGTTTGGCATACGTCTCAACTACATATAATTCACTTATTGGTTTTGGTGGTGAAGCTCTTAATGCATCAGAGTTTGAAAAATTAGTAACCCATCCTTCCATCCAAAAATATAGACCTAAAGTAATTGTTGGTGGACAAGGATCTTGGCAGATAAGCGAAGCAAATGCTCAAGAAAAACTCGGAATTGATGTAATCTTCCAAGGAGAAGGAGAGAAAGATCTTGTTGAAGTTTTTGACAAGTTAATGAAGGATGAAAAAGTTCCGAAATATTTTGAAGCTCGAAAGCCAGATCGAGAAAAAGTGCCTTTGATAAAACATGCCTCATCCTATGGGATGGTAGAGATAATGAGAGGATGTGGTAGAGGATGCCAATTTTGTAGTCCTACTATGCGTACCAAATATTCATTTCCAATTGATCATATTATGAAGGAAGTCAAAGTTAATATCAAGGAAGGAGCAAAATCAATATTCACTGTAACTGAGGATATTTTCCTTTACAAATCAAAAAAGAATTTTATTCCAAATAGAAAAGAAATTGTCAAACTGTATAAATCTATAGCCTCCTATCCAGGCGTAGAGCATATTTTATTGTCTCATGCTTCTTTTGCCCCTGTTATATATGATAAAAAAATTCTCGATGAACTGACACCGATTTTAATTGAAAAAACAAAGTGGACCCCTCAGACTAGTAATTTATACAAAAAACCTTTCATATCTATTGAGATAGGTATAGAAACTGGTAGTGTTAGACTAATGAAGAAATACATGAAAGGTAAGGCATTACCATATAGTGTTGATAATTGGCCTGAGTTAGTTGTTGAAGCAATTGGATACTTGAACGATCATGACTGGTGGCCACTTTGCACAATCATGACCGGGCAACCTGATGAAACAGAAGAGGATGTTATTGCAACTCTTGATTTAATTGATGATCTTAGAAATCATAATGCAAAGATGTTTTACACGCCAGTTTTGTTTATCCCATTAAAAGATGCAATTTTGGGTAATTGTAGAAGAAAAAATCTTAACAATCTTACCGAGCTTCAATGGGAAGTTATAGCCAGATCCTGGAAGAACAATATAGATTTCTGGACACCAGATATGAGAAAGATATATGGCCCTGCATTTTTCTTTGTTCATTGGTTTTATGCTCGATGGAAACATGGTAAAAAAGCAACAAGACCTATGCTTAGGCTTGCAGGTTTTCCTGTAGCTGGAAAAATTGAAAAACAATGTAACCCAGAATACTGTAATGACCAAGATAAAGGTATATTTAAGGATACTTTTGAACTGATAAAGGAGCGGTTTTTCTAGCTTTTTAAAAATGCCTTGTAAGCTAGATATGT
>JAGMDE010000059.1 GCA_023128855.1 Thermoplasmatales archaeon | reverse complement strand
CTGAAAAAGGTATACAAAAAGTTTCAAAAAAACAATTCTTCACCACCCCAAATGCAGAATACCGGAGAACCAACAGCAGAGTATCTTGATGATTTTAAAATTATTAAAAAATACGTATTGGATAATTTAAAAGAAGAAAAAAAGAGTTTAGAAACAATAACTGTATAATTTTTATGCCTCAACTTTCATCGTTGAAAGTTCTTTGACAATCTCATCAACTGAACTGACAATTTTATTGATTTGATCATCATCCATTTTCATGAATACAGGTATTGCAATAGCTCTTCGAATTATATCATTAGATTTTTTCCAAACCTCTTTATCAAGAGATTTACCCCCATACCGTTTACCAAAGAGTTGAGGCCACATCCCTGCAAAATGCCATTTAAGAGAGTCTGGAAGATTTTTAACACCAAAACCTTTGCTCGTCCACTTTTCCATAAATTTATTTGTTACTTCTTCATTTTCAAGGAAAAATGTTACACTATCACCGATATCTCCAGTTGGATCAGGGACTGTTCTTAGTTCAATTCCCTCAATGTTTTTAATTCCCTCAATTATTTTTTTCTTATTTTTTCTATGTCCTTCAATTACTGTATCCATTTTTTTCAACTGAGCAAGACCTACTGCTCCTTGTAACTCCATCATTTTAAAGTTAAAACCACCTCTTTGTGCAGTATCATATGCCATTGAAGGAACATTTGGATTGAAATCATGACCATGATTTTGGAAAGATCTACATTTTTTGAAAATTTCTTCATCATTTGTAACAATCATCCCGCCTTCACCAGTTGTTATCATTTTACCAAAATCAAAACTAAAAATACCAGCATCACCAAATGTACCAAGTTTTTTACCTTTATACCCACCACCGGGTGACTGAGCGCAATCCTCCAAAACAAAGAGATCATGCTCCTTTGCAATTTTTACAATTCTATCAATTTCTGCAGAAACACCAGACATATGAACAGGAATAACAGCCCTTGTTCTAGATGTAATTTTAGATTCAAAATCATCAGGATCCATATTCAAAGTTTTATTAATATCAGTAATAACAGGTGTTGCCCTTGTCTCAATAATTGCTTCCACAGTTGCAATAAAAGTATGACTCTGAGTAATTACTTCATTACCAGGTCCAACTTCAAAAGCTTCTAATACAGTCTTAAGAGCACCTGAACCAGAGGAGACAGCATAAGCATATTTTGCATTCAATTTTTTTGCAAATTCTTCTTCAAATTTTGCAACTCTGAAAATATTCTGTCTTCTTGCATCATTTCCATATCTAGAAAGCACCCCGCCTTTTTCAAAAACTTCGTTTACTGCTTCTTGTTCTTCTTTTCCTATAACTTCAGATCCTGGCATAATTTCACTCCTCCATAATTTTCAACAATAATTTCTTACCGTCCTCAACTGAAAAAGGAATAGGATTTTGAGCAAGTCCTTTCTCACGTTTTTCAGTTTCTTTTAACAAAACATCGATATTATCTTTATTAATACCGTAATCCTTGAAATTAGTAGGTATGTCTAATTTTCTGCATAGTTCGAAAATCCTCTTTGAAAAAAGTTTATTCTTTTCTTTTTTGTCGATTGATTTATCAACACCATCAATCAAATCATACAGTTCACTGTAATCATATCCGTTTTTTACATTGAATTCAATTGCATAAGGTAACAAAATACCACCGGCTATACCATGTGGAACACCGAAATGAGCAGAAGTTGGTGCTGATAATACACCACCAATCCCAGAGCCTGAATTCATTAACGAAATTCCAGCGAGGTAACTTCCAAGCATCAAGTTACCTCTAACATTAACATCCTTGGGATTGTCAAGAACTTTATTCAGATTATTAAAAAGAAGTTTGAAAGCATCTCTCGCAAAAATCTTTGTCAAATAATTTGATTGAACAGCAACATAACTTTCCAAAGCATGAACCAGGCCATCAATACCTGTGGAAACAGTAACTGGTTTGGGACAACTAACTGTAAGTTTTGGATCTAAAATAGCCATCAACGGAAAGTTGTACATTGTGTTTATTCCTCGTTTCAATTTGTCTTCCTTGTTAATGAAAACAGCCATATAGGTAGCCTCACTACCAGTTCCAGCTGTTGTTGGCATAACAATTGTTGGCAGAGGTTTCTTTAAATCCTTAGGAAAACCACGGTAATTAATTGCTGGACCAGGATTAACAGTTAGAGTTGATAATCCTTTAGAAAAGTCCATAACGCTTCCACCGCCGATACCGACAAAACCATCAACTAATGGCTCATTTTTATCGTTGACAAATTGTTTTCTAGCTATATCTAAGGAAGTATAATCTGGTTCAAAGCCTAGGTCATATTCCCATTTTATTGTTTTAATTCCTTCTTTATTCAAATTTTCAAATATCTCATTTACTACAGGTAGTTTTGAAATTGCTGAATCAACAATAATTCCCACTCTTTGAAGATTAAATTCTTTGAGATATTTTCCAAGATCTGTAGATATTCCAGCGCCAAATCTCATTTTTGTTTTCAGATTAAATTCCAAAAAATCATCATGCGTCTCAAGAAATGCCAATTGCTCTTTTTTTCCTTTACTCATTTTACTTCCCCGCTCTATGCTTTTTCATAATTGCTCTAGCAATTTCCAAATCCAATGGTGAGTCAATATCTAGAGATTTCTCCCTATCAAAAACCACGCCTTTAACCTTAGAACCAAACAAATACCCTATATCAAGAATGGTTTTTGTCCAAATAGCATCAGCCATTCCGCCAATGGCATAAATTTTTGGAAGGCTTTGCCTAATGCAGAACTTAGGGTTTCCTATATCAACATTTTCAATGTATCTCTTTAGTAAACCATCTTGTTCAATAGTGCACATCCAATGAGGTGGGACCGGGGTTTCATATAAAGATCTGACCGAAGTAACCTTGTCATTACTGTTAATTAAAGTTTCAATAACTTTATCAACATCTTTCCCGCTAAAAAATGGAGTATTTGCTAATATTAATACAACAATATCTGGAAACCAACCTTGTTTTTTAAGTTCAAGAACAGCATGTTTTGTTGGTTCATACTGTGAAACATTATCCTCTGCAAATTCCTTAGGTCTCATAAAAGGAACTTCAGCACCACATTCTTTTGCAATTTTTGCAATCTCTTCATCCTCCGTGGAAAGAACAACTCTATCTATTAGTTTGCTTTCAAGTCCTGCCTGTATAGCATAATAAATCAATGGTTTATCATCAATCAATTGGATGTTTTTTCTTGGAATACCTTTAGACCCACCTCTCGCATTAATCAGGCCTAAGATTTTGTATTTCTTTTTTGGGATTTTTCCTCCCTCCTTTTGTAATACTCATCACGGAAAAATGTATAAATATATCTATCAATAGTAAAATGATAGAATAAAAATTTATTTCTATATTTTGCCAATTTTAACATAATCCTGTAAAGTATCTTATCAGGTGTCCTCTCAAGTTGGTGTTCACGTATCCAACAACCACCCTGAGTAGAATTAAAAAAGGCCATGTTAGTTGATAATCTGTAATTTGTTTGCCATGGCTTTTTAAAATCATAAATCCCATACAGTTTGACACTATAGTCGTCCTTCCAGTCCATCAAAGATTCTGGGACTTTAATGTGACCCTGTTCAACTAAAATATCATGCAATGGACTCTTTGGATATGGTCTGTATGTAGCCATACCTGCCATGAATTTCTTGTATTTTCTAAGACGGTTAATTAGCTCCTGGCTTTTTAGAAAATCCTCCTTTGAATCGCCGGGTATATCAACAACAAATGAGGTTCTTGGGACAATATCATGTTTATCTAACTGTTTTACAGCAAACTCATTTTGCTCAACAGTTGTCTCTTTCTTCATCCTATCAAGAGCAGCTTGAGAACCTGACTCCAAACCAATTGTAAATTGTAGACACCCTGCTTTTCTCATTAAAGCTAGTAATGAATCGTTAACACAATCGTCTCTGAGATAATCAGCCCTGCATTCAACATCCCAGGTAAACTTCAATTTTTTATCTAGAATTCCCTGAGCAATTTCCTTAACTCTTTTGATATCTGCAAAGAAATTATCATCAATTATTTTAAAATGAGTTATCTTGTATTTCTTTTGAATATATTCCATTTCTTTGAGAGTTTTTTTTGCGCTTTTTCTCCTGTATGCTCTATTGTTAGTTACAGTATTGATACAAAATGTACATTTACCTGGACAACCCCTGGATGATTGATATGGAAGCCAAGTAATTTTTTCTTCAATATAATCGTTGAATTTATCTGTCAAGTCTTCATTGATATATTCATCGAGTTTCATTACCAAATCATAATTGGGTATTGGCAAATCTTCCATTTTCAAATGTTTTTTATTTGTCAAAAGGTGATTTTTAAATGGTTTTTTGTCTCTAAGGCTATTAGCAAGTTCAACAATTAGTTCATCTCCTTCATCAACAATAACATAGTCTACCAGTGGACTTTCGACAGTTTGCTCTGGAAATAAAGTAACATGCCATCCGCCCCAAACAATAGGAAGTTTCGGGAATTTTTCTTTGATAAACTCAGAAATATCTATAGCATGTGGCACTTCTAAGGTTAAAACTGTTATTCCAACAAATAGGCAGTCTTTACATTCTTTTTCAAGTATCTCCTTATAGTTTTCAAAACGTGAGGTAGGAAGAATTTTAACCTTATAGCCGGCCTTACCAAGAGTACTACCTATACTTATCAGTCCTAGTGGCGGATAGTTATTCATCGCCATCAAATTCTTGGGTTGTATCAGGATTACTTTATTTTTCATGGTAAAACGTCTGGTAGTGTATTAGACGTTAGTTTTTCTACTTTTTTACATCAGTTTTTCTATATTTTAGTATTACCTAAATATAAGTATATTTATAATGGTTTGATTATTCTTAAATTATAGGTAATCAAAAGGTTAATATGGGAGGATTATAGTTCTCAGGGGCCAAATAGGATAACAGTTGGAAGGAAAAATGAAGGTGAAGATAGGAAATCGGCTAGTCGGCGATAATGAACCGTGTTTCATCATAGCAGAAGCTGGAGTGAATCATAATGGAGATTTAAAACGTGCAAAACGCATGATTAAAATAGCGTCAGATAGAGGAATAGATGCTATTAAATTTCAAACTTGCAAAGCAGATGAAACAGTAATAAAAAAAGCACCAATGGCAGAATATCAAAAGAAGGCTTTAATTAACACAAAATCTCAATACGATATGATTAAAAAATTTGAATTTACTGATGAACAATGGTTTGAGCTAGCTGACTATACAAAAGATTTTGACATTATTTTTTTCTCAAAGCCTCCTTATGAAGGAGCTGTTGATCTCCTTGTTAAAATAGGAGTTCCAGTCCTAAAAATAGGTTCAGGGGAAGTTACACATCTTTCATTACTAAGACATGCTGCAAAGACAGGTTTACCAATCATTCTATCTACAGGAATGTCAACACTTGGAGAAGTTGAAGATGCTGTTAACAATATTTATTCTCAGAAGAATAAAGAAATAATCCTTCTTCACTGTACAACTAACTATCCTTGTAAAAATAGTGATGCTAACATTAGAGCAATGTTAACATTAAGAGATGTATTTCAGTTACCTGTGGGATATTCTGATCATACTCTTGGAATTACAGCTTCAATAGTTGCTGTATCACTTGGAGCCTGTGTAATTGAAAAGCATTTTACATTGGATAAGAAGTTACCGGGCCCAGATCATAAATCATCTTTAGAACCAGATGAATTCACAGAATTGATAAAAAATATTAGAATTGTTGAAGAATCTCTAGGAGATCCTATAAAAAAACCTCTCGCATCAGAAAAAGAGATAATAAAAATTGCTAGGAAAAGTATTGTTGCAGATACTAATATCAAGCAAGGTGAAGTAATTAAGAAAAATATGTTATCATATAAAAGACCAGGAACTGGTCTTCCTCAAAAATATTTGGATATAATTATTGGTAAAAAAGCAAAAATTGATATTGAAAAAGATACGATCATTACTTGGGATATGATTTAAAGGGGAGTTGAATTGAAAAGAAAAATATGTGTTGTGACTGGAACGCGTGCAGAGTATGGTCTTCTTAAGCAGATTATGATTAAAATTAAGAAAAATCCGGATCTGCAGCTTCAGTTAATTGTCACTGGTATGCATCTTATGCCTGAATATGGCCATACTAAAAATGATGTTAAAAAAGATGGTTTTAAGATAGATGCAGAAGTTGATATGACTGTTGAGGGTGACAATTTAAGTGATATGGCTGAATCAGTCGGAAAAGGAATTACCGGCATGAATCGTGAGTTCAAACGGTTAAAGCCAGATGTACTTCTCATTTTAGGGGATAGAATAGAGCCTTTTGCAGCCGCGATTACTGCATCAATTATGAATATCCCTATTGCCCATATCGGTGGAGGACAGGTTTCAGGATGTATTGACAACCATATTAGAAATACAATTTCTAAACTTGCACATATTCATTTTGTTCGAAACCCGTTGCATGCTGAAAAACTCAAAAAAATGGGAGAGGAGAAATGGAGGATACATACAACTGGAAGCCTCTGCCTTGATGCAATTATGAATATGGAGACTTTGAAGCCTGAGGAAATGTCAAAAAAATATTCTATTGACCTTAATCAACCAACTCTTCTTGCAGTATTTCACCCAGATACACTTGATATTGAAAAATCGATTACAGATACAAAAAATCTATGTGATGCTCTTGTAGAGCTTGATATGCAGACTGTTTTTGTCTATCCAAATGCAGATGCTGGCGGTAGAAGAATTCTAAAAGTAATTCAAGAGTGTTCAAGACATCCAAAGATACAGCTTTATAAGAATTTACCACAAGACGAGTATTATTCTATTATGAAAAACTCTAGTTTGATGCTTGGTAATTCTAGTTCTGGAATTATTGAAGCACCTGCTTTAGGACTTCCTGCAATTAATATTGGAAATAGGCAAAAAGGACGAGATAGACTGAAAAATGTTGTTGATATAGATGGTGATGAAAAAGATCAAATTATAAAAACTATTGAAAAAGTTTTGAAGGATATTACTAAACAGAAAAAACGAAGTAGGTATGATGGCGTTTACGGCGATGGAAAAACAGGAGAAAAAATAGTAGAGATCTTGAGTGATATTGAAATTTCAGATAAATTAATGTATAAAAAATAGCGTTGTATTAAATATGGGATCTACAGAAATTTTAGATATAAACCAAGAAAGCATATGGAGAGAACTTGTTGAAAAAACACCAGATAGAGATATTCATTTTTCACCCGAATATCTTTCAGTGCTGGCTAAACATATGAATGCGTCATGTCATTTATTTATTTATAGATTTGGTGATTCTTATATATTGTATCCTTTTCTTAAAAGGAAAGTAAATGACCTTCCGTTTGTTTCAGAAGACATTGGTTCGACATATTGGGATATTTCTTCCTCCTGGTATTATGGAGGACCTTTATTCCATGGAGATATTAAAAACAGCGATACATCAAATTTTTTATCAGAGTTTAATAGTTACTGTAACGATGCAGATGTCATATCAGAGTTTTGCCGGTTCCATCCCTATCTTGATAATCAAAAAAAACTCCCCGATTCGATATATATGGAAAAAATTGCTACAGTGGTTCGGGTAAATTTATCAAGAGATATTGACGCTATTTTTAAATCATTTAAACCTTCATGTAGAAGACATATTAAAAAAAGTAAAAAATTTGATGTTACAATAAAGATTAGTAACGAAGATAAAAGCCTAAGAGAATTCTACAATCTTTATACAAGATCTATGCAAAGTAAAAATGCAAGAGACTTCTATTTTTTTTCTTACGATTTTCTTTCAAACATGAAAAAAAATCTCTGTGGAAATTTCTCTTTGTTCACCTTGGAATATAAAGACAATATCTTAGCTGGCTCGATTTTTCTGCATAAAAACAGGAAAATGTATTATTATTTGTCTGCACGAGATCCTGAGCTTGATAAAGTAGATGCTATAAACAGATTGCTTTATGAAGCGATAAAATTTGGCAATGAACAAGAAATTGAATGTTTAGACTTGGGTGGTGGACCTGAAGGAAGCAGTTTATTGCAGTTTAAGAAGAGTTTTTCCGATGAAACAAAAGAGCTTTATGGATATAAAAAAACTTATAATAGAGAAATATACCAAAGAATATGTGGAATGTCAGGATTAGATACAAATAAACTTAAATTTGAAAAAGCCTCATTTTTTCCAGAATATAGAGTGTAATAAATATGTTTAAAAGAGTTATAGTAATTGCAGGTGTTCCCCGTTCAGGAACTAGTTGGTTATCGCAGATCATTGATAGCAACCCAAATGTTTGCCATCGTTATCAACCAATATTCTCTTATGCTTTTAAAAATGCTGTAAATTTAGATTCTTCAAAACAAGAATATAATAAATTCTTCAGAGATATTTACGACAGTCAGGATGAATTTTTATGTCGAACTAAAGAAAAAAAAGAAGGTATCTATCCTATATTTTCAAAGGTAGAAACTCTGGAAGTACTTACCTTTAAAAATGTTAGATATCACTTTTTATTGGAAAAAATGCTTCAATTTTTTGACAATCTAAATGTTGTGGGGATAGTCAGACATCCTTGCGCTGTTATAAACTCTTGGATTACTACACCAAAAGAATTCCCCTCGGATGCAGATCCGATTAAAGAATGGCAATATGGACGATGTAGAAACACAGGACCTGAAGAATATTGGGGTTTTGAAAAATGGAGAGAGATTGCTTATCTTTTTAGGAGATTACAGGAAAAATTCCCAGACCAGTTTTATCTAATAAGATATAATGACCTGGTTGATGATTCAATAAAAACAACAAAGGAATTATTCAAATTTTTAAATTTAGAATATTCAAATCAAACAAATGATTTCTTAATTTCATGTCATAAAAAACATGATGAAAACAGTTATTCAGTTTTCAAAGATAAATCAGTAAAAGTGAAATGGAAAGGAGAGTTGTGTGAGGAAATTCAGGTAGACATATTTAAAAATATTAAGGGGAGTAAGTTAGAAGATTTTTTGAAATAGATAGAGCGAGGAGAAAAAAAAGATGAAATGGAAAGTACCATTGTTCAAATCCTATTGGGAGGAGGACGATATAGAGTCTGTTGCAAAAGTTATCCGTAGAGGTACTTACTGGGCAACTGGTCCTGAAATCAAAGAGTTTGAAGATAAAATTGCTAAATTTGTTGGAACAAAATATGCATTAGCATTTAACTCCGGGACTTCAGCACTTCATTCGATTTTATTATCATATAATATAGGTAAAGGAGATGAGGTAATAGTCCCAAGTTTTACGTTTATTGCAACTGGCAACGCTCCTCTTTTTGTTGGTGCAAAACCAGTCTTTGCAGAAATTGAAGATAGAACATTTGGTTTAGAAATTGAGGATGTAAAAAATAAAATAACTAAAAAAACAAAGGCTATAATGCCAATTCATTACGGCGGATGCCCTTGTGTTAATATCAAGGATTTGAAAGAACTTGCAGAAGACCATAAGTTGTTACTTATCGAAGATGCAGCACAATCACTAGGTGCAAAAATCAAAGATAAAAAAGTAGGTTGTTTTGGCGATGCTGCAATGTTTAGTTTATGCCAAGACAAAATGATAACAACAGGGGACGGAGGAGTAATTGTAACAGCTTCTAAGGATTGTTATGAAAAATCAAAGTTGATTAGATCACATGGCAGAGCTGAAAGCTCTGATTATTTTTCTTCATCAGAGCTTATGGATTACGTTAGCCTTGGATATAATTTTAGAATGCCTACAATGATTGCCGCACTTGGAATTTCTCAGCTTAAAAAAATAAATAAAATAATTAAATTCAGAAGAAAAAATGCTGAACTTTATACATCGAAATTATCTGATATTGATGAGATAACATTACCAAGTTCTCCAAAAGATTTCTTCCATGTTTATCAGAAATATACCATCCAAACAGATGAGAAAAACAGAGAAAAATTAAAGGATCATTTGAGAAAAAAAGGTATTTTTTCTAAAGCATACTTTGGATTGCCTGTACATCTTACAAAATTCTATCGAGATGAATTTGGATATAAAAATGGAGATTTACCAAAAACGGAGAAAATGTCAAAGCGTGTTCTTACTTTGCCAATGTTTCCAGCATTAGAAAACAAGGATTTAGACTATGTTGCAAGTTCAATTAAAGATTACTTTAAATAGGAGGATTATTTAAAATTTCACAAAATTATATATAATATAATTTTGATGTATTTGAGGAGAGATAGTAACTAATTAACCGGGGAAGATTATGAAAGCATTACTCGTTAATCCACACAAGGATGCATTTGGTTTTAAGCCAATTGGTATCTCACTGTTATCTGCTATTGCTAAAGATGTAGATTGGGATACTGCTCTTTATGATACAACAGAAATCAAAATGAGTTATGATAATGCTTTTAAAAAACATCAAGAAGCTAGGCATCATAAACCTGTTGATTATAAAAAATACAATTTAGTAAAGAAAGAAATTGATTTAGCAGAAAGAACAAAAGAAGGAATAAAAAAAACATGTAGAATCTGTGGTAAAAAATATGATACTAAATATTATTTTTATTGCCTACATTGTGGTGGTCTTAAATGAAAATATTTGATAAATTTGATAACTGCAAAGAATGTCAGAGATTGATTATTGTGTTTGGTAATGAAAAGATCTGTAGGAAGTGTAAAAAGCAGCTTAAAAAGGATGTTTAAATAACTATGAATAGCAAAAGTTGGGTAAAAGTTGGTGAGAAATGACAGAACCGTATCATAGATACGTGTTTGATGAAAAGAACCGTAAACCCGTGTTACAGTTTGAAGAAATGTATAAAGCAGAAGATATAAAAAACTTCGATAGCTGGCATCAAGAAAACACAATATCATTCGGTAAACAATTAGCACTAGCAATTTTAAACCAATATAACTGGGATAAAATACTTGATATAGGTTGCGGTAAGGGTTGTTTTACACATCTATTAAAAAAAGATAATAATTTTGTGGTAGGTATTGACATTTCTAAGACAGCTATTGAAAAAGCATCAGTAAAGTATCCAAATGTTTGTTTTAAAAGAACGATGTTTCCAGATGAGTTTGACGATGTCACACATTATGATTTGGTTGTTATGATGGAGGCTTTATCATATATTGAAAACTGGAAGTTTGCAATTGAAAGAATTGCATCGTTTGGGGATTATTGTTTTTTATCGTTATATTTGCCATCAAAACCAATTGGTTTTATCAAAAATTTTAATGAATTGAAAACAGAGATCGGGAAATATTTTACTATCGAAAGAGAGGTTACTGAGATACACGACAACTGCAAAAGAATGATGATTCTCGCGAGGAATAATAAATTATTAATGGAGTGTTTAAGTGCCAAAAAAATCAATTAAGAAATATTCTGCTTATCTAAAAGAAAAAAACATGAACTCATCATGCAAAAAAATCGAGAGGTTTTCATAGTATGGTAACATTGGAAATGAGTGGCTTTTGCATTAATCAAAACAAATCGATAAAGAATGCTATGAGGCTCATTGATCGTACGGGTTTGAGAATTGCATTTTTAATTGATGACAAAAAACGATTAGTTGGAGTAATAACAGACGGAGATATACGCCGAGAATTACTTAAAGGACTAAATTTAGAATCATGTGTTAAAGAAATTATGAATAAAGATCCCTTTATCATAAAAGAAGAATGGGATGAAACAGAAATTAATAAATTTTTAAAAACAAAAAGAGTAAGTAGAAATATTCCAAAACATGATTTTAGAAGAATACCTGTGTTAGACAAAAATAATAGGATTGTAGATATCATTTTTGCTTCTAAAGATGGTTTTGAAAGTTATACAAAATCACAATTAAAAACTGTGACTAAAAAACGGAAAATAAAACATATAAACAGGGTTCTAGTAGTCGGAGGTGCTGGTTATTTAGGTTCAATTCTTTGTAGAAAACTACTTGAAAAAGGATATCTTGTTCGAGTTTTAGATAATCTAACATATGGAGATCATGGAATAAAAGATCTCTATAAAAATCCAAAGTTTGAATTTATAGAAGGTGATATGCGAGACATTCAAACAGTAGTAGATTGTGTAAAAGATGTAGGTGCAGTAATACATCTCGCGGCAATTGTTGGTGATCCTGCATCAGCACTTGATCCCGAAGAAACGATAGAAATAAATTATTTTGGGACAAGAATGATTGCTGAAATATGCAAATACAGTCAGATTAACAGATTTATTTTTGCCTCTACTTGTAGCGTATATGGCGCAAGTCCAACACCAGATACAAAAATAAAAGAAGAATCACAATTGAATCCTGTATCATTATATGCAGAGATGAAACTGAAATCAGAACAAGGTATTTTAGAACTAGTTGATGAAAACTTTTCCCCTACAATCTTACGAATGAGTACCCTTTATGGTTTATCACCACGAATGCGATTTGATCTGGTGGTTAATACTCTTACAATAAAAGCACTCATGGAAAATGAATTTACCATCTTCGGTGGTGGGCAGTGGCGTCCTAATCTACATGTTAGTGATGCAGCTGATGCATATATTAAATGTTTAGAATCGCCAATTGAAAACATCGGTGGAGAAATCTTCAATGTTGGATCAAATGATGAAAATTACAAAATAATTGAAATAGGTGAAACAATAAAAGATGATTTACCCCAAATTAACATGAAAATAGATGAAACAAAAATTGATGAGAGAAACTATAATGTCTCATTTGATAAAATAGAAAAACAGCTTGAATATATTACACATTTTACAGTTAAGGATGGAGTAGAAGAAATAAAAAAAGCTGTAGAAAATGGAGACTTCACTGATTATACTAATCATAAGTATAACAACTATGCTTTTTTACAAAATAATAATCTCCAAGTTGATATTGAGTAAATAAAGAGGAATTATGCCTCGTATCTTAGAATAATATAAATACAATAAGAGAATTAGGGTGCAAAAATTAAAAGTATGATCAACCGATAAATAATATTCGATCTGTGAGGCGAGATGAGAAACAATAAAAAGAATTCAAGAGGAAGTTCATTAAGAATGATTTACTTCTTCTTGGGGAAGTATAAACT
>JAGMDE010000058.1 GCA_023128855.1 Thermoplasmatales archaeon | reverse complement strand
ATTATAGAGAGCGTTGGCTACCAGATATGTAAGACCAGACAAAAATCATCTTGATTAAAAACCTTATCTTAAAGAATGATATCCTAATGAGTGTGATTAAAATATAATTATAAGAACTGTAATGGATTTACACCCATAAAAGCTACCGTAGCAGCCATTGCGGTTGCCCCAATTATAATTTTTTCCATTTTTTTTCACCATCCAGTATACCGTCACATACTGACACTGTAATTCTAGCAAAACTCTAACTATAGCAAATATATTCTTTTTAATTGGAAAGATGGTTAAAATAGACCTCAAAGACAGGAAAATACTATATGAGCTTGATTTAAATTGCAGACAATCTAATACTCAGATAGGTAAAAAAGTTGGACTTAAAAAAGATGTAGTAGCCTACAGAATAAACCGGATGCAAGAAGAAGGGATTATCAAGGCTTTTTGGACCGCAATTAATACCTTTAAACTTAGATATAATGTTTTCAGGATCTATATTAATTTCCAATATGTAAGTTCAGATATAAAGAAAGAGATAATTCAACACTTTGTTAATTATAGAAATTCATGGGCAGTAGTGTCAATAAAGGGAGAAATTGATTTTGATGTAATTATTTGGGTCAAAGATATGTATGAGTTTTATAATTTTTGGAATAAAACACTTGATAAATTTGAAGAATATTTTGCAAAATATACATTCTCCACTTTCATTGAAGCTTTTAATTATAAATCCACTTATTTACTAGATAATGTCGATACTTTGGATAGATTAATGTATAGAACAACATGCGGAGGGAAACCAGTAGAAATCGACAAAACAGATTATGATCTTCTAAATGAAATCGCCTTAAAAGCAAGAACACCACTAATAGAACTTGCTGAAAAACTTGATTGTTCCTCACAAACAATAAACTATCGAATGAAGAATTTAATAAAAAATGGAGTAATCAACGCTTTCCGTGTTCATATTGATATTCAAAAATTTAACCTTTACAAATACAAACTAGAGGTATATCTTAGGGATCATAAGCAACGAAATGCAATTTGGGATTATTTAAAACAAAAATCTTACTGTGATACATTAGATGTTGCTGTAGGCTGGTGTGATTTAGAATTTGAATTAATTATCGAAAGCGTTGATAAGCTAGATCAAATCCAAGAAGAATTGTCTACAAAATTTCCCAACGCCATTAAAAAACAGACATTTTGGATAGTAGATGAATATCACAAGGAAAGATGGCTACCAGAATTATAACCTCTCAAAATTATCAATTCGTGGAACAATATACTTAATTTTTTTAAATTCTTAAAGATATTAAAAAATATTTAAAGAAATTGCAATGGAAGAATACCCGCACTAGCCACCGCAGCAGCCATAGCGGTTGCCCCAATTATAATTTTTTCCATTTTTTTATCACCTACCACCATATTGTCATATGTTGACATGATATAGTTTATCTTTGACATTATATAAACCTTTCGTGACAGAACGCCAAAATGGCAAAAAGACACTTTTATATACTAGAAACCTAAGTGTATAACCATAAATACACCATTTTATACCAAAAAGTAGCTGTTTTTAGCCGTATTTTACCGAAGCGTTTATACACATCCCAATGATAATATATTATCGCTGGAATATTAAGGAGGAAATAAAAATGAATAAGAAAAAGTTTTTTGGAATCGGAGCTGTTGTTTTGATGATCTTGGTTGCAATTGTACCAGCCTTAAATGGTATGCAACTAAGCACAAAAGAAGAGAATGAAAAATGGAATATTGCTGGAGCAGGACGTGTTAATTGTAATTTAGAAGTGATAATTGATGACTTTTTTTTAGATGAAATTAAGGCTCGAACTCGTGGATTAGGAGGCAAAGTAATGTATGGTCTAGGATATACTATATGCGCTCATACTATTGAAGCATGGAATCCAGGATACTCTGGAGATATCAAAGTAAAGTTAAACCTTTTAGCAGGTGACTTAGCAAGTGGTACAGTTCTTTATTCTGATGAATGGATAGATACTGTGGATTTGGACGATGATGAGTGTATTAGCAAGATTGTTAGCATTGGTTATCTTGAGAGTAATTATGAAATAGCTATAGATGAAGAAAGGCCAGTTGCTGGAAAAAAAGCTTTTCTTGAAGTAGAACCTTTAGATGGACATGAGAGTTATCCTTATGACAACATTGATGATGAAACTGTAAAACACTGGATGGATGTTGATTATATTCCAACAGAACCAGAAGTGGAAGCTAGTGCTCCGCATTGGTATGAAAAAACATATTGTGTACCTGAGATACCCAGTCTTTACAATCTTACTTTCTTTGATGGTGCTAGAATTCTTCCTAATATTCTTAAAAGTGATCGGATGGGATGGACTGGGCAAATCGCTAAACATCTTGTTATGATAAGTGCAAATGTCACAAAAATACTTGGTGTAACTGCAGCTTTCCTTATTTTAATCAAAAAAGATGTCATTAATATAACAGAATGGATGGTGGACTTTATTGAATGGTTTTCTGCTGCTATCAACGGCATTTTTTACGGGGGACTCCCTGACTTAATACATGATTTGATAGAATATGTATTACCTGCAGCGAGACGGATACTTATAGAAGCTGGTATATATACTGGAGTAGTTGTATTGCTTGCCCAGAAGTTATTTAATGCTATTGAAACAGCTTACAATTGGACATTGGATGACCCTTGGAGTAAACCAATATTAATTGAGGGAAGAGTAGATCGACTGCTACCAAGTGAAGTTGTAACTATAAGCTGCAGAGGTACATTTGAAAACTATACTGCTTATGAAGAAGGTGGAACAATTAGGTTTGAAATGTTGGTAACAAGTGATCCTATGGGCGAAGAGCAACACACTTGGAACATACATGACTGCCTAGTAACAGTTAAGGGTAATAGGCACGCAGATGGAACTGAATCCATACCGTTACTCTCATATGCCTTCGCAAATGGATCATTATACTGGCATTTTGTTTCCCCAGATGGTAAGAGTAGAGAGAGAAATATCCCGTTTTTCCTTGAAAAAATTAAGAGTTTGCTGAAAGATAGACCATTATTTATTTTCTTGGAAAAAATCTTTGGACGATCAGAAAAAACAGAGACATCTAGGGATTTCGATCTTGATGCTCTTGTGCAAAGAGCGATGGATGAAGAGAAACAATATGAACCATTTGAGGGTGAGTACAAAGAGTATTATCCTGGTGCGCCAAGTGATCCGAATGTAGTATACTATGGTTCAGAGGAGGTAATTGTCGGTTTTAAATCATATGTGGATGTAACAGAGATGGATGATGTATTGGGATATCCTATTGTGGATTGGCTTGTGGAGTTGAATACGGTCATAGTAGAGATCTATGGGATAGACTTGGAAGTTTTTATTGAGATGGCTGAACAGTTAGAGGATGTGGAGTATGCTGAGTTGAACTTTATTTATCAGACATGTTTTGAACCAAATGATCCTCTCTGGGATGAACAGTGGGGTCCTAAAGCGATTAACTGTCCTCAAGCTTGGGATATAACAAAGGGAGGAGCAGCTGCTAAAGTAGCAATATTGGATACAGGATGTAATGATCACATAGATATATATTGGGGCACTAATGCTGTAAACTATGATTTTGTAAACAATGATAATAATCCTAATGATGATTGTTATGTTAAGCATGGAACTCATGTTGCTGGTATAGTAGGTGCTGTTACTGATAATACTAGAGGCATTGCAGGGGTAAGTCGGTATGCAGGTGCCTATGTAAAAGTGTTAGATGGTAATGGAGCTGGATATGCAAGTACTATTGCTGAGGGAATTATACATGCTGCTCAGGATGACTGTTACGTAGATGTCATCAGTATGAGCCTTGGTGGATATGGTTTAAACACATTGCTTCATGTTGCATGTGACTATGCTTATTATATTAGAGATACTCTTATAGTGGCTGCTGCTGGAAACGATGGGTTATCCAAATTGTGTTATCCTGCTCGTTTTGGATCAGTTATATCAGTTGGTGCTGTGGATGAAAACCTGAATTTATGCAGTTGGAGTAATCATGGCTCTAATCTTGATGTTGTAGCTCCGGGTAATAACATTATTTCAACATATAAAGTATCTGGTTCTGATATGTATAAAAAACTGAGTGGCACTTCTATGGCAGCACCGCATGTCGCTGGTGTATTGGCTCTTTACTTTGCTCGATATGGTTATGATAAAGTTTTAGGTAAAGCTAGACTGTTTTCAACAGCTATACCTATATCTGGTGGTGGTCATGGTCTAGTTAATGCATTTGATATGGTTAATAGTAGAGAACGCAACTGTAACTTCCAGGGTTTTCTCAATTTTTTCCCAAGGCTACAGCAGTTCTTCATGGCTTTACAACTACCAACGTAAACAATTAAATAGTCGTAATAGGATAAAAGAGAGGCTTTAATCATGATCAGATATATATTGCCATTGTTGGTCTTTGTGCTTATAGTGAATAGTATTTCTATAGGTGCTGAGGATATAGCTTCAGATACTTTTATTCTAAGCCCAAAAACTATTTATGTTGATGATGATGCAGATCCTGAATGGTATAATGAGACACATGTTAAGACAATAAATGATGGGATCAACATTACCAGTGATGGTGATACTGTTTTTGTCTACAACGGCACCTATTACGAAAAAATAAATATCACCAAATCAATAAATCTTATTGGTGAAAACAAATATAATACAATTATTGATGGACGCTACATTATACCTGATGAACATTGTGTATTTGGAGCATCCATTATCCGTATTTTGACCAATAGAACAACTGTGAGTGGATTTACCATTCAGAAAGTCATAAAAGACACATGGATGGTTGATGCAGGGTTATATGTTATAAATTCACATTATGATACTATTTCAAACAACATTTTTAGAGACATAATGGATGCTAGTATTTTATTAGCCGGATCTAATCATATGGTTTCTGAAAACATAATTATAAACTCTAGGCAGGGCATCTGGTATGATGCGTCAGATTCAACATTTACAAATAACACCATTACAGACATAGGATATGAGGGTATCCTGTTATGGTGTGGACATGGCAATACAATTACAAATAACAATATTACACATGCACGTCAGGGAATGGTTATACTAGAATCCTGTAACAACCTCATAAAGAGAAACAATATCGCTCATAATGAAGAGGGAGTATTTTTATCTCTGAGCATGAGAAACAAGTTCTATGAGAACAATTTTATCAATAGTGGATATGCTGGGCATGTAGAGTTCAAAGGATACTCTTTTTTCAACCGTTGGAAGGGCAACTATTGGGATAACCAAAGAATACATGGCCTTCCCAAGATCCTTCTTGGCAGGTTCGGTGTTCTACCTATCCCCTGGTTCAACTTTGACTGGCGTCCTGCAAAACAACCATATGATATATAAACACCGCAGTTGGTGAGTGAATTAAAATCATCGGATTTGATATGAATGAAATGTGATAGATGTGGAATGGTAATTGAAGATGATAACATGTTTGATGATTTAAAACATTTTTCGAGAATTGAAGGGTTTAAACGGAAAGATTATTGTGAAAAATGCTGGGTTGAAATGTGAGGTGAGTGTGACATGAAAAAAACAGTATTAACAGTTTTGATGGCAAGTCTTATAATTGTGACGTCTTTCAGTGTCTGTTTTACTGCTGATGCTGTTAGTCTAAAAAAAGAAAATATATCAATAGATAATCAAGATATCAGTGATGATTATATATCAGAAGTTGAACTAAAAAGTTCTTGTCAATTAAATCTTAGCAATTTTAGATTGTTGTTCAGTCTGACAGGGCTTGGACTTGGATTAGGATGGTTACTGCTTTTTATGAAAAGCAGGTCTAGTTTCATAGGCATCAGCATAATGTCTATGTTTACAGCTCGTTGGCAAAAATATGGTCATGAAAATGGTTATCTCCCGACTAACGATATGAAACCTTTTACAGCCGAGGCAATGTTTATGTTTATCCTTTTGGAATTTTCTATATTGACAGCTGCTTCTTGTCTTCTTGGTCATAGGTCAGGGGTAATGTTAGCTCTTGCTTTTCATTTGTGGCTGGAAACTGGATACTGGATGGGATTCATGTAAAAAAAGATGAGCCGAGATTACTCGGCTAAAGTTTAATTTTTTTTATGGTGTTGTTGGTTAGATCTGGGTTGTTATCGTGTATATTCCTGGTATTATAGCAACATCAAAGTTGTATGCTATGAATAGACAAATTTCTTCACTTGGCAGTAGCGTGTATGGAAATGATTCTGGTGTTTCATAGTCGAAGTATGGGTACAAATAATGTGGTATTGGTGGCCGGAAATGGGGTACAGAATGAGATAAGCATACAGTGTTGATATAATAAAGAAAAGCAGAGATAGAGCGATGTGGGCACCATTCGTAGAGAGATTTCCGCTACTGATGACATTACTTGAAAAACTATTTGTAGCAAGGTGAAACTATACTTAAAAAACTATTAACACTCTCTTCTATGATAATTCATAGATCATGTAAGAGAATCTTTTTTTTCTCATGACATGTTTTCGTGTTGCTTATCCATTATCTTTATCTATCACCCATGATTTATACATTATGCTTAATTGTACTTGGGATAAAAAATCCTAAGTTAACAGTACCCTTAACAAGACGAAATCATTTATACATCCTTTATTACATTTTGTCATATTTTTATTACATAATTATTATAAACTATCTATTATTATATATACTGAAAAGGTTGTTAAATAATGAAGAAAAGATATATCGCTTTGGCGATTATCGGCATGATTTTTATCGTAAATGGTTCGTCAGTATCAACCATAGGTTTAAAAATCGTGAATCAAGTTGCAGAAAGTATTGAAATTGAAGAGCCAATAATTAATGATTACGATGAAATCGATAATATAGCACTAGATGACTTTATGTCGGACTCGAATTTTGATTCTAATTTTATCCCTAGAGTACTCATTGTCAAGTTTAAAGAAGAAAATACTTTAAGTTTTTTAGAGAAGGAAAAAGAAATAATAATCACAGGTATAGAATCAGTAGATCGGTTGAATAAAAAATATGCTGTTACATTTTCTGAAAAAATCTTCAATTCAATTCCAGATTGTTCTCTATCTAATGTTTATAAGTTTACTTTGACTGAAAATGCCGATATATTAGCTGCTGCTGAAGAATATGCTAAGGATCCTAATATCAAGTATGCAGAGCCTAATTATATTCTTCACACTTGTAAGGTTCCCAATGATCCTTTTTTTAATGAACAATGGGCATTACACAACATCGGTCAAACCGGTGGAACTTCTGATGCTGATATTAACGCTCCTGAGGCATGGAATGTAACAACTGGTGATCAAGATATTGTTATTGCTGTTATTGATTCTGGTGTTGATTATAATCATCCTGATCTTGCGGATAATATATGGGTTAACGAGGATGAAATCCCGGATAACAATGTTGATGATGATGGAAATGATTTTGTTGATGATGTGAGAGGATGGGATTTTGTCAATAAAGATAATGATCCCATGGATTCTTATGGTCATGGGACACATTGCGCTGGTATAGCCGCTGCAGTAACCAATAATAGTATTGGAGTTGCAGGAGTATGTTGGAATTCAAAGATAATGTCAATCAAAACTGGAAATACTATGTCATTAAACATGGTTGCTGTTGCTAAAGGTATAATTTATGCAGTAAAAAACGGTGCCGATGTTATTAGTATGAGCTTTGGTTCTCGTGCTTTTATGAAATTATTACGCGATGTGACAAATTTTGCTTATATTAACGGTGTTGTTCTAGTTGCTGGTGCAGGAAATAATCCAAAAGATCAAAAATTCTATCCTGCTGCTCTTGATAATGTTATTGCGGTTGGCGCAACAAATAATAAAGATAAAAGAGCATGGTTTTCAACCTATGGAAAATGGATTGATGTCGCCGCACCAGGAGTAGACATTCTATCATTACGGGCGAAAGATACGGATATGTATAGTGATGAAACCCATATTGTAGATGAAGATTATTACTTTGCATCTGGTACTTCAATGGCATGTCCACATGTAGCAGGATTAGCAGGTCTTATTCTTTCAAAATATCAAGATATAAGTCCAGATTTAGTCAGAGCAAGCATATACTATAGTGCAGATAGATTATCTCTCCCATTTAGGATTGGACGTGGCAGAGTAAATGCTTATGAGATGCTTATAAGAGGACCAGGTCCTGCAAAATCAGAAATAACATCTCCGTTACATTACGAGATAGTTAAAGGCACAATAGACATAGTTGGTTCAGCAACAGGTGATGGATTTCAATATTTTGTTGTAGAATATTGTAAAGGACAATATCCTAGAGAAGGAAGCTGGATAGAACTAGTGAATTCGACAACAAGTATTGAAAACGATGTTCTGTGTTCGATAGATACCACCATCTTAGATGAAGGCATTAATAATATTAGATTGAAGGTTGTTTGTAGCAATGGTTTGTATAAAGACAAAATTATGATAATAGTAAACAACAGATATAATACATTTATTGTCGATGACGATGATGGGCCTGGGGTGGATTATACTTCTATTCAAGATGCTATTTTTGTTTCAGGTGATGGCGATAGTGTTTATGTTCATAATGGAACCTATTATGAGAAATTATTAATAGATAAATCAATAACACTGACTGGTGAAAATAAAAATACTACAATAATTAGTTATAATTATAGCTTTTTCGAAGATATATCATTATATACTGGTTCTTTTAATGATATTTATATTGTTAAAGTTACTGCTAATAGAGTAAATATCAGTGGATTTACCATTGTTAGTGAATTTACTACTGTTTATAATATTTCTTCATTTAATATTACATATTGTGTCATATTATTGTATGATGTTCAAAATTGTGTTGTTTCTAGCAACAAAATTGGCAATAACGCTACATTTGATGCTATAGGCATAAAGCTTGAAAAATCTAGTAATTGTCTTATCTGTTGTAACACAATTACATTTAATTGGATGGGTTTAAGGCTTGAAAAATCTAGTAAAAACATTATATGCAATAATGATATCATAAATAATTTTATTGGTGTACGTCTTGTAAAAATGAGTAACAAAAACGAGATCCTTTATAACAATTTTATAAATGATAATCCCCGATTCATCTATGAACATGCATCCTTTAGAAACTCTTACTTCAACAAATGGAAGAGAAATTATTGGGATGACTGGATAGGATTAAAATCGAATATATTTAGATTAACTCCTAAACGTATTCCATATAGGTTATCTGATTTATCATTTATATTTTATTTAAGGATACCCAGAATTCGATGTAATTTCGACTGGTGTCCAGCAAAAGAACCATATGAAATTCCATCTAGCAATTATAATACCAATCTGGAGAAGATGAAGTGATAGGAAGAAGATATATCGCAATCATACTGATAATTCTGTTTTTTTCTACTAGCATTGCATCAGCATTAACTTTAGAATCAAGACTTGAAAATCAAAATGTAAAAAACAATGAAAATAGAACAGAGTCGAATATTGTACCATTACCTAGCATCAATACTATATTTGTCGATGATGATCAAGAACCAGGCTGGTATAATGCAATTCACGTTAGAACTATACAGGAGGGTGTCAATAACGCAAGTCGCTATTGGAATGTTTTTGTATTTAATGGAACATATTATGAGAATATCTTTATGCACGAGAAAATCAATCTTATTGGTGAGGATAGAAATGAAACTGTTATTGATGGTAAAGGCGCTGGAAATGTAGTAACCACCCTTATTGATGATATTAAGATTAGTGGATTTACAATAAGAAACAGTAGTAAAAATTTGGTTGAAGGTTGTGGTATATATATAGCATCGAATAATATTACCATTACAAATAATATCATTTCACATAATGGTTTATGTGGTATTCGATTAGATAGTTCATCAAATAACATCATTAGCAATAATATTATCACAAAAAATAAATTCTTAATCTTTGGCTCGGGTATCTTATTATTTGAATCATCAAATAATACTTTAACTGGAAATATTATTACTAAGAATAGAATGGGAGGGATTACGCTTTTTAATTCAAGTAATAATATCATTTCGGGGAATACTATTTCCAGACATATGACGTTAAATAAATATTATGGTGGTATATCAATCGGTGGTGGTTCCTATAATGAAATCAATCATAATATTATCACTAGAAATATTCAGGGAATAGTTATACGTTATTCTGAAAATAATGATATTGTAAGTAATAATATAATTAGAAATGTGAAAGGTATTACTATTACTAATTCAAAACATAATATCATTAATTATAACAATTTTATTCTCAATAAAAAACATGCTGAATTTATTTTCGAAAAACTCACATATTGTAATAACACATGGGATAATAACTATTGGAATCGTCCACGGCTTTTACCATATCCTATTATTGGTAAAAAAATAATAATTGATCGCCTAATTTGGGATTTTAAACTTCCATTATTTGTAAAATTTGATTGGCGTCCAGCAGAAGAACCATATGATATATAAACATTATAGTTATTTCATGGGTTTTCTCTTCGCTGGTTTTTACAGTTTCTCCTTTGACCCTAATATGGGTCATCTCGCCCATTGTAACACTCCCTTTTGGATCTGTATCCACAACAACGAAAGGAAGTGGATTCCCGAATAACACAAGACCAGAGACAAAAATGGTGTCTTCCTTAGTTAAGGGTCGTTTTGACAAACCATTTTTTATCACATTTTCAATACTTAGAAATCGGTGACATAATAGCTACTCTAGACGAGGGAAGATTCGTAGAATCCATAGACAAAGTATACGATCAGGTTCCAGTGTATCACATAGAAGTTGAACCAGATGGCATCTACTTTGTAGATGCAATAGTAGTGGGTCCAAAGTATAGAGATAAGCCATCAAAATCAGATGTGAAACCTATAACTATAGCGAAAAGTAAATCAGTTAATCTAGTGCGATTCAATTTCTTACAAAGATTTATAAACCTTAGTCCAGTATTACGAACACTAAAGTTTTCAATCTTTAACAAGTCGCTAGATCTATAGTAGAACTACAACATGGTTGGAAACACTAAGTCAAGATAGTAGAGTGCAGAATAAATTAATAGAGTCGAAATAAAAGATGGAGCGAATGAAGTATGAAAGAATTAAAATTTCCTTTTAGAGCAACTACATATCATCAATTTAAAAGAAGGTTTTTGATAATATCCACAGCTTGTTTAGTACCCGCATTAACATATATGATCTTAGGTCTTTGGCGGGGGCTTCCAATTGTCGGGGTACTAGTGTCTTTCACTTCAATCGTATATGTTATAACTGTACCATTAACATGTCGTTTTTATAAAAAGATGTCATTAAAACCTACTTTGAAAAAAGCATAAGATAGGAGTCACAATGTGTCTCCTAGGTTGTAGGATGGCTTATTTTCCATTTTGAGATCAAAAGGCAAAAAGTATAATATACCATATAAACTAAACATAATTACAAAAAAAGGGAGTTAGATGTGAGAAAAAGCAGCATAATGGTAGCATTGCTCTTATATCTTTTTTTACAGTTTGGATAATACTTTTCGCTCGTTTTCTTGATGATTTAACAAAACAGATAGAAAATGCTAATAATTTAAATAAGATCTAAACTGTTAATATTGTGTCAGAACCTTTAACTACATATATTCTTGCATATCTATCTGCGAAAAAAGCATTTAAAAGAGGTTATACTTCTAAGGGATGGAAGGAATCGGGCTGGTAGTTTTTGATAGAGTGCATCCCATCCCCTCCTATTGAGGCCAGCCTTCCTTCTTTTTTTCCTCCAATTTTTTTGTCAAAAACTAATTTATATTACTAGATTATACGGGACGACATGGCTCATAAGAAGAAAACAAATGAAGACGCTGGAAAATCTGCTTATACAGTCGGTGATGCAGTTAAAATTGCTGATGACATATTTAAACTTAGTAAGGAGAAGGAATACAATTTAGGCGCATTTATTCATGGAATGATTTTTGCCCTTGAATATACTCAACAATCCTATAGAATTCCAAATCAGCAAATGGCTTTAATTAAAAGAGACTGTCGGAAATATTTCAAAGATATTGATAATATTAAAAAGAAATAAACTTGATAAGATAACTATGAAAGTATTAGTAATGTATTTTTCAAAATCAGGTAATACGAAAAAACTTGCAGAAGAAGTAGTAAAAGGAGTTCAACAAGTAGATGAAGTTGAATGCGTACTAAAACCAGCTTCAGAAGTTACAAAAGAAGATTTTATTACATCTGATGGTATTATTGCAGGTTCACCTGTTTATTTTGGTACAATGGCTGCTGAATTAAAAGATGTTTTTGATAAATATGTTGGCGTCCGTAAACAAATGGGTGACAAAATCGGTGCTGCCTTTGCAACATCTGGTGATGATGCTGGTGGAAAGGAAACAACAATTATGTCAATTATTCAGGCCATGTTGATTTATGGGATGATTATTGTTGGTGATCCATTGGATGCTGCCGGTCATTATGGCGTTGCGTGCACTGGAGCTCCTGATCAAAAAACTGCGGATTCAGCAATAAAACTTGGTAAAAGGGTAGCTTTATTGGTTAAAAAACTTAAAAGCTGATTTTGGTTGAAAATTTTGATAATTTACATATTTTAATAAAATAATATTTATATATAATGAGTAACAAAGTATAATATGGTAGTATGATATATGGTGAGGAGCACAGCGTAGAATTATGTCAAACCGTATTTATCATTTGGATAATATGGTTTATAATGTTCTTTCTGTACAGCAATTTTAAATTCTTTTCACTATTTGGAATTATACATTATTTTATGCCTCTTTTTATTCTTATTTTTTATTTTTATATAAAAGATAGCATGCGTTGGTAACTATCTATTTTTTGGATCATAAATGTGCAGGTATTAATGCATCCACAAATTATATAAAAGTCAAATACATTTTTGCATTGAAAGCAGGAAAAAGTAGTTTCACTTATAAAAAGCGGATTGGTGAATAAGATGGGATGTGAGATAAAAACTCAGGTTAAGCTAGATTATATCCAAGATTTTGAGATGATGTTTGAGAGGATGAAAGTTGATCGTCCTCGTGAGGCTTCTGTTTATTATGTCACTCTTGTAATCGATTGCCCTAAAGAGTTTTCTGATTTCTTAAAGATCGCAGAAGAATTTGCAAATAT
>JAGMDE010000057.1 GCA_023128855.1 Thermoplasmatales archaeon | reverse complement strand
TCAATTTTTACACTTGTAGTAGCTGGAAGTAGCTCGAGGAAATTAGAAACTGCAAACTGTATAGGAAGTTCAATCTGATTTCCATTCTCATCAATTTTCTGATAGAAATATCCATTTTCGGACAGAAGAGTAATACCTACGACAGGTACATTGAGATCAGCACATGATTTTATTGTATCCCCTGCTAGAATTCCAAGACCACCGCTGTATGAGGGTATATTTTCATCTATGCCGATTTCCATTGAAAAATATGCAATCTTTGGTTTTCCTCCTAGGCCACTCATGGTTTTAGATCCTACATTGTGATAATCAGCTTCACTCTCCATCTTTAAGCTTCCACCACTCAACGTAATGTTATACCTTTTATAAAATATTTCATTTTACTTACAAATCTAGCAATTTCCTCAAACGTTTAATTTATAAACCAGTTTGGAATATAAAATAATTAATGACTCAATTTAGTGGTGGTGTTTAAAATAAACGAAAAAACCTGTGTGGTATGTAGTAGAAAAATTGATATAAATCAACATCCACTTGGATTAGTTATTAAAGATGAGCATTTTGTATGTGAGACTTGTAATGACAAGCATTCTAGAGAAGAGATATCTAAATTGTCAAAAACTATAATGCAATCTTCTGATAATGGTATGCCCATTGCTCTTTGGCTAATCCATGAACAAAACAAAGATAAGACCATGATGACCGTAAAAAACAGATAAATATAAACACCATGAAAATCCTTTTTAGAGACTATTTGATTTAGCAGCTTATGTATCTCATAAAACTTGGCGGAAGTGTCATTACAGACAAGAAAAAAGAATGTACTTTTAAAAAACAAGTAATGGATAACTTAGCCAAAAGTATTAACAAGGCAAATAAACAAACTATTTTGATCCATGGTGCAGGTTCGTTTGGGCATATTCCAGCTAAGAAATACAAATTAAATGCGGGATACAACAAACAAGAGCAACTTCATGGTTTTTCTGTAACCCATGAGATGGTTCAGAGACTTAATTCTCTGGTTTTAAAATCGTTACAAGATAACAATATTCCTGCTGTTTCAATCTCTCCACATTCAATAGTTAAGCTTAATGATCATAAACTTGTATCTATGAGTTATGATGTTTTTGAGGAATATTTGAAAAATAAGTTTACCCCTGTTACGTTTGGCGATGTAGTCTTGGATAAAAAACTTAGTTTTTCAATTTGTTCAGGTGATCTTCTTTCAATGGTGCTTGCAAAGCATTTCAAACCTGAAAAAGTAGTTTTTGTGATTGATGAAGATGGAATTTACTCTTCAAATCCGAAAACCGATAAAAATGCGAAATTATTGAAGTCAATTACTTTAGCTGAACTTAAAGGATTATCAACATCTGCAGATGCTCATGCTGATGTTACTGGAGGCATGGGTGGTAAGATTGAAACGATAGAAAATATATCAAAACTTGGTATTGATACAGTTCTCCTAAATGGTAATAAACCTGATAGATTATACAAGGTTCTGATTGGAGAGGATACCAAGAGTACAATTGTTTATGGGGATAAAAAATGAGTAAGACCGAAAGTAGGAAAGATGAACATGTGAAAATTTCGCTAGAAAAAGATGTTGCAGCGGTGCATAATTATTGGGATGATGTAAAATTAATTCATAATGCTCTCCCTGAGATAAATAAAGACGAGATTGATTTTTCTACAAAACTTTTCGGAAAGAAAATAGGTGCACCATTAATCATTGCGGGTATGACCGGTGGATATGAAAAAGCAAAGAAAATAAATGAAAATCTCGCCGCAGCTGCTGAAAAATATCAAATTGGTATGGGTGTAGGATCTCAGAGAGCAGCACTTGAAAAACCTGAGTTAAAAGAGACTTACAGCATAGTAAAGGACTATGATATCCCGTTGAGATTTGCAAACATAGGGGCATCTCAGATTGTTCTTTGGGGACATAAACAAACACTTGAGAATGCTCAGAAAATGATTGATATGATAGATGCCAATGTTTTTGCAGTATGTCTTAACTTTTTACAAGAAGCAGTTCAATCTGAAGGAGAAGCACATGCTAAAGGTTGCTTTGATGCAATTAAAAAACTAGCAGAGGACTTAGATACTCCTGTTATTGTTAAAGAATCTGGTGCTGGAATTTCTTTTGATGTTGCTGAAAGACTTTCTAAAACAAAGATAGCCGGAATTGATGTAGGCGGACATGGCGGAACATCGTTTTCAGCAATAGAACATTTTCGTTCTGGAATGATAAATGATAAACTCCATGAAAGAGGAGGTAAAACTTTCTGGAATTGGGGTGTTGCAACTCCTACTTCAGTAATGGAAGTCGGAGAAGCAACTGAATGGAAATTGCCAATAATTGCAACAGGTGGAATTAGAAATGGCCTTGATGCGGCAAAAGCCTTAGCTCTTGGTGCAAGCTGTGCAGGTGTTGCACATACCCTTCTTGAACCTGCAACTAAGAGCATGGATGCTACTATTTCTGAGGTTGATGCAATTATCAAAGAAATTAGAGCATCAATGTTTCTAGTAGGAGTAGATAAAGTTTCAAAGATGTCAGATATCGGGGTTGATCTATGGATTTGAAGACAGAATTGGAGAAGAGAGCAGATTTTTTTAATGGAATACTTGAAAAATTTCTAAGTAAAGGAGAACCAGAAACTCTCTATGATGCAGTTAGACACCTTCCTTTAGCCGGAGGAAAAAGACTTAGACCAAGTTTAGCTATGATTTCTTGCGAAGCTGTTTCAGGGGATATCAGAAATGTTATGCCTCTAGCAATTGCACTGGAATTAACCCATAATTTTACACTTGTTCATGATGATATCATGGATAAATCCAAATTAAGGCGTAATATGCCTGCTGTTCATGTAAAGTATGGTGAGCCAACTGCAATTATTGCAGGGGATCTTTTGTTTTCCAAGGCTTTTGAAGCTATGCATGATATCCAAGCGGATCCATCAATTTTTAAAAATGTTGAATTTGGTCTTATCGACTGTGTTCGTTTGATAAGCGAAGGGCAACAATTAGATATAGAATTTGAAAAAAGAAAGAATGTTGCCGAAGATGAATATCTTGAAATGATACTTAAAAAAACAGCGGTAATGTTTATGTACGCTGCTGAGGCAGGAGCAATTTTAGGCGGCGGATCAAGAGAGCAAGCAAATGCTCTTAATGAATATGGTAAATCACTTGGATTAGGTTTTCAGATACATGATGATTATCTAGATATGAGTAGTGATGAGGAGACTCTTGGTAAGGATATCGGAAATGATATTAGGAATGGTAAAAAAACACTCATTGCAGTTCATTGTTTGAATAATGCCTCTGGCAAAGATAAAAAACTTTTAGATAAAATATTTGGAAATCTGAAGGCATCAGATAAAGAAGTCAAACAAGTTTATAATTTGTTTAAATCAGTTGGCTCTATTGAATATGCAAAGAATACAGCTGTTAAATATTGTGAAAAAGCGAAGAAGGCACTTGAGATATTACCCAAGTCAGACGCAAAAAAGATTCTTCTCGAATTAGCAGAATATTCAATTAATAGAGAGAAGTAATGTATTATGTCAGCAGATAAAATTCAAAAAACTGCGAGAATTTATGCTCTTCAAAATGCTGTGCAGTTTAATGGAAAAGCTAGTTCTAAAGCCGTTGTAGGTAAGGTTATTGCTGCTTTGCAAAAAGATGGTTTTTCTCCCAAGGAAATAATCCCAATTGTTAATTCTGTTACTGCTGAGATTAATAAAATTTCGCTTGATAAGCAGATTAGAGAGTTAGAAAAACTCGCTCCAGAACTGTTAAAGAAAGAAAAGAAAGAGAGGGATTTTTCACTACCTGCTCTTCCAGGTGCTGAAAAAGGAAAGGTTGTTACTCGTTTTCCACCAGAGCCTAATGGTTATTTACATATTGGTCACGCCAAGGCTGTTATTGTTGATTATGAGTATGCAAAGAAATATGACGGTAAATTCATCCTTCGTTTTGATGACACTAATCCTGAGAATGCACAGCTTGATTTTTATGATGCCCAGAAAGAGGATCTTAGATGGCTTGGAATTGAATGGGATGAAGAATATCGTACTTCTGATAATCTCGAGAAACATTACAAACTTGCAGAGCAATTAATCAAACAGGATAATGCTTACGTCTGCCAGTGTTCCCCTGAAGATATAAAACATGGGCGTTATCATGGTAAAGAATGCACTTGCTGTGGAACTGGATGTGGAGACAACCTGACTTTATGGAAACAGATACTTAATTCTTCTCTTGACGATGCTATTCTAAGATTGCGAGGAGATATGACTTGTGATAATACAGCGATGCGCGATCCAACACTTTTTAGAATTATAGATAAACCACACCCTATACATGGCGATAAATATCGAGTTTGGCCAACATATGATTTTGCTGGAGCTGTTGAAGATAGTTTAAGCGGTGTAACTCATCCTTTTAGAACAAAAGAATATGAGCTTCGCGATGAATGCTATTTTAAACTTCTTGATTCCCTTAAACTCAGAAAGCCTCATCTTATGGAGTTTGCCCGTCTTTCTATAGAAGGAATGCCTGTTTCAAAACGTAAAATTAAACCATTAATTGAAAATGGTAGTGTTTCAGGTTATGACGATATTAGACTTCCAACTCTTAGAGGATTAAAAAAGCGAGGAATTCTGCCAGACGCTATTAAACAGTTTGTTTTAGAGCAGGGTATTTCTAAGGTTGAATCCTCTGTTACTTTTGGTCTTGTTGAAGCTGCTAATAGAAAAATAATTGATCCTAATGCTAAGCGTTATTTCTTTGTTAGAGATCCTATAAAACTTATTGTTGAGAACGCCCCAGATATGACGAAAAAAATCAATTTGCATCCAGGTAATAAAGAACTTGGAAGTAGGACAATTAAAACTGGCAAAACCTTCTTTATTCAAGAATCTGATATCAAAGAACTAAAAGTTGGGGATGTTTTCAGATTAAAAGATCTTTACAATATTAAAATAACTGAGAAGAAAAAAGACATTTTGGCTGAGTATGATAGTGATAAATTAATTCCTAATTCTGCTAAAATTCAATGGACAACTGATAAACACATTAAAATGAATGTTCTAGTGCCTCATCCTTTATTTGTTAAGGATAAATACAACAAGGACAGCCTTGAGACCGTAAATGGATTTGCTGAGGAAGCGGTTTCAAATTTAAAAACAGGTGAAATTATTCAGTTTGAGCGATTTGGTTTTGTAAGAATTGAAAATGTTGAAAATAAAATAATTGGCTTTTTTACTCACAAATAAAAATATTTATATAAAACGAAGGGAGATATTATATTGTGAAGATAGTAATATGAAATCTAAAGAGAATATATTAAAATATGAAACAAGGAGAGAAATTTACAGTTTCATTGTTAATAATCCAGGTTTACATTTAAGAGAAATTGAAAGGAGAATGAAATATCCATTAGGTAGTATAAGATATCATCTTGATTCTTTAAAAAAATATGGTCTTATTACATCAAAGGTTGCAAAAAGATATACTAGGTTCTATGCTACTGATAAGCTTGGTCGGAAAGAAAAAGAAATAATCGATCTTTTAAGACAAGAAATCCCTCGTAAAATTATTTTGTTATTACTTACTCCAGGCCCTGGCAATATTTATAGAAATAAAGACACAATGTACAATGCTTCTTTGGATCATACTACTTTTTTAAGAACTTATTCAAAAAAAGAATTCGTTGAGTTGACCAAATTTTGGAGTGGTGGAATTTTAGAAGAGTATTATTTAAAGAAAAGTAGATCAACAATAGATTTTCATTTGAATAAGCTACTTGAAGCTGATTTAATTGAAAAAATCAAAGTTGGAAAGGAAATGAAATATAAACTTAGAGATGATGATGTAACCTGGTGGACATTTCTTATCAGATATAAAAATGCATTATCAAATGATTTGATTGACCATCATTTGAAAATGAATGACAGTCTGGTAAAATATTTTGTAGATAGATTTACGGATGTCTTTTATGATATTTTTCCACATCCTTACCATGTTTAAAATTTTTATCAGCAGTTGAATTTTTTTGTGATGATGTTTGTGCTAGAAAGTTTATATAACAATAATTACAATGATTATCTACTAGGTAGTAATAAAGATGAAAAATAAGATATTCACTATTGGTCTAATTTGTATATTTCTTCTAGTAACTATGTCAGATTCAATAGCTTTTTCAATGAAAGAGATAATAAATAATGATGCGTTGAATGATCCTGTTTATGGTTTTATTGTCACAATGGTTAAAAGTGATAATGGAACATTTGAGAATCAGATAAACTGTAAAATGCGACATTTAATCAATGATCTTCTAAGAGAGCAAATACCTGTTTATTGGACAACAACAGATCATAATCTATCTGTAAAAAAAATAAACATTTACAATGAAGAAGACATGTTTTTTGAAAAAGGAACATATATAATTCCTTTCACAGGGAACAAAACACAGGATATCAAACTTTTAGCTATAATATATGATTATAACCAAAGTAGCGAAATCGAGGAGAATAACTCTTTAAAAATCCCAGTATATTTATTAAAAGAGTCTTTAAGTATTCAAGTTTATCCTTTATCTGAAGTAAAAATCGCCTCTTATAAAGATCGTTGTACCGATGCTTTACTTTGGTATCTGGAAGTTGCTAGAAAATGTGGTTTTCTAAACTTTGAGTTCCTTGAGGAAAAAATGGTAAAAGATAATCTTCGTCTTACTAACTTCAATGTTTTTATGTACCAAGGTGGCGGTGCTTACAATATTTTTAGAGGAAAAGCCTATGGTATTAACGGGGCCTATGTTGATATAAAATATAATGTAGCTAACACAATTAGAGATTTTGTGGCAAATGGCGGTGGATATGTTGGATCATGTGGTGGAGCTTATAGAGCTGCATGTGGGACCAAACATGAGCAGGGTTTAGTATATTTTCCAAGAAAAGCCTATAATCCTAAACTTCGCAGTTATTTTGCAGGGATATCTATATCCGATGTTATAGTAGAATCTCTTCATTTATCTATGGAGGGTATAGAATCAGAAATTTTCAATGATACGCATCCTGTCACTTTTGGATTAGATCAGATTGTTCCTGATTGTATCTTTGGTGGACCAAAATTTATCTATATCGGAGAAAACTCTCAAAAAATTGCTCTATACCGCAATACATCTCCATTAATAGATGGAACTGCAAGTTGGATATCATCTGAGTTTGGTAAAGGGGATGTTGTATTATTCAGTACACACCCAGGATATATAGCTTTTAAAGGGGATGATCATGAAAGCCATATGGGTAATACTGTCATAAGTAATGCAATTTATTATTCAACATTTGGTGATGAAACAGAGATTCCAGAAATGTATTCAAATAATCTATCATTTATAGAAGAAATATGGGATATTACTTCAAACTTGAAAAATGATATTAATCAAATTTCAAACATTTTTGGTGAAATAAAAGATAAGATCAATGATACGATTTATAATTTTACTAACTTATTTTCAAATATTCAAGAATCTAGAGATTTTATATTACAAATTGCAGAGCAAAAAAATCTTAGTCTGAATGAAGTAAAAAAGAATAATTTCCTCGGATTCATTGGAACAAAGGATTCGCAAGATCATTTAACTTATTTCATCCGATATCTTGAAAATGCATCAAAAACACTAGAAATTATTGAACAAATCTATCTGCAGTTAGAAAATAATAATGACTTCATTCACCAAGTTGAAACGTTAAAAACTGATTTAAATGGTAGATTAAACGAATCTCAAAATATTTATGAGGTTGGATTTAAAAAATGGGAACAGTACAATAAAACAGTACATAATTATGCAAATAAAAAAAGTCAAATAATACAAAAAATTATGGGACATGTTGTAGATTATTGGGGTGTTGAACTCTATACAATTGTGAGAATGGGATTTAATTATTTGCCTCAAGCTTATTTCAATTCATTGAAATTTTTAAGAAATCATTGGTACAATTTTGAAACCAATCAAGCTGTTTAGTAACTATTTATGTGATGATGTTTGTGCTAGAAAGTTTATAACTAATGTATTCTAACTTATACTAGAGGTACAAATATATGAAGTTAAAAGTAGTTATAATAATAATCACGTTAATTATGTTCGGAAGCACTTTTTCTGCTTCATTTGAAATGAAAAACAACATAAGCGGGGGAGAAATCCCAACAGTAACAATTAATATTGATCCAAATACAATTGTTTATGAAGGAGATATAATAAACTGTACAATAACCGGAGCTCCAACTTTAAAATATTGGACTATCGATGATCAATTACCTCACACTACGTTTCATGGAAATGACCCTGTTATTTTTGATCCTGAGCCTACTCCTCTGGATACAAATTTTGTTAATCTTACTGTTTATGCAGAGAATGAATTTGGTAGTGCTTCAGATTCTATCCAAATAACAATAAAGAGAATTTATTTTGGTGACATTCATTGGCATTCTATTCGCTCTGATGGTACAAATCCTCTTAAAACAATGTATGAGAATGCAAAAAAGGATAATTATCTAGATTTTGCTTGCTCAACAGAGCATGTTGAACTTTGGCTTTCAGATGTAAAATTACTTATTCCATTTAATTGGCTGAGAGTTAAAAATTTAGTTAAAAAATATTATGTTCCTGGAGAATTTACAACGTTTCTAGCATATGAATATTCAGGATCAAAAAAAGATTTTGGAAATATACAATTTCCTTTAAAAGGAGATACAAGTCATATTAACTTTTATTATAAAGATGTATATCTCGACGCAAAAAGATATCCTAGTGGCTTAAAGTCAACATATACAAAGATATTCAAAGCAATGAGCAAAGAATGGGATAAAGGATATTACAATATTGGTTTTTTCCATCATCCTCTAGCTGGAAATATGAATTACAAATTATTTAATCTCATTAATTACACACTTCAATTTTATGTTAACTGGACCAATTTTATAAACAAGATGAAGGATGAAGTATTTAGAGATAATGCTTTGAAGGTTTTTCGGGGTGTGGAAGTATATAGTAAATGGGGAACCTCGATAGGAAATTATTCCGGAATACCGATTACATGGCCATATAATCAAAAATATGTATATGACAACAGTGATTGCTGGGTTGAAAATGGGATGTGGGAATGGAGTGAAAGTCCTTTTACAAGAGGGCAGCCATTTGTGTTGCAAGCTTGTAGTGATACTCATAAAATAGATAGACCAGGCAGTGCTGCTCTACCAATAGAGGAAGAATCCCATCCTAATCCCTCAGGTATAATGGGAGCTTTATCAGTTCATAACACTCGAGAAGAAATCTGGGATGCAATAAATAGCTGTAATATCTATGGTTCACAGCTACTAAAGATTAGAGCAAATGTTAGGTTAAATTGTACATCCAATTATGATGGTGAAATAGCTTATGGTAGGTGGATTAATTGTAGTAAACTTTTAAAAATAAGAATAACTGCTCAGTCAACCTTTCCAGGGTATGATTGTGGTGGAAAAAAGATGAATCCTCATAATTATTCAGCTGATGAATTAGACTATCCAATTCAGGATATTTGGCTCATTAAAAAAGATAGAACAAAGGGAAGGCCATGGTGTAAAGTGATTAATCATACTTCGCCAAACTCAGATACAGTTGTTGTTACCTTTGAGGATCATGATGTGCAACCAAATGATTTCTATTATGTTGCAATACGACAAAAAGGACAAGAACTTAAACCTCAAAAAGACAATTATATGGCATTTATAGGCCCATTTTTTATTGAAAATGCCACATAAACTGGTTTTTTTCTTATTTTCGTGAGGATGTTTGTGCTAGAAAACTTATTAAAGATACAATATAACATTTAATATAAGAATGTAAAAATGAATAAATCTACAAGACTAAAAAAAGGAATTTCATGTATTGTTACAATCATAATTATTGGGACAAGTATTTTTCCAGCAACTGGGCAGTTCACACAAATTACCGACGAAGAGGACAATTTAAGTCCCTTAGAGACCCTAAGCAAACGAGTAATTCTTGTCTCTGATACTCACTGGGGAGGTAGAGAATACGATGGCATTGCAGGTGATGATATCCAAGATTGCATTAAAAGTATGAAATATCTTAATCCGGATTATATCCTTCATCTTGGTGATGTTACTGAACTTGGAAGAGATGAGGAATTTGTCCAAGCATATGAAAATTTCTCTGAAATTATAGAATCGACTAATGTAAATCATATTTGGAGCATAGGTGGTGGAGCTCATGATGGGCTAGTTGGTTATATTTCTTTAGAAGATTATTTTAATCTTGGACCAATTTTAAGGTTTATAGTTGAAAAATTTAAGGAAACTAAATTTGGTGAGAGAATATATGAACTAGTATCTTTTTTCACTCAAAACTATAGATATAAATTTTATTTAGGTTTTTATCAGATACTTAATCAAACAAGTCAATGGTATACATTAAAGATTGGAAATAATGTATTTGTTATGGTCGGGTATTTTCATCAGCCAGCAATATGGGCATCTGGTGAATATGGCGGATGTGATGAAGCAAACTTACTAAACATGAATAAGGTTAATTGGTTAAACCAAACTTTGGCAAAATGGAATGGTACAGGAAACAATATTTTTATTTGTCATCATTTTCCTTTGCATCATACAAATATTTATACCCATAAATGGTCAGGATTAAACCACGATCGATTTGTTAATGAATCAAAGATGATAATGGATATATTGTCAAATTATACTGATGTAGTTGCTTGGTTAAGTGGACATGTACATGTTGATAGCAATGCAACATATAGCAGTGGTCCCGGTGTATCAAAAGGTACTGCCGTTTCAGGAGCAAGTAGACCTGATTTACCTGATCATGTCCATTTTATCAATTGTGGAAATGTATGGAAAGAACATGGAATGGATTGGGTTTCTGGAAAAAATGGTTTTGCTAGTTTCAGACATCTCGATCTGATGGAAGAGCAAACTTTTGTTGATATTAAGGCCTGGGATTCAACAAATAATAGATCTGCAACTATGACAGTGAATGATACTGAAGATGAGGTCTCGGAATATAGAATTCAATTACCGTATCCTATTTCAAATATTGATGAATCAATAATTTATGAACAAGCATGGGATGTTTACGATTACTGTGAACTGGAGTATCAATGGTACAAGGATAGTGAAGGCTTACGTCGCGATTGTGATGGGTGGATTGAGAGCCGCTGGGATTTCTGGGAGGAAAAAGATTTCAGCAATGCTATACTGAATATCGACACCTCAGATCCAAATGCTCTTGATCATAAAATTTACTATAGCTTAGATGGTATGAATACTTGGAGTAATAACTGGTACGCCCCTAATAATTTAACATCTATGCCATCTTGTAGATGGATTAAAATTATTACAAATATTACGACGACTACTGAAATATTTATCAGAGATATTTCATTTGATTTTCCATAAAGAATATTTTATAAGTAAACTTTTTAAGTATCCAAGTGATTTGTTATCTCATTACACTATGAGTTGGGATGATAAATGCGGAACTATAGAAAGTTGATAATAGGTTTACCTATGTTTTTATTGTTCTTGTTTTTGTTAACTGAAACTGCTGTAGCAGATAGTTTGAAACCCCCTATTGACACCATTGGTATATCTATTGCAGTTATTGTTGCAGCTATTGCAACTATTATTACATTTTTTACTTTAGGTGGTATAAAATATGTTACACCTGAAAATGTATTGGACACTGAGATTAGGAAAAATTTGTACAAATATATTGATGATTATCCTGGTTCTCATCTTAGGGAGATTGCAAGAGAGCTTGATTTAAAACCTAGTAATGCAGCATGGCATCTTCGTAAACTTGAGCAAACAAACCTTGTAAGAAGTAGAACCATTGGTGGAAAGAGAGTTTATTATCTTGTTGAGGGTGGCGTAGAGGCACGAAGAGAGGCAATTGCAGAGGCTATTCTTAAAAATAAGAACGCCAGAGATATCATGCTTTATCTACAAGGTAACCCTGGAAAGCATTTACTTGAAATTGCAAATGCTCTAAATCTTAACCATCACACTGTAAAATGGCATATTAAGAAAATGTATCTAGCAGAACTTATTGATGGTGATACTAGTAACTCTGCATATCCAGTTTATTATCCAACAGATATTGGTATTCAATCCATTAGAAATTTTTCAGATCATCTTAAAAAACCAGGAAGAGCAGCTTAATCTTTTAATTTGTAACATTATCAATAAATACAGGACCAATAAATGCCATGTAAGAATATGTATCTTCAATGCCTAGCCGTTTTTTTATGAAATCTGGCAATAATTTAATTATTTTAGAAGTTAAATTCGTTTTAAGTAACTCCCCTTTTTGTCTTATAGCTATCCAATAAAAATCATTAGGCTGAACATCGAAATCTTGGAAATTTGCAACTCCAATATTATCATTAGGTGTTGAATGGTTTATTACTTTACACCATGGTTTACCTTTATCTCTATCTTTTTTTATAAGCCAGATGTCTTGGATTGGATAATCCAGCTCATCTGGTGAATAACTATGTGGACACATACTTTTTCCGCTTATATCTAAACCTGGAAAGGTAGACATTGCTGTAATTGTAATATTTAACGGTGAGCTGCAGTTAATCCATCGGCCAAGTGCCATTTGTCCATCAAAACGAGCATTTGCTCTAATTTTCAAGAGCTGAGTTCCATACATATCACAATCATTTATGGCATCCCAAATTTCACTTCTATTGTTGTGAACTGCATAGGTAGCAATAATACCTGCGGGATAATAAGGTGCAAATTTTATAACTTTTACTTGTTGTGCACTCCCAGGTCTATTATTTTTATGAATGTCGCTACCTGCCATAAGAGCGAATCTTTGATATTTTTTATCATTTTCACTCCATTCCCAAAATGCATTTTCAACCCAAGAATTATCTTTTTCAAGGGCATGTGCAGGATGATAATATGGCCAGTAATAAGGTAAGTCTGGTGTAAATCTTTCTCCTACAGCAGTTCCAAATGCACTATATACTTCTACCCCGCGTAATATTTTATTTCTATTGGTGTGATTTACATTATTTGAAAGATGTGTCCAATCAACATCTACAAATAGAGGGTGGTGTGGGAATCCAATATTTAAATGGCCTTTATCCCATTCATCAGACATTGCTTGAAAAATATCATCAAAATTTGGCTTACTGTCTGTAAGGTCGAAAACATTTGAACTTGAATACTCTTTAGCATCTGGATAAACATCCTTATAATAGAAGTTTATATGACAATTTTCATTATCAGAAGCAGTCCATTCAAATCCAAGAAAAGTTGTAAAGTTGCCTT
>JAGMDE010000056.1 GCA_023128855.1 Thermoplasmatales archaeon | reverse complement strand
AGATGGTATGGAATGTTACAAAATATTTTACTATCAATCCTGACTGTTGGTTTGAAGATAACACTTTCACGGCTATTGATTCACCTAATGATGAAGATGACCTGCCAGATTCCATAAAAGCCGCGTTTACGATAAAAACCTCTCTACCCCGTGATCTGGTAATGGTTAATGCATCTCTCACAAAGGCCGAATCAGGAGAGGTCGTTGCTAATAAAATAGTTAATTACACCGTTACCTCAGCGGGTATTCAGGATACTATAATGCTTACTGTCCCAGAAGACGGAGAAGAAGGGTGGTATAAATGCACACTCAATCTGTATAACTCTACAGGACGAATTAACGAAATCCTGCATCTAGAAGATAACAATGCTAATGATACGATTCCAAGGCCCCCTGAAAATCCTTATTACTATCTCTATCCATATGGCCAGAAAACAATTGTTTAGACTTGCTCAGTGGCAGCACAATGAAAAACAAAATAGCAACCAATTCTCTTTGTTCTTAAGATTGCTAGAGCGATTCCCGAATGCGTTCCCAATACTAAGACACCTGCTAGGACTATAAACCTACATAAAACTCTCTTCTCTTTTTTTCTTTTAAAAACGAATAAAACGTTTCTGATGTAATTTCCTTCGCAGATTTTGTATTGATTAATGATAAAAATCGAGAAGTCCTTTTGCCTATTTCCCTACTGTTGGATGGTCTTTCTTAATTCTGAGTGGACAGAACCGAGTTTTCGGTTGATACCAAAGCCTTAATTATGTTGAAATTGAAATCAGAATGTAAAAAACCAGTGGTTTTTTTGTTACAAAATGTTGTAATTAACAACTGTTATGAATACATTTAAATTTATATTTTATATTATAAGTTTATATTTCTGGGAGGTAGAAAGAATATGAAAAAAGAAATAATAGGTATTTTAGTTTGTACGCTGTTGATTGCAACCGCTATTTTACCCGTGTCAGGGATTGTAAACAGTGGTAAAACCAGGACGATGAAAAAGTTTGTTGACTCTGGTGATGCTCCATCTGGTGGCACCTTTAGCACCCTTGACTCTTTTGAAAATGTTGTTGCAGAAGAGGAATGGGCATGGGACTGGAGCAGCGCAGTGAATTGGAGGTACCGTAACGTAATAATGACGCCGTTGGTGGCCGAATTGGACGGTAATCTTACTAATGGCTCTGAGATAATTTTTATTACATATAACTATTTTCACCAAATAGATGGTATACTTAGAGCGATTCATGGTAAAGATGGTAGCGCATATTTCGATGTGACAAATGTAAATAATCGAACTTCTCCGCCATCAACTCCTGCTGTTGGAGATATTGATAATGATGGTCAACCAGAGATAATAGCATTAGAGGAAGACGAAGACGGACAATACCCTTATGTTAGCGAGCATCTTATTGCATTTGAGCATGATGGCACATGGAAATGGACAAGCGATTCTACCCAGATGAAATTTTATGGTTGTCCTGTTATCGCTGATTTAGATGGGGATGGGACCCCTGAGATAGTAGTGGGAGACCAAGTATTCAATAATACAGGTAGCCTTCTTGCAACAGGTGGTGCTAGTAGTGGAATTAACCATTCATGTGTCGCTAACGTAGATCTTGTTGGCGGTCCAGAGATAATTGCTGGCAATACAGTCTATGGTTACAGTCCTGGATCTCCTCCATCAGTATACGTCAAATGGGAGAACACGAGTCTACGCGATGGATATAATGCAATCGGTAATTTCGACGATGATCCTCAGGCAGAAATAGTTCTCGTCACAGAGGGTAAAAAAGTATATCTATTGGAACATAACCTGGTTGCAAAATGGGATGTGACTCTGCCAGAGAGTGGAGGTGGCCCTCCAACAATAGAGGACTATGACGGAGATGGCTTTCCAGATATTGGAGTTGCAACCACAGAACGATACTATGTTTTTAATAGAACTGGAGATATTCTATGGAAACAGAACATAACAGATACTTCCTCTGGTCGATGTAGTTCCACAGTGTTTGATTTGAATTGCGATGGGGTGAAAGATGTTATCTATGGTGATGAACGTAATTTAACGATTTACGATGGGCGCAATGGGGCAATTCAGTGGAAGAACCTTACTTCGTCAATAACAGGCCGTGAGCTACATGTTGTTGCAGATGTCGATAATGATGGCCATGCTGAGATTGTGGTTTCATGCACTAGAGGTTACCATGCCCCACCCATTTTTTATGGGATTAGAGTATTTGGCAATGATACTAACTGGACGTGCGCTAGAAAAATCTGGAACCAGCATTCCTACCACATTACAAATATCAATGATGATGCAACAGTTCCAATGGTCGAATCAAATAACTGGGAGGATTATAATAACTATCGAGTTCAAAACATAGGGGAGGGTGCACCTAAGATATGCTGTCCTGTATTGGAAGGTATATTTTGGAATGATGTAATACCAGGGGCGGTAGTCAGTAGTAGTTTTGAAATTTGGAACTGTGGTGATAATTGTTCAGAGCTTGATTGGGAGGTTGTTGAATGGCCAGATTGGGGAGGTCAACCTTGGATATTTATACCAAAAGAAGGACATAACTTAAGACAATGTACTGGTCCCATCACAATAGACGTATATGTTTGGGCACCAGGAAAACCAAATTGGGGTTGGACTGGACACATAACAATATGCAATAAGGCAGATCCTACTAACTGCTGCTCAATACCAGTTTCACTTACGACACCGTTAAACAATCAGCAATCATCCCAATCACAATCAATATTTCTTCAATTCCTAAAAAGATTCTTAGAAGGTTCTACATATGTTTCCAATACTCGGCCTTGCGGCTGCTAGGACGATGGGTCTACACTAAAAAATCTCTCTTCTTTTTTCTTTTAAAAACGATTAAAACTCCTTCAATGTAATTTCCTTCTCAGATTCACATAAGCAAACATGTCAAAAATAGCTTAGTCCTTTTGCCTATTTCCCTCCTGTTGGATGCTCGTTCTTTCTCATTTTTTACCTTAGCAACTACTGAAACTTCTTGAAAAATATAAAAATAAACACGACTCATATTGGCAATCACGCAGGCTGATTCAGCGTTGTTTGGATGACTGGCTGGATGATCCAACAATAGTAGAGCCGACTTTTAGACTAATACCTAAACAAGGAGAATGGTAAAAATTTACTTTACACAAATTTTGTTAACCTATAAACAATCCGATGAAACATGGCAGAATGCGCAAGTTGTGGAGGAAACGGCGAATGTAGCCGTTGTGGAGGAACAGGAGAAATTGTTGCTATACTAGAGAATTTAGATTGTGCAAGATGTGATGGGTCTGGTGTATGTCCTGCTTGTAATGGTACAGGCCAGATAGACGATTAATTATTTTCTCTCCCATTATTACTAAACGTTTTTTATTTATAATTTTGATTCATATGCACTACACCAGTCTTCTGGGTTAACCCATGGATAACCATCAAAGAGTTGCTTTGGTGGATACCTATGGCATCTACCGCCTTTCATGTCTTCCTCTGGTTCGGAATATCTACAATCTTCACATCTTCCTTCTTTTCTTGCTAGTTTTTTTTATTGTCTCTTGATCTAATATCGGTTCTATTACCCTATAATATTTTCATAGTGTTTTTGCCCTTCACTTTCTGCCTGAGTATGTTTTCTTTCTCTTTCCTCCAAAAATGCTTGAATAGCTAACTTTTCTAATCTTTTGAACTTTCTTTTTCGTGAAAATGAAAGATTATGTTTCCATATCTGTATATCTGCAATTTCAATCTTTGATACACTATTATAACTATAAACAGGGGAATCGCTATATTCAATAGGTATTGTAATGAGAATTGGTTTGCCCTTCAAATTCGGTATTTTCATATATATACCACAATGATCACAGGCAGAACCAGACCAAAATCTAATTTCCTCGAATGTCCTTTTTTCTAAAGCTTCACAGATTTTATCGATAAAAAAATCAAAGATGTCACCTTCGTCCATTATCTTCCTCCAATTTTTCATTTAACGACTCGAAGCGCTCAACACACATATGTGCAGAACAGCCATATCATCTAATATTAAATTCTTCTTTATAGGTTACTGAATTTAACTATAGGTATAATAATGTTTTTTTGATTTTTTATACATAAACGCTTTTCTTTCGCAAATTTTGTTTTAATAAGGCATGAAAGAATCATTGGTCCTTTTGCCATTTTCCATCCTGTTGACTGCTCGTTCTTTCTCATTTTTTTACCTTTTTAACTAACTATTTGTTCTCCTTAGCATTTTTCATTATGAAAAACTAATCTTTTTCCCGAGAGGTTTTCAATGTTTCCTTCCCGTTGGAGCACGTTTCTTTGGCATTTTTTTACCTTAGCATCTACCGTAGAAACATTAGAAAAGGCGTCAGAGATAATGAGAAAATATAAAATCAAAAAACTCCCTGTTCTCTCTGATAATGATATAGTAGGGGTTATTACAATTACAGATATAACATATGCAAGACCTGAGCTTACAGAGAGATTTATGGAGTCATGGGTAAAACCCAGATGGGAAGATTAGATAGTTAGTTCTCTGGAACGGTTCTGTTGAATAGGATTTTAAAAGAGATTCTATTTAATCTGACGGTATTGAATCTATGGTGTTGATCTCACGGTGTATTTCCTTAATTTTACAAACAAGATAATTGTTATACAAATTCTTTTAACTTGTCAATATCTGGGTTTAAAAACCCTTGTTTCTTAACAAAAAACAGAATATCTAAGAGCTGTACATCAGCAATATACTCACTATACGTGGTTTTAACTTGTTCAGTAAATCTCTTTGCGTGCCTAATATCTGTAGCCATGAAAGATATAATCCAGTCGTAGCTACCATGACAGTATAAACTAGTTACAATTATAACCCCTATGTTTGATGCTGTCTCCTCTATTTTTCTTGAAATGATTTTATCAGCTAAATTTTCATCTATTGGTTTGATTGTTCTTTTAATAAGCACCAAATAGTTCGAAAAACCCTTTTTTTCTTCATCAACTATGACTTGATAACCCCAGATCACATGCTCCTTCTCTAACTTACGGATTGTTTTCTGCACTGTCTGACGTGACAACCCTGTTTTTTCACTAATCTCAATCGAGGACTGCCATGCATTTCCCTCTATTGCATCTAGTATTTTTCTAGCATTGCTACTTATTTCTTTTTTACTTTTTGCCATTTTTATCGTTAAGAATATTCACATTTTGTTATTAAATTTTTGTTTTACTACTCATCACATGATGGACGAACGAGAGAAAATTGACGGCTGGATCTAAGAAGTTTACAAATTCTACAGGTTTCTGAAAGGATAGATCCACCTCCGTTTTCAATTATATTTCCTGCAGATGTCTTTATTTCTTTTAGAACAAATTCATCTGAAATTTCAATCTTACCACGTTTTTTTGATACGTACTGACATACTGCAGCAGGTGTAAGTCCTAGTTTCCCTGCTGCTTCTTTTTGATTTAATCCAAAATCAATAATCATACTCTCTGCAATTCCCTTTCTAATCACGGGCAACCCGTTCCACATCATATACTCACATGTAGTTCGTCTCATAAGCATGAATTAAGCTCTGCTTGTACTTATAATTAATGATTGTTTATTTAACATTTTGTAAGAAATGAAACCATTACAATTAACATTTTGTAAAAGGTTACCTTTATTTACTAAAAAACGATTCCATTATACGTGTGAGGGGGCTAGACTGGTAAAAAAATGATTTTATAAACAAACTATTTTTCTTTTTCATATTTTTTACCTCCCCAAATTCTAGACCCCCAAACCAAAGTGTTGGTTATGTAAGTATAGTATTTATGGGGAAAAAGTGAAATCAAATATATTATAGATAAAAGCCTTCAAGTATATGTATTATATATTAATATGTATAAAATTTTTATCTGTTATCTCAACTTCATTTCTCGAAGAAAAAAACACCTAAATTCCCCAACGCTATATTATACAGAATCTTTCTGACAGTGTCATACCAAGCTTTCTATTTTTTTCTTTTTGAAAACAAATGAAACGTTTCCGATGCACTTTCCTTCTCAGATTCACATCAGCAAACATGTCAAAAACCGTTTAGTCCTTTTGCTAATTTCTCTCCTGTTAAATGTTCATTCCTTCGTAGATTTTTACCTTCGGGACTACTGACAAAATGTATTATTTGCTGTGTTTTTGTTCTATTTTGAAATATCAAGAATAGAAATAACTTAAAACACAAGATTTTATATAAAGAACATCTTTCCTACATTGGAGAGAGATGGAAGGCTCACCTATTGATATTGTTGTATTTGCACCTTTAGCGCCAATACTAGGTGTGTTGCTATTTTGGTTTATACAATTACTATTTATTGAAAGTGAAAAAATTCTTTTATCAAAAATTAGACCTAAACATGAGCCATTATGCAGATTTACCAACTTTCTAGGAATATTGTTTCAATCAGTATGTCATGCTTTAGGATACACTATAACAAAAAGCGGTATATCAGATTTTTACATCAGTGTAAATTATGGAAGAGTCGCACCAAAAAAAGAAAAAAAAGGCATATTTGAATGGATTGCAAATGCATTTCTATTTATTGGGCCCTTCTTCTTACCTGCGTTTTTACTTTTAGTCTTCCTGTTTTTTTCGCCAGTAAATTTTGAGATAATAACACCGTCACCGCTCATAGAGTTGAAATATACCTTCGCGGGCCAAATTATGACATTTGGCGCAAGCCTTCATGCTTTTGCAGAGGGTTTCTTTGGGTTTCTCTTCAACATAGATTTGTTACATCCTGGCCACTTTGGCTTTCTGCTACTTTTAATATTCTTAGGAATGGGAATGCGACCAAGTTACATAGGTGAAAAAAAGCAAGAAAAAGTTGACATGTTATATGATTTGAAAAACATCTGGTCGCTAATCACACATAAGCCGTTATATCTGATAATTTTGTTTATGGCAGCATACATATTTTTCTATATATCATTATTTTTCAATGGGGATTGGTTCGTAGCCTTGTTTTCAATATTAGGTTGGGTATCAATCATATCAATAGTAGCAATTATCATTGCCAACATCCTTTTATTTTTAATTAAAACTACAGATGAAATACCAGGGATATGGAAGTTTATACCATATCTTGTGATGCCGGTTTCTTACATATCGGCACGTGTATTGTTTTTTTATGTTCCACTAGAGAATACAAATTTTATTTCACTGTTGTTGATGGCAAGTCTAACAGCATTAGTTACATTTTTATTATTGAAATACAAAACCAATAAACTTAAATCCACGAGAAAGATAAAAATGTCAAAGAAAAAAAGCAAGGGCGAAGCAGATGAAGGATGACGAGCGTTTAAAAAATGAGAAAGTCGAGAGAGTATTATCACCTCACCCATTATCATTCATGAGATACCAGGCGCTTAGTATCTATTTGGTTATTTGGGGAATTGTTTTCGGTTGGATTGTAAATATTTCTGAATGGAGTAGCTTCTTTATTGATACCCCAATATGGTCATTATTGTTTTGGGGAATAGGGCTTTTATTAGCCGGAGTTATTGCATCTCTATTCACAGTTAGATGGATCATATTTATTCTTTATCTTGCCATTTTTGCTAGTGGTGTAGGCCTTGTCTTTTTACTTAATTTACATGACAGTATTGGAATTTTTGCGCCTGTTTATACCTTATTTATGTCAATTGCTGGTTTTGTTACAGTAGAAGTTTATCGTAGATCTCATAGATATATCATATCAAACCAACGGATAGTCTTCAAAGGCGGAATCATAACAAAAAACGAAAGGACACTAAGATATGACAAAATAACAGATATAAATGCTAAACAAGGAATCATAGGTCAAATTTTTGGTTTTGGTACTATTACCCCAATAAGCCAGTCTGGATTTGGATTAGGAAGTGAGAAATCAATGGCTGCTGGGGGGATAATAATTGGGAGTAAAAAGGCAAAGTTATTTGGTGCTATTGGCGGAGGAAAAGAGGTACAAGACCCAATGGCAAGAAGTTACTTTGAGCTGCATGGAGTATATCCCTACAAAAAAGTGAAAAAATTAGTAGAAGAGATGGTACAAGGAAATGTTATTACTGCATATCAGAAAGAACAGGTTACTTTTCAGAAGGAACAAGTTGACATTCAAAAACAAATGAGAGATCTTCTAAAAATACAATCCGAATCAAAAGATGATGAGGAAGAAGAAAAGGAGAAGGAAGAAAAGAAAACTTAGCCAGATGGATATATTTATAAAATCATATTGATTCCTGGAAGTTTATGGTACCAAAAAAAATTTTTTTTACAAAAGGAACTGGTAAACATCGAGACGAATTACAATCTTTTGAATTAGCACTTAGAAGCGCAGGGATTGAAAAATGCAATCTTGTAAAAGTATCAAGTATTATTCCTCCAAAGTGTAAAATTATTTCTAAAGAAAAAGGCATTAAAGAGTTAAAACCAGGTGAAATAACATATGTTGTTATGTCTCGGAACAAAACAAATGAACTGAACAGACTGGTAAGTGCCTCTGTTGGTGCGGCAATTCCAAAAGAAAGAGAGTTTTACGGTTACATATCTGAATATCATTGTTATGGCGAAGCAAGTAAAAGAATTGGAGATTACACCGAAGATCTTGCAGCTACAATGCTTGCAACAACTCTTGGTATAGAATTTGACCCTGACAAAGCATGGGATGAAAGGAAACAAGAATTTAAAATGAGTGGTCATTTTGTTCGAACTCAAAGCATTGCACAAACAGCCCGTGGTGATAAAAACGGGCTTTGGACCACAGTTATTGCTGCTGCTGTTTTTTTAGAGGAGTAAAAAGCTTTTAATATAAATAGAGGATAGTAAGCTTTTAATACAGGATGGTAATGTCGGCACCTGGTATTAATAAACATTAGAGTAAGGAAGGAATATCTATGGAAGAAGTATTTATAAAGTGGTTTGAAGACCTAAAAATAGAAGACGTTCCATCTGTTGGTGGAAAAAATGCATCTCTTGGAGAGATGATTAGATCTCTAGGAGAAAAAGGCGTTAGCGTGCCTGGTGGTTTTGCTGTCACTGCTTATGCATATAAATATATGATTGAAAAAGCAGGGGTTGATGTTAAAATCAAGGAAATTTTATCTGATCTTGATACCCATGATGTTTACAATATAGCAGAACGTGGAGAAAAAATTAGAAATTTAATTAAAAATACTCCAATTCCTCCAGAATTAGAACAAGAGATTAGAAAACATTATCAGGAAATGGAGAACCGTTATGAAAAAAATGTTGATGTTGCAGTAAGAAGCAGTGCAACTGCAGAGGACTTGCCTGATGCCAGTTTTGCAGGTCAACAAGAAACTTATCTAAATGTTAGAGGAGAAGAAGAGCTTCTTGAAAGAACAAGAGAGTGTTTTGCTTCACTATTTACTAACAGAGCGATTTCTTACAGGACAGATAAAGGGTTTGATCATTTTAGCGTATATATATCTGTAGGTGTCCAGAAGATGGTTAGATCCGATCTTGCATCTTCAGGAGTTATGTTTTCCATAGATACAGAAAGTGGTTTTGATGGTGCAGTTTATATTACCGGTGCCTACGGTCTTGGTGAAAATGTTGTACAAGGAACCGTAAATCCTGATCAGTTCTATGTTTTCAAGCCAACCCTTAAGAAAGGTTTCAATTCTATCGTTGAAAAGAAAGTTGGTACTAAAGAAAAACGTATGATCTATGGGGAAAAAGGGACTGAACAACAAGAAGTCAGCGAGGAAGACAAGAAGAAGTATGTAATCAATGACGATGAAATAACAAAACTAGCAAAATGGGCATGCATTATTGAAGAGCATTACAAAAAACCAATGGATATTGAATGGGCAAAAGATGGAAACACGGGTGAGCTTTTTATAGTTCAAGCAAGGCCTGAAACAGTTCACTCACAGAAGGACGCTGCTGTAATGCAGACATATATTCTTGAAGAAAAAGGCAATCTACTCGCCGAAGGTGAAGCGGTCGGAACGAAAATTGGCCAGGGAGATGTTAATATAATTGAAAGCGCAAAAGACATTGGTAACTTCAAAAAAGGCCAAGTCTTAGTAACAGACATGACAGATCCTGACTGGGAACCAATTATGAAGATTGCAGGTGCAATTGTTACAAACCGTGGTGGTCGAACATGTCATGCTGCAATTATTTCTCGTGAACTTGGAATTCCTTGTGTTATTGGTACTGGAGATGGAACCTCAAAAATCCAACCAGGTTCATCAGTAACTATTGATTGTAGCGAGGGAGTCGGTAGAATCTATGACGGTATGCTTAAATTCAGAATGGATGAAATAAAACTAGATACACTCCCACAGACTAAAACAAAGATCATGATGAACGTTGGAGTACCTGAGAAAGCATTCCAACAGGGACAAATTCCAAACGATGGTGTTGGCCTTGCACGTGAAGAATTTATAATCAACTCTTACATAGGTATTCATCCACTTGCCTTGCTTGAATACAATAGTTTAAAAGAAAAAGCAGCATCCGACCCGAAAATAGCTGAGGTCATTCAGAAGATCGATGAAAAAAGTGCCAATTATGAAGACAAAGTTGAATTCTTTGTTGATACTTTAGCAAGAGGTATTGCCAAAATAGCTGCTGGATTTTATCCAAATGATGTCATTGTTCGTATGTCTGACTTTAAAACAAACGAATATGCAAATCTAATTGGAGGATACCTCTACGAGCCATCAGAAAATAATCCAATGATTGGATGGAGAGGCGCCTCTAGATATTATGATGAAAAATTCAAACCAGCGTATAATCTTGAATGTAGAGCAATAAAAAAAGCCAGAGAAGAAATGGGTCTTACAAACATCAAACCGATGATTCCGTTCTGCAGAACACCTGAAGAAGGACGCAAGGTTATTTCTATAATGAACGAAAACGGCTTAGTTCAAGGAGAAAATGGGCTTGAAGTATATGTTATGTGTGAAATCCCATCAAATGTTGTTGTTGCAGATCAATTCGCTGATATCTTTGATGGATTTAGTATCGGATCAAATGACCTAACACAGCTTACGCTTGGTCTTGACAGAGACTCAGACATTATTGCACATCTCTTTGACGAGAGAAACGATGCAGTAAAACGGTTGGTTTCAAGTGTTATAGAAACGGCACATAAACATGAACCACGTAGAAAAGTAGGTATCTGCGGGCAAGCACCATCTGATTTTCCAGAGTTTGCAGAATTTTTAGTTGAATGTGGTATTGACAGTATTTCATTGAACCCTGATACTGTAATAAAAACAAAATTACACATAGCAGAAACTGAGAAAAGATTAGGACGATAATATCCTAATATCTCTCTTCTCTTTTTTCTAATAATCATCGAAAATCTTTTTATTAGTGTTACCTTTTGACGTATTATGAAATTTATCCCGCTCATATATATGAAAGACAGGGAAATATATCCAGGAAAAACATCAGATCCTATTTCAATTATAGATTTGTTAAAACAAGCAAAGGAAATAAAGAAAATTTATATTCTGGATTTGGACGGCATAGAACAAGATAAGCCAAACCTATGCACCTATCAAAGATTAGCAGGTCAAATTGATTCTTGGGTTGATTCAGGCCCAAGAGATACGGGCGACATAGTTGATGCAATCATGTCCGGTGCCATAGATATTACTTTACGAAAAAAATTATGCCCAAATTTTCAAGTTTCTGATATAAAAGAAATTTCTGAAAACAAAATCTATGAAAAAATAGATTTTACTGAAGAATTACCCTTTAACGATATTGATGGTTTTGTTAATTTTAACAGAAAAGAGGAAATTGAAGGAAATTTTGAGTATGGTGACAAACTAAAAAGAAAGGGTGCAAACAAGATCCTATATTCTTATGAGGGTGAATTGAAAAATATTAACTATTGGAAGCATTTTAATGTTGAAGGCCTCTTAGTAGATTTTAACAAATTAAAGGAGTTCAAGAATGCCCTCAGAACCTGAAATAATTATCGCATTTCTATTCAAACGAAGTGGGAAAGCAAAACTAAGTTTTTCCGAGCTATATCTCACTCTTTCAATGGATTTAAACTGGTTTACACCTGATGATGCCAAATCCTTCCTAAACTTGACGTTAAAACAGGATCTTTTAGAAAAAAAGGGAGAAGTTGTTCAACCTACTTTTAACTATGAAAGCATAGCTGTGCCTATCGGCTTTGCACCATCTAAACAAGTTTTTGAAGATAGAGAAGGTGCAAAGCCTACTGTAGAAAAAGAAACAGTTTTAGATAAAATTATAAAACAACTTGTTGAAAAAGCAAAACTAGATCATCTACAAGCTACTGAAAAAATCAATAAACTAGCAGAAGAAAAAAATGTTACAAAAGAAGTTGCAGCTTTATTGGTAGGAAAAGAATATGCCGTTTCTCTTGAAAATTTTTTTGAAGAAGTAGAGGAAACTATATTTACAGGAAATACAGAATAATTGGAAGCAACAATATTCCCATACAATGACTTCTTCTCACGCCCCATTCTACTGGAAGCAATCCAATAAAAGTTGCGACAATCAATATTATAAGGCCAACTATTCCTGTGAAGAGAAAAACGAGTATCGCTACCATCGAAATTGTTAATTTAACAATCAGAGCATAAGGTACATTTACAAAATGTTTAGCAAATATTTTGCCAACTTTAAGTGTTAAAAAATAAGACAGAGTTCCTCCTAGTAAAAGAGCAATTAAAAGATATGAAAGGTTTGCAGGCATGAGAGCGGCCGTCCATTCTGGAACTGACATAAGTTCCATCGCCGCCAAGGTTGCACCACTTCTTGATCTTAGAATTATAAACATCACTGCGACAACAGAAAATGCACAGGCTGTATTTACTGCTGAAAGCGTAATAATTGTCTGTCTTTTGCTTGATTCACCTCTAGCATTCATAGCAATAATCGTCCCAGTTGCAGAAGTAATTCCAGGGATAATTGATACAAGAATGCCGCCTAGGCTTCCAGTTATAACAGACAAAGTTGTTGATTTTTTTGTCTTTTTGTCAAGAACAGGCGTTTCGATTGTTTGCTTTGGGATAACTGGTTTTGTCATGAGAGAGGTTAAAAGTGTTGGAGTTCCAAAAAGCCCTGCAAGTGCTGGAAATAAAACAGGCGAAGATAGTCCGATTGGAGAATCAACTGGGACTTCGAATATTACAATACCAAAAATGCCAGAAAAAATAAACAAAAACAGGGCAAAAAGCATTCCGATAAACGCAGGTCCCTTGCCTTTTTTAACAAAATCATCGATTTTTGCCTTCTCAGTACCAATCATAAGAATTGAAATTGCGATTAACACAAACAACATTATTTCTCTCAAGGTTTCATAAAAAAATAGAGGATTGCCGATGATTAAACGAATTGGGTAAATTAAGAGAAAACAAAAAAGAATTGAACCGTAACTTCCCATTGCTGAAAGAGCGACAGCCTCATAGCCCTTGCCTTCCAATAACAAAGAATGTGCAGGAAGCACAGAAAGAGCCATGTCCTCATCAGGCGCACCTAAAA
>JAGMDE010000055.1 GCA_023128855.1 Thermoplasmatales archaeon | reverse complement strand
CAGCTCAAATAAATCCATTTAATTTATCAAAAGAGCAATTTACAGATCTACTAAAAGAAAGCAATGCTGACATAGTACGAACTCTTGCTGTAAATTTAAACCTAAGCGGTCCAATTGCGGAAGAAATATGCATCAGGGGTAATGTTGATAAAAAATTGAAAATTGATGAAATTGAACAGAATATAATTACCAAATTATACGAGTCTTTTACCGACTTTTTAAAATTATTTAAGGATAAAAAAATTGATCCAGTTCTAGTTAAAAAAGATGGTGAAATTATTGATATTTTGCCTTTTAAATTTGAAAGTTATACAAATGTTGAATTTGTAAATATTGATAATTTAAGTAATGGTTTAGAAAATTTCATAGAACAAAAAATTGTGGAAAAGAAGAGCGATAGTAAAACCCAAGAATTAATTGGGAAATTAAATAGACAGCTTGTACAACAACAGGAGGCGGTGACAAATCTAGAAAGTCAAATTAAGTTAAAAAAATTAGAAGGAGATCTTATTTATTTGAATTACCAAGAAATCGAAGAATTACTTTCAGAAATTAAAGATATCTTGGATTTAAAAGAGAAAGAAGTTGAAATTAAGAGGACCAATGAAAAAGACATCGTAAAAAAGTTTGATCCACTTGAAAATCTACTTATTTTGAATTTAAAAGATATATCTGGTAAAATCTTCGAAATTAAAATAAATTTTAGAAAAACTGTCTCAGAAAATGCTGAAAAGGCATATGATGATAATAAAAAATTAAGAAGTAAAAAGAACGGAGCAGAAAAATCAGCTAAAAAAACAAAAGAGCAAATTATTCTTGCTAAAAATGAAGATATGAAAGAAAAAAAGAAAGAAGCGGAAAAAAAGCAAATTAAAAAAGTAAGCCTGCTCTGGTTTGAAAAATATAGATGGTTTATTTCAAGTGATGGAAACATTGTAATAGGTGGGAAAGACGCAAAGAACAATGATCTAGTTGTAAAAAAATACTTAAAAGAAGGTGATAGGTACGCTCATGCTGATATTCAAGGTGCACCGAGTATCATTATTAAGAGCAAAGGAATTAATGATGAAATAATAGAAATTACTGAAAAAACTCTTGAGGAAGCTTGTATTTTTGCAGCATCATATTCAAAAGCATGGAAGCAATTTGCTGAAGCCCAAGCATATTGGGTTTTACCTGAACAAGTCAGTAAAACAGCTCAAAGTGGAGAATTTGTTCCAAAAGGAGCATTTATTATTCGCGGTAAAAGAAACTATCATAGATGTAAACTTGAAATAGCAGTTGGTGAGATAGATATTCAAGATGAAAAAAAGATAATGGCAGGACCTATAGATGCAATTCAAAAAAGAGCAAAAAGGTATGTTGTACTACAACCAGGCGGAATTAAAAAGAATGAAATTGCCAGAAAAATTGCTAAGGCATTTGATGTAAATGTCGATTCTGTTGATAGAGTCCTTCCAGCAGGTGGTGTAACCGTTATAGAATCAAAGGGGATTGAACTATGAAGGTGATCTTTAAGGATTTAAAACATGGTGAAATCAAACTTGTTCCAGAGAATCTTGACGATATCTGGCATTTATACAATATTGTTGATGAGGGCGATCTTGTACGTGCTGTTACCTTTAGGACAGATGAACAAAAAGATGACAAAATAAGATCAAAAAAATCAGAAAAAAAACGTATGAAACTTGGAATTAGAGTTTCTGAAGTTAAATTTCACGAGTTTTCAGACAGACTTAGAATACATGGTACTATAGAAGAAGGCCCTCAGAATTTAGGATCATTTCATACATTAAATATTACTGCTGATAAAATGGATAGTTTTTCCATTGTAAAAGAGGAATGGAAGGATCATCAGCTTCAACGTATTGAGGAAGCTGTAAGATTACGAAATGAAGCAATTATCACATTTGTTTCTCTAGATGACGATACTGCTACTATAGCTGTTTTGAGACATAGCGGTGTACAATGGATTGCAGATATCGATTCAAAACGATCTGGAAAAATGTTTGAAAGCAAAGATACACAAAGTGATTATTTTGGGCAAGTTATATCTGTTGTAAGAACAAACAAAGCAAAGGATTCAACACTTGTTGTAGTAGGACCAGGCTTTACAAAAGAACATTTTGTGAAATATGGGAGAGAAAAAGAGCCAGCACTTTTTGAAAAATGTGTTGTACATGGAACTGGATGTTCAGAGATGAATGGTATTCAAGAGGCCATTAAAACAGGTGTAGTTGAACAAATTACCAAGGAAAACAGAGTAGTATTTGAAACAGGTCTTATAGAAAAACTCTTTGAAGAGATAAAAAAAGATGGCTTAGCTACTTACGGAGAGAAAGAAGTAAAAAATGCCATAATGAATGGAGCTGTAGAGCGATTATTAATTACAGATATTTTAGTTAGACAAGAAAAAGGAGAGATTTTATTAAAACTTGCAAAACAAAATAACAGTGATTTTACAATAATAAATACAATGCATGAAGCAGGAAAAAAAATAGAAGGACTAGGGGGCGTTGGCGCCCTATTGAGATTTAAACTTTAGAGTTTTGATAAAGCGTAATTTGTGCTAGTATAAACACCTGCGCCTGTGTAACCGTTTGTGTTATTGTCAACAGGGTTACCATCAGAGTTGCCACTTTGAATTTCTATTATATCTGGTTTGTAGTATTTGTATGTAACAAATAATTCAAAGCCGTTACCTTGATCTCTAAGGAAATTTAAGAATTTTATTGGTCTAAGTGTAAAAAAGCTTTCGCCAGGTTTCACCGTTATTCTAACGTCAAAACTTGTAGAGCTCAGACCTGCATAATCTTCTTCAATTTTGTCTTCTGCGGCAAAAATATCCTCAACGTCTTCGATGATTTCATTTTGCGGAATAATGGTATTTATTGGGAAAACAAAAGTTTCATTTCCTGATTTCTTTTTACTATGCCTTTGCATTTCACCATTTTCAGGAGTAAACTCAGCGGTTAAGGTATCTTCACCCTTGTTAAAAATTAAACCTTTTGTGTAATCATCTTCCCAATCAATTCGAATTTCAACAATTGATAAAACACATCCTTCGTCTAAGCTAATATTGATAGGTTTTTTATAAGGCGAATTTTTCCCAGCATCACCTTTGATTTTCTCTTCTACAGTATAATCTGTCCAATAAACTTCAAATTCTTTTGTAACCATTCCATCATCATCTCCGTCTACAGCATCTTCAGGTTCATAATAGAAGAGAATTCCAAATACTGCAACGATTAGTATAACTACTCCGACTACTGCTATTATTTTATCGGTTTTTTTCAAACTCATATGTTCACCCTTGTTTTTATTTATTAAATTCTATTTTTCTATAAATATAAGTATGATTACTCCTTTATTAAGTTTTTCCTTTTTATTGTGTATTAAACTATAATATTATATTAGATCACTTATTAAATCTTTTGTTTTTTATAATTATCGGTGATAATCGGTATAACATTGCCACAGTTTTTACAGTTAAAATCAGTTAAACCACTAAGATTTAAAGAAAAACCAACCCTTTCTATGCATACATGCCCACATTTAGGACAAACCGTGTTTTCATAATCTCCATGAGCAACATTTCCCACATATGGAAATAAGACACCAGCTTCTTTTGAAATATCATATATTTTTAAAAGAGTATCCATCGGAGTTGCTGGAATATCCATCATATTATGATCAGGATGAAATCTAGTAAAATGGACTGGTGTACTACTTCCAAGTTTTTCAACAATCCACCCACAAAATTTTCTAATTTCATCAAACGAATCGTTACAGGTAGGAATAACAAGATAAGTCAGTTCAATATGAATGCCGAGTTCCTTTGCAAGTTCACAGGTATCAAGAACTGGTTTTAATCTAGCTTTACAAACCTTTTTGTAAAAATCATCATTAAACGCCTTAACATCGATATTCATTGCATCTAAAACTAATGAAAGCTCTCTCAACGGATCTTCATTAATGTATCCATTAGTAACGTAGCAGGTATACAAACCAGCTTTTTTTACAAGTTTTGCAGAATCATAGCAAAATTCATGCCAAATTGTTGGCTCATTATATGTATAAGAAACACCTTGGCAATCATATTGTTCTGCTAGCTTAACAACTTCTTCAGGTGTTAATTCACGTACATGTGAATATTGTGGATCAGCTGTCGAGATACTATTATTTTGACAGTGACTACATTTAAAATTACATCCTACTGTTCCCATTGAAAAAGCGTTTGTACCAGGATGGAAATGGTAGAGTGGTTTTTTTTCTATTGGATCTGCAGCCATTGATGAGCAAGAGCCATAGATAAGAGTGTACAATTTACCTTCATCATTTCTACGGACACCACAAACTCCAGTTCTACTTTCATCTATTTTACAATTATGTGAACAAAGATTACATTGGACTTTTTTATCTTCAATTTTATTCCAAAAACTTGCTTCTTTCTTCATTACAGTATTTCAAATAGAAAAACGTTGTATATAATCTTATTCACCAAGAATCATTCCTTTTTTACTACCAAAAGGTCCACTTCTTGGATATTGATCATTAATCTGAGGTTCCATTTTACTGAAATCCTTAAGTGCCTTATCTGTTCTCAAAATATATTTTGCATAATAGAACGCCTCTTCAACAGACACTTTTCCATCTTTGAACATTTTTAATTTTGTTGGCCGCCCCATATCAAAAATACTTGGTTTAAAACCATCAGCATCACCGCTTTCAATTCCATTAAACCAAAGTTGGGAGAACAATGGACCCTCTATTGTACTTGCATACCCAAGTCTAAATTTACTAGCGCCAGTCATTACAACTCTACCAGAATTAGGAATATTTGATTTAAGGAGGAAAAACTCAGGTAAGTTAAATATTGTTTTATCAGCAAATCCTCCACTGTAACAAGCATCGACGATAACACAGGTTTTATCAGATTTAAGACTCACTAGAATACCTCCAAAATCTGCATCTGACATTGTATCATCCCAAAGGAAAATTGCGCTTCTATCCAATATTTTTCCTCCGAAGAGTTTTTTACTATCATCACCACATCCATGACTGGCAATCCAAACAAAAACTTCGCTATCCTCAAACTTGTTTGATTCATCTACTACATATTCCAAGCTTGATACTACAGTTCCTTTTGTAGCCCCACCATAAGTAATATCATATCTATGTTTTCGTTGCTGTAAGGTTTCAAATGGTTCTCCATAACCGTTGTCTCCCCTTATCCAACCATCATCAAAAAGGATGATTATGTTATCAGTTGGATAACCTAAATCTTCAATAAAATATGCAGCCATTTTTTCCGCAAGATTAAGAGCGCCATTACCAAGCTTACTTTCATTATCCTCAGGGAAATTTGAAGCTGCCATAAAAATTGCCCACTTATGAGAATCAGATTCTATAACCTCCGGGTTTTGAATTCTAATTTTTATTTCTTCAATTTCTGAATAGTCGGCACCATCCCATGAACGAACATTAACCGTGTAAATATCATCATCTAAATCATAAGTCTTCCATTCATAACTCCATTTTGTATTACCCTCAACACTATTCCACTCACCATTAATTCTTATTTCAACTCTTAATAAGTTGTCATCCCCATCAGGGTCAGAAGCACTGCCACTTATTGTAACAATCTTAGAAACAGTTGCACCATCTCTAGGATAAACAATCTCAACTACAGGTTTCTTGTTAACCTCAACTGTCTCTTCTTCAAAATAAATGAATATCACTGGAGATACCACTGCAACAATTAGTATTACTGCTATGATTTTCTTCTTATCCATTGTATGTCCATTAATAAATTTGTTACTTATTATATAAAACCTTTATTTAACATATGTTATCCTAATGCTAAACTGGAGGTTAAACAAAGAGGCATTTTCACTCAAAAAGTTTATCACAGGAATGTGTGTTTCCACAAATGTAAATTGGGGCAATAAGTTGAAAAAAATGACCTATGCTGGAAGTGGAGTTGATATTTCAAAAGAAGAAAAAGCAATAAAAGGAATACTTTCAAGCATTAAAACCCAAAGGAAAGGAATTGGGAAACCTCTTGGTGGGCACTATGCAGGAATGGTAGATTTTGGAAAATACGCCCTTGTTTTATGCACTGATGGTGTCGGAAGTAAAGTGAAAATTGCCTCTCAAATAAAAAAGTGGGATACCGTAGGCATTGACTGTATCGCAATGAATGTTAATGATGCGATTTGTGTTGGTGCAGAGCCAATTGCATTTGTAGATTATTTGGCAATTGATGATCCAAAACCTGAGATAACAAAGGAAATAGGGAAAGGTTTAGAAAAAGGCGCAGAGCTATCAAACATATCAATTATAGGTGGAGAAACTGCATCATTACCTGAAGTTATCAACGGTTTTGATCTTGCAGGAACATGTCTTGCTTATGTTAAAAAAGATGGGATTGTAACAGGTGAAAAGATATCACCAGGTGATATAATCATTGGACTCAGCAGCAGCGGAATACACTCTAATGGCTACACTCTTGCAAGAAAAGTCATTGAGCACACTGGTTTATTATATAAGGACAAATTTCCTGAGAAAATTTACCTGGGTAAAACAATCGGTGAAACTTTGTTAACGCCAACTAAAATTTATGTAAAGGAGACTATTGAGCTTTTGAAAAAAGTAAAAGTCCATGGTTTGGCACATATAACTGGTGGAGGATTAAAGAATCTCCCAAGATTAAATAAGAATGTGAAGTTTGTAATTGATGATCCATTTGAACCACAGCCTATATTCAAATTTCTTCAAAAGAATGGAAATATCGAGGACAAAGAGATGTATCAGACATTTAACATGGGAATGGGATTTGCAGTAATTGTATCAAAAAATGATGAAGATAAAACAGTTAAAATTCTTAAAAAATATTCTAAATCAGAGGTTAAAATTGTAGGCAAAATTGAAAAAGGAAAAGGTGTAGAATCCAAAAAATTGGGATTGAAATTCTAAGGCTATTGGACTTTATTAAATCGATACATTGGCGAGCCTCCCAATGATAACGAAAGGGTATTGCCGCTATTAGTAAACCCATAACTGTAGCACATTAAGAAAGGGATAGAAGCATCTTCTTTACAAAGACTATCAGCACCTTCAGTATAATATGTATACCAACTTATCCCAAAAGTGTCCTCTTCTTTTAAAGAATTATTAGCAAAAAAGATCCATGTTTCATTAGTCGCATAACTCTCGCCGTTAAACATCCCCCCCTGCCAAGTTCCAACAAGTTCATCTGAAACACTAGATGTATCTTCACTGCTGAGCATCTGAAATGCAAGAAACACCGCTGCAACAGTAACAATTAATGCAATAATTGCACCAATTATTTTAAACAATCTTTTCTTTTGTTCTTCAGTAGGTCCTTTAACAGGAGTATAACCATGAGGTACATTAAGTTCCTTTTTAGGTAAATCTAATCTCAATCTTGGATCAAGTTCCGCTTCAGGGTTTTCTTCAAATTTTGCTCCGCAATAGCCGCATTCCTTAGATTCTATTGGGATATCCTTATTACAAAAAGGACATGGAGCTTTATCTGTAGGTCTAAATTTAGAGCTTTTTAACTTATTATAAACAGATCTGTAAACCATGAAAAATAAGAAATAAGCAATTAATGCAGTTATATACATCGTAAAAGGAGATGTAACAAGTAAACCACAGGCAAACATTAATAGAACTTTTTCGGTTGTAACAGATAGTTTATGAATAAATAGGAACAAAGCGAAACCCATTAGTACCGGAATTACAAATGAAATTGTTAACAAAAGTGAACCTTGCATAAGAATAGATGCAAAAGTTCCAGTTGGATTAAAATAAAAGGCAGCAGTAGAAATTACTAACCCCTTAGACAAAACCAGTTGAATAAGATAAAGAAATATACTTGGAATAAGAAAAGCAGATGCAATAATTACACTTATTTCATGTTGTTTATCAAATTCTTTTCGACCATTTACCAAATCAGTAAATGCCCAAAAAAGCCAAATGATAACAAAAATTTCAAGAATCACAATTAAAGCAACAAATATAGTTGAAGTGAAAATTGAGTATATTAGTCCAGTAAGAGTCCCAGTTGCATAACCTAATAAAATAATAACAAAAACGATTATTTGAAAAAGAAGAATACAGAAATTTAAAATAAAAAATTGATATAATCTTTTAACACCTTCACCAGTAAACAATATAATATCTGATCGGTTGAATAGCCCCATCCTGTCTCTCCGTAATGCAAGAATAATGTATTAGAACTTATATTTTTCTACTTATTATATGAGGAAAGGGACATTATTTTTGTAATTTTGATATTCTTTGATATGCGCTAACTCTTTTTCTTCTACCTTGCAAACTTTTACATATTTGTAGATTAAAATTAACGCAAATATTATTGTTAAAATAGTCGGCCAGCCAACAAGCCAACCAATGATAATGAGAATAAATCCAAAATATTGTGGATGCCTTGAGTATGCGTATAAACCTGTTGTAACTAACTCCACTTTTTTGATATTCTTATATAGAGTGTACCAGCCTGCAATAATAAAAATTGTTCCAATAACAATTAAAATACTTGCATACAACATTGCCACATCCATTGCAATATTTACACCTAAGAATTCAAATTCATATACAATATCCGCTAATCCAACAACAGGGTCATCAATTGATTTTGAAGCAAATAAAATAGTCAAAGGAATACCATACATTTCTACAAATAGAGAAACAAAAAACGCTGTAACAAGTCCGTATTCTTTCCAATCTATTTTCCTTCTAAATGATAATGGTATCAAGAACGATATGAATATTAAAATATTAATCAAAACAATATGCCACTGATGAGTTATCACAGAAGTTAGAATTGTTCCAGTAAAATGAGAGTAAATATGTTGATAGAAATCTTTATAAAAAATTATTGGGACAAGGATTAATAAAATAACCATTAGTCGAAATGGTAAGTTCCTATATTTAATTCCCCTAACCACATTTTGAACCATTCTTTTAACCCTTTTATTTATCTAAAAATGGAATAGCGGGGAGTGGATTTGAACCACTGATCTACGGGTTATGGGCCCGTCGGGATTTCCTGGCTACCCCACCCTTATAGGCATTATCCAAAGTTGGATACATGCTCGCTATGATGGATAGCCGTCCCCGCATATATACGAGCAATCTTTTGGGAATACTGTTTCTTATACTTAAATCTAATACTTATTTTGAGCTATAGGAAAAGATTATTAAGATAATAACAAATTGATTTATGGGGGTAAAAATGGAAATTGAAACATGTCTTATAAAAAAAGTAGCGAAATTTCCAAAAGTTTGTACAAACTGTAACAACGAAATCCCTATAGGAGATGCATTTCATCATGAAGAGGGAGTTAAAGAATACCTTCATTCATTAATTGCACGTCAATTTTGCTCCGATTGTTATGCAAAATATGGAGAAAAAAAACTTCTTTCAGGAAATAAATAAAAACAAGGGGTTTATCAAAAACATTTTTCAGTAGCATATATATTAGTGGGTCCCATATGCAGGGGTACCCGAGCGGTCAAAGGGGCAGGGCTTAGGCATGCATGAAAAAGTATGTCGCTCATGTTTTCTTGCATTGAGATACCCTGTGACGTAGGTCTTCGAGCGTTCAAATCGCTCCCCCTGCATAACTTCTCACAGTATCTTATATCAAATCAAAAGCTATTAATAGTACAGAAGATGATTAGTACAAACATTAGCATGGGGGAATTTATCTGGCAACTATAACAAAAGCCGTACAAGATATCCTAAGTCAAAATTTCTTTTTACAGGAGGCTATAAGCCATGGAATTGTTTCCTATAACAAACTTGCTGATTATCTTAAACCTGAAATTGAAAAATCAATTGGTAATAAAGTGAAGAAATCCTCCATTGTGATGGCTATAAGAAGACATATTGAAAAAACAGAGAGGAAAAAGAGTCAATTCTCCATTGGTTTTTTTAGAGAGACATTATTGAAAACAGATATGTGCTATATCATAGTTGAAGAATCATCTAAAACACTAAATAAAATCCAAGAAATTTATAACAAGATGGATTTACGCCATGGATTAATTTTTCATATTGTACATGCAAATTATGAGATTGGGATTATTACAAACCAAAGAGAAAAAGAAATGATAATTGAAGAACTTTCTGACGAGAAAATAATAAGAGTAGTTGAAGACCTTGTTGTAATTTCTTTAACATTTTCAAAAGATTTTCTTTTTGACCCGGGAGTTATCTATTATGTTACCCGGTTTCTTACATGGGAAAACATTAATATTTTCAGTTTATGGATTACTTCTCAGGAATTTAACCTCCTAATTTCAGGAGAAGATATGATGAGGACTTATAACACTCTTGATAAGCTCATCAAGAAATCAAAATCTTAAACTTTTTAAATATAAAGCAAATTCCAGTGTAATTATGAAAGTTATTGCTTTTGCAGGTATGCCTTTTTCTGGAAAAAGTGAAGCAGTTAAAATTGCCAAAGATATGAATATTCCTGTAATTCGTATGGGGGATATGATCTGGGAGGAAACAAAAAACAGAGGACTTGAGCTCTCAGATAAAAATGTTGGAACTATTGCCAATAATATGAGAAAAGAACATGGCATGGACATCTGGGCTAAGAGAACTCTAGATAAAATTAAATCTACGAAAGATACTAAAATACTTGTAATCGACGGTGTTAGGAATATCGAAGAAATTGAAACATTTGAAAAAGAACTTGGTGAAAAATTCATTTTAATAGCTGTTGATGTAACTGATGAAACCCGGTATAAAAGAGCAATGAATCGAGGCAGAGAAGACGATAGCCAAGATATTAAATTAATTAAAGAAAGAGATAAACGTGAACTTTCTTGGGGTCTCGGAAATGTTATTGCATCTGCAGATGTCATAATTTCTAATGAAGGCCCTGTTGAAGAGTTTAAACAAAAAATTAAAGATTTATTTAATAAAATCTGATTTTCGGAAACGATAACCTTATCTATATATTCCCTTATTTTCGCCTGCGATTATATGTTTGAAGTAAAAGTTACAATTGGTCTTAAAAAGGGTGTTTCTGATCCTGAGGGAGCTAACACTCTTAGGGCTTTGAAATTATTGGGTTTTAATAACGTTAAAGAGGCAAAGATGATAAGAACTGTTGATCTTCTAATCGACGATAAAAATAAAGATGAGGTCAAAAAGAGCGTTGAACAGATGTGTCAACGTTTGCTTACTAATCCAGTTATTCATACATATGAAATTGAAATTATCAAAAAATAGTTATTTGGGGAGTAGTAGTGGATATCGACAGGTTATTTAAGAAGAAAAATGTTGATTTCGATTGTTATGAAATTGATCTTTTTTCTGCTTCTGATAAAGAGTTAGTTGCCATTAGTGATCAGATGGGAATTGCTCTTGCATTACCTGAGATGAAACGTATTAAGGAATATTTTAAGGGTAAAAATCGGGATCCTAATGATATTGAGCTTGAGGCTCTCGGGCAAGCGTGGTCTGAACATTGTTGTTATAAATCCTCAAAGGTTCCGTTACAAAAGTATGTTTTTGGAATTGAGGAAGATAAGATTATTGCTCGTGAAGATGCTGGTGTAGTTGAGTTTGATAAGAATCATTATTATTGTGCAGCCCTTGAATCACATAATCATCCATCTGCAGTAGAACCTTATGGTGGCGCTGCTACTGGTGTTGGTGGCATTGTTCGAGATATTTTTTGCATGGGCGCCCAGCCTATAGCTTATATTGATCCTTTGTTTTTTGGCCCACTTGATTTACCTCAAAAAGATGTCCCAAAGGGTACAAAACACCCCAGGTTTTTGTTCAAAGGCGTTGTTGATGGTATTCGTGATTATGGTAATCGTATAGGTATCCCAACACTTTCAGGGCAGGTTTATTTTCATAAAGGCTACACAGGAAATTGTTTGGTAAATGTTGGTTGCATCGGCATGATGAAAAAAGAGGAAATGATTCATAGTCGTGCAAAAGCACCTGGTAATGTTTATGTTTATGTCGGTGGAAAAACTGGTCGTGATGGAATCCATGGAGTGACATTTGCTAGTGCTGAACTTACTGATGACAGTGAGGATAGCAGTCGTTCTGCTGTTCAAGTTGGTGATCCAATTACTAAGGAACCTGTTATTCATGTTACATTGGAATGCAACCGTAAAGGTTTGCTTGAAGGTTTGAAGGACTTTGGCGGTGGTGGACTATCCTGTGTGTGTGGAGAACTTGCATATGATGCTGGTTTTGGGGCAGAAATACACTTAGATGATGTCCCCCTCAAAGAGGAAGGACTATGCCCATGGGAGATTTGGGTATCTGAGAGTCAAGAGCGTATGATGCTTCTAGTTGCACCTAAAAATGTTGACAAAGTTCTACATATTTGCAAACAATGGGATGTAGCCGCGGTTGTTGTTGGAAAAGTTATCAATGAAAAAATAACCCGTGTTTTTTGTAAAGGTGAAAAAATCCTTGAACTTGATATGGACTTTTTTACTGGAGGACCAGTTTATGATACCTGCCAAAGGCCATATGCAGTTCAAAAAACAAAAAAGAATAAAGAAAAAGATTTCAAAATTCCAGATTTGAATAAATCATTAAAAAAACTACTAAGTTTACCTAATATTGCATCAAAGGAATGGGTAATTCGCCAGTATGATCATGAAGTCAGAGGAAACACTGTGATCAAACCTTTGCAGGGTAAACTTAATTTTGAAAGTCATGGAGATTCAACTGTTCTCAAGCCTTTGGAAGAATCATTTAGAGGTCTTGCAGTTACTGCTAATATTAATCCACGTTTTATGGAAAGAGATCCTTATTGGGGGGCTTTTTCTGCAATTGATGAAACCTGTAGAAATCTTGTAGCTGTTGGAGCGGTTCCTGATTCAGTTTGTGATTGTCTTAACTTTGGGAATCCTGAAAAACCTGAGAAAATGGGAGAGTTCTATGAGGCATGCAGAGGTCTTGGTGATGCTGCAAGAGCATTAAAGCTTCCATTTATGTCTGGAAATGTTAGTTTTTATAATGAATCAGTTAAAACATCTGTTCCACCAACTCCTGAGATCATGGGCATTGGAATTGTTCAAGATATTAGAAAATGTGTAACATCTGATTTTAAATCAGAAGGAAACTCTGTTTATCTTATTGGTAGAGAAACGGAGAGAGAGATGGGTGGATCAGAGTATTACAACATTATGAAAAATGATGATGGAACAGTTCCAAAAAGTGACATTAAAACTCTTAATAATTGTATGAAAGGAATTCTATCTGCAATTGAGAAAGAAACGATTGCTTCTTGTCATGATATAAGTGAAGGAGGAATTGGAGTCTGTTTATCAGAAATGGCTATCGGGGGGGATCTTGGTGCAAGTTTAGATTTATCTAAAGTTGGTAAAAATTTGCGATCTGATTTCAAACTCTTTTCTGAATCTAATACCCGGTGGATTACAGAAGTTAAAAAAGAAAAACAAAACGATTTTGAAAAAACCTTGAAAAAGAGCAATACACCATATGTTAAAATCGGACAAACAACAGGTGATAAACTAATTATTGTAGATAATGGGAAAACAATAGTTAATATCAAAGTAAAAGAAATTAGAGATATTTGGAAAAATGCTATTTGGAATATTATGGGCTAATAATTAACAGCCGTTAAGTTTATTTATTATATCAAATATAACCTTTATCCATGATAAAAAAACAGAGAAAAATAATTTTACTGCTAAGCATAATAATAACATTAATATTTTCAAGCGCTAATGCTTCAGC
>JAGMDE010000054.1 GCA_023128855.1 Thermoplasmatales archaeon | reverse complement strand
ACGATAGTTGTGAAACAAGTCCTTTGAAGCATATCTGATCCAGAAAAGGATTTCAAAGATAACTTTATGGCATATCATGCCTTGCTTCATTATGTTAGGTTGTCTATAGTGGATTAAAAGAAAGTCAAAGATTTATCAAAATCTATCTCTCGGTAAAACTTCTTTTCTGCAAAAAACGTTATACATATGTAATGTTCGTTTTATCTCATTTTAACAGATGATACTCTATTATGTTGTTCCCCCTCAACTATTTCATAACATTTTCCGTTCCATCTTAGTTCAATGTTCTGAAATTTTATTGCCTTTTTTACTCCATCTCAACACCATATTTTTTAAAACCCGATGTCTTTATTTGTTGATAATGTTATGGAATATTATTTAGTCATATTGTTTAGTTTTATACAGAACCAGATGTATCAAATTTCTCATAATTACTCTGTGTTTTACAATGAAGTATCCCAAGATTTTCCTCTTCACGAAGCTGTTTTACAATCTCGGGTTCATCCATCATTTACATCCACATCCAAAATAATATATCAAATTTTTCTTTATAAAACTAATAGTCTATCGTATTCCAAGGCATTACTCTAAAGACCTCAAAATATCTTTGGCATATTTTGCATCAATTGTCGTACAAATCAACCCTGTCTTCAATTACCTTTATATACACTCAATTAAAATCAATTTTATGCCAAGAAAAACACCAAAAGAAATTATCAAGAAAATCAGAAAAGAAGTTCTCAGTGGTAAATCTAAATATCAGGTAACAAAGGAAATGGGAGTTTCTAGCAAGGTTGTATATTATCATACTAGAGATATTCCATCTAAGAATCCAGGTAGAACCGAGATACGAGGTAAAACCCTAGAATTATTAAAAGAACTACTCCAGAAGGGACATGTTAACTGTAGAAACCGGTGTAGCCCGAATTTTCATACACTTCAAAAGCATTTTCCAGTGATTAAACGTGCTCAGGCGGCTCATAAAACAGTATATTATTTGGAGGACAAAAACAAAGATGCATTACGAGCACTACTAGAAAATAAACGATCAAAGATTATCAATTATCAAGATCTTGCTAGTATTTCAAAAATATTTCATGTTCAACTCAGGAAAAACGAAAAACAGTCACTCCTTGGCAAAAACAAATCTAAAAAATCACGTAAAAATCATGGTTCTCAAAGTGATTCACTCCTAGAAAATGATGTTCCTTGGCGTTTTTTTACATTCGGAGCTACTGCTGTTTTATCTTTTCAACAACGCCACGTTTTGACAGCATACCGCTCATATCTTCAGGCAAAGATATCATATCATTTTTTTTTAAATTATATTTTTTTTCATCAGTCCCAATAAACTCTGGTACATCCTGATTAACCCTTACAATAGGATTAGAATTTTCTTGTTTTTCTTCAGTTTTTTTTTCTTCCTCAGGTTCTACTGTTTTCATATCATTTGATTTGTTTTTTATAGTCTCATTTTCTAAAATTTTTTTACGTGAATTTAACAGTAGTTCTAAAACAGGTTCAAATAGATTTTTTTCTATATTTACCATGTTTTTTAGATCTGGGTTTCCCCCACGAGCTTTAGTAACCGCTGCAAGTAAAACCTTTTTTTCACGCTGCTCATAAATACTGGTTGCAATTTTCTTTGTGTTTTGTATTTCGTCCTTTAGAAGCATTTGTTTTTGAGATGAACTTTCACTTTCAAGTCTATTATTAAGACTCTCTAGATATTCTGACAAGTTATCATAAAAATCAGGTCTTAAATCTGTTAATATTGGTGAATTTTTTTCCATCTGCTGAATTTTTCTAAGAGTTCTATAATTTATTTCGTCGTCTTCCATCTATTTCGCACCTATTATATCCATACTTATATTAAATAATATTTGCCATTTTTCGCCCTATTAAAAAAACAGCCAAATAAGTGGGAATCTCTTGTTCTCCATTTTTCAGATTAAATTCTTCTCCTTTCATTTTAATGTTAGCTGCTTCTTTTAACTCGATTTTGACCGGGTAATCTGGTAAAACAACAGTATCTATCAGTGGATCAAAATCATTTAATTTATCGAGTGATAATTTTTCAACTTTAAATCCTGTCTTACCATGTAAAGATCCAGGAAGTCTAATTAGACGTTTAGTATCACAAGTTACAGGTTCATCAGTTTCCCCTGCACTTATAGAAACAGCAGTTTTTCTTAATGCATTATTTAGGAAAAACTTCCTAATCATCTTTGATTGGTCAAGTCTACCTTCTTTTATTCTTCTAACCCTTTCATCTGATAGATCTTCAAGTAATTTTTCAGCATCAGATTCATTTACCCCATATTCCTTAAGTTTTTCTATAGGATCTTCGCTTTTTTTTATCTCATTTATAATTTCAATTATACCTTTGCTTATTCTACCTCTCCATCCCGGTTCATCTGGTTTAGGCATTTTCAACGCTTTTCCACTTGGATAATTTCTTCTGCCATATCTTCTTGTTCCAGTTACTTGTTCATGAAAAACCAAAGAATCTTTCAGATCTCTACCTGTAATGTAGTCAACAATCTCTCTTCTCTCATTACCGTCTAGACTTAGGATTTTTGGATCTTTTACATGACAGTGGTATCCTCTTCCTCCACTAAAATAAAGCTCAGTGTATTTTTTATCAAAGCCAAAATCATTGAGCAGAAAATCATCAACAAGTTTGTAAAATTCTTTTTTCACAATGTCCAATTGTTTAGTATAGCTTAATTTTTCAGCACCAGGAATATGATCAGAGTCGAGATCAAATATAAGCTCGGCACCCATCCAGTTTTTTTCCTGCATGGTCGGCGCATCTGGTTTTTGATAGTAAGCTGATGAATAATAAACATGGCATGGGGCTCTTTCTTTTATAAAATTTGTAAAATGTGTTTTCTTTTCAAAACCAAGATGCCGCATCATCCCTTTACCGCCAAAAAAGACAAATGCATATTCTCTTCGACCAAAACGGTCTGGCATTTCAATTTTGTTTTGCGTATAGTATTTTTTGAAAGTATTTTTCAGAAACTCTAACGATTCTTTTGAAGTAACAAAACTCCCCATAATAATCCATATGTATTTTTAGTCTATAACATTTTTTCTAAAATAATTCTCAATAAAGTATAATTTTCAGATAAAGTTTTATGATCAACAAGATATTACGGATATCGATGAGTAATGTTATAGAAGACGAGCTAATGTCATCATCGGTAATAAAGAATCTGAATGTTCTTGATTTTGATTATGCTCCTGAGGAATTGATACATAGAGATGAACAAATTCGTTTCCTTGCTCAGATGTTCAAACCTTTGCTTTCTAGTGTTTCTCAAAACGCGATAATTAAAGGACCTGTTGGAACCGGAAAAACAGCTATTGCAAAAAAATTTTGCAACTCTATTGTAAATATTGCACGCAAGCAAGGAAAAATAATTGAGTATGTCCATATTAACTGTAGAAAACGATCATCTGATGGAATGGCTTTACTTGGTGTTCTAAATCATTTCGACTCTCGTTTTCCTGATCGTGGTTTTTCAGTTCCAGAGATGTTACAGGTTCTTCGTAAGCAATTGCAAAAAAGAGATGCACAGTTATTAGTTGTTTTTGATGAGGCAGATGCTCTAGTTAAAAAAAGTGGCTCTAATTTGATATATGATCTTACTCGTTTTTCAGATGAGTCTTCGATGGAAAAGATACCTGTTTCACTTCTTTTAATCTCTCAAAAGGATGTTATTCCAATGTTGGACCCGGCTACAATTAGTACTTTTAAACGAAGTAATGCCCTGTCACTTAACAAGTACACTCGCGATGAATTATATGATATTGTAAGACAACGTGTGGAATTAGCATTTCATAACGATGCCATGAATGAGGATTGCATAGATTTGATAGCAGATATTGCATCTGAATGGGGAGACGCACGTTTCGCTATAGAATTGTTATGGAAATCAGGCATAGCTGCAGATCATCAACATGTTGAAATGGTTACACCGGAACATGTTCGAGCTGCTAAGGCTGAAACATATTCTGTTGTTACAGAGTCTAAACTCAAGAATCTAGATCGACACCAACTCTTCACATTATACTCTATTGCAAAGAGACTCAAAAAAGATGGAACTGCTTATGTTAATACTGGCGATGCTGAGAAAACCTATGCAATAACCTGTGAAGAATATAATGAAAAACCTAGGACTCATACTATGTTTTGGAATTATATAAAGGAAATCGAAGGCGCAGGATTCATAAATTTAAAACCTTCTGGAAAAGGACAACTTGGAACGACACAACTTATTTCACTTCCAGATATTCCTGCAGAAATTGTTAGTAACAAAGTAGAAGAATTATTGAAGTAATTTAATCCCTGTAACTACAATATTGTTTTAGTGGACATTTATCACATTCTGGATTTTTCTTACAATAATTTTTTGCGAGGATCACAATTTGTGCATGCAGCTCGTTATACACTTTTGGTATGTCTTGGCTTGAATATTTTTTACATAGATCTTTTTGAAAAAATTGTTGAATTTCTTCATATGAAATGTTAGTATCCAATGGTAATCTTTTACAGATACGTTTAGTATATGCATCAACCACAAATATTGACAAGTTGCCAGCATAAAGAATTATTGAATCTGCAGTTTCAGGCCCGATTCCATTTAATGACAACAACTCCTCTCTAATTGTATTTATATCTCTATCAAAGAAATTATCCAAATTCCCTTGATAATTATTTTTTAGATATTCTGTAAAATCTTTGAGTCGTTTTGCTTTTTGTTTAAAAAAACCTGATGGTCTAATAAGTTCTTGTAAATTTTCAATTTTGATATTAGAAATATTGTTTATATCTAACTTATTCTGCGATTTTAAATTTGTTAGTGCTTTTTCTACATTTGACCATGCTGTATTCTGAGTGAGTATTGCACCAACAATGATTTCATACCTTGGATCGCTACCATTTTTCTCATGATACCCTTTATCCATTGGCCACCAGTTTAAATTCCCAAATTCTTTAAGAAGAATTTCATGCAGTGCGTGCGGTGTTAGTTTCATTTTAATTCTTTACCGTTAACCTTTTTCTGTCTATGAATTTTTTGTTAAAATTTTTAAATAACATTTTAAAGTGCTAAATATTACATAAATTGGTTGGAAAATATGGATCAAAGCGATATTGGGAGTATACCTCTTGATCAGCATAGGCAATTAGAATCACAGCTTCATTTAGAGCTAACAAATGCTTGCCGAAAATATATGTCTAAGCTGGGAATTGTATCAATAATTGGTTTACTCGATATTGTTAAGCAAGAGTCAATAGAACTTGAAAGGGCTACAAATAAGTCTTTAAAAAGTGAAAAACCTGAATTTGATTTCCAAGAAAGATCAGAGATGGATAGATTATAAATTGACTTAAATTTTGATATTAGATTAGTATTGCTGTTTTATAACAAATTACAAAAATGATTATTATATTCAAGCTCTTTAAAGGGCCAGTGGTCTAGTGGTTATGACGTCGCGCTTACAACGCGGAGGTCGCCTGTTCAATTCCGGCCTGGCCCACTACTCTCTCTCGGAGAGTTTCCATGTGAAACAAAGGTTTTTTGACTGTTTGTTGGTTTTAGCGTGTTTTCCTCTTCCACTTTTTCATGGAATTTGAGGACACGCTTCACCCAATTATATGGTGCTTGTTTGTAGTATTGTTCTGCGTATTGTATGTAGTTCATTGTTGTTTGGATTTTTTCATGACCGAGCCAGTTTTTGACAGGTATTACATCAAAGATACCTGTGGTTACTTTTTGCTCTATTAATCTTGATACCGCGCACCAGTGTCTCATATCATAAGGTTGAAATGGTTTCCAGACCTTTTTCCCGTATCTGCTTAGCTTATGTCCAAGAGCTCGAACAGTAAGTGGTTTTCCATCGCGTTGTAAATATAGTGCATCTCCTGAGTGTTTGTTTGCTACTTTCGGTCTCCAGTAGTCTATCCAGTTTTTGAAGCTTTTGTGTCTTTTTGAGTATAGTAGTTGTTTCCCTGGAAAAAGTGTTCTTTGTGATCTATGTTTTTTGGTTTCGGTGATTATGATGCATCCTGTGTTGTTTTCGTTTAGGATGATGTCACTTGTTTTTAATTCGCATATTTCACTAGGTACTCTCCATCCGATTAGAAAGCTGTGGTAGAATAGATATTGGTATAGTGTGTTTTCGTAGTCATCTTTTGAATATTTGTAGTGGAAAAATTTGTAGACGGTTTCTGGGAATGGTAATATACGCTTGTGTGATTTTGGTGCTGATGGTGGTTTGTAATCCCATATTGGTATCCCGTATGCTTTGAGGAATATTTTCATTGTTTTCCATTCGTGTATTAAGGCGTGTGGACCTGCGTTTTCTATTTGTTCTCGGTAGTCCATGTGTCTTATGAAATTTTCAAGTGTTGGATGTCTGAAATTAACTGGGCAATGGTGGTTTTCCATAAATCGGGCGTATCTGAGGTGTTTTTCTACTGTTGACTTTTGTAGTCTTTGTCTGAGAACTGCGTGTATGCCAACATCTGTGAAAGATGCTGTGTTTGGATCTAGTTTTATTGGGCAATCAAATCTATTTAATGTCTTTATATATTCTAGTTCACCCATAACCTCCCCTTTCATCGGGGGATATGGGTGTTTGACATTTTGGCCTAATTTTTCTAAAACATTTTTCCATTCTTGGTCTTTACCTCCCACCAACTCATTATTTAGGTTGGTTGAATATGAATCTGATTTGTTGTTAAAAAAGTTGATTGTTTTTTGGGCGGGTTTTAAATTAGAAAAAAGTTTATAATCAATTTCTTCTTTTATCTTACTTGGTGCTGTGATAGTCATATTATCATGGCTCCAGGCTACCAAGGTGTTAGCGCACTTTGGTGGCCATTATTATTAGCACATATTTTTTTATTTAGTATAATTTATACTAACATATTTATAATACATTTATCCTTTATAAAGGTTTCTAAAGGGTCATTAAAAGTATTAAAAAAGGTCTTATATATGTATTTATATTACCTTACTGAAATTATGAAAAAAGTTGAGATCGATAATGTTGAAGAAATGGTAGAAAAAATTGTCACCAAGGATGGAAAGATCGGTGGATTGAAAAAACATGCTGGTAAACAAGTTATAATAGTTGTTCCTAAGATCGAGAAGAAATGAATTTTTTATTTGATATCTTCTCTTATGACATAAAAGTATGTCCCCATAAATGTCCCAGAAGATGTCCTTAAAAATATTGTAATACCTAGCAATTTTTTTATATAGGATTTATAATATACGACTTTTTAAAAAAGAAAGAAGTCTTATTCCAATTGACCAATAGATATTTCTTAAAAAAACACTTTTTAAGAAGAATATATCTATTTCTTCCTGTCTTTTTCTTTTAAGCCAAACTTTTATGAGGTTAGGTAAATCCTTTTTTTGGAGAATTTCATTCGCAACTTGCCGTCCAGACAAAAAAGCAGAATAAATACCTTTACCATTTAGTCCAGAAGTCAAACCTGCAGCATCACCTATTAAAAAAATATTTCCAAACTTATACCCTGCATAGTCATAATTTATCATGGCTGCTTGAAACCTTGCTTTTGACACATCAATATCATTTTTTTCAAGCCAAAAATTAAAATTACTTCTTAACTGCCTGGTATTTATAAACCTATTATCTGATATGCAACCTATAGAAGTATAATTTTTATGTGGAAATATCCACAAATAACCAGTTCCAAATAGCTTGTCATCTAAATATATATGAAAATTTTTAAATTCCATAGGAAATATATATTGAAAAGCGGTTATTGACTTATTTGTCGATAAATCAAGATATTTTCTACATACAGAATTTGAACCATCTGCACCTACTAAGAATTTAAATCTTAATTTTTTACTAGAGCTAAGTTCCAAAGTATTATTTGTAAGTATTTTTAAAACAGACACACCGGTTAGGATTTTTATGTTATCATTTTTTTTTAGACCTTTTAATTCATGGTTTAATAACCTTTTTCTATTAATTGTAGAAATAATGCCTCCATCAGTCGGGAGAATTATAGTTTTATCTTTATAGTGGATCTGTATCTTTCTAAAGTTAAAATTTAAAAAGTGTTTAGGGATATATTCCAAATCCTCGAGGATAATTCCACCGGCACATACTTTTTCTCCAAGATTCTTATTTTTTTCAACAATTAAAACACCAAGCCCTGTATTTCCTAAATTTTTGGCACATTCAATTCCAGCAATGCCCGCTCCAACAATTATTACATCATAGTAATCCTTCCCATTTTTATTTATCATTTCCACTTTGTTCACCGTTTATATTTAATTAGATAATTACAATTTTAGTTTATTTATTTTATATATAAGTTTCTATCCAATTGTTACCAATAATTGTTAAAACCAGAGAGATATGTCACCCCTCTCTAGATTGTTAACACATCCTCCAATTTAAACGCTTTGACTATCTTTTCATACCAGTTGTTATCTCGTTTTCCATTGTATTTTTCTTCTGGATATGTCTTAATGCCAGTGTGATATTTTCCGTTGTTATACCAATGGTTGTATACCTTTATCCAGTGGTTTATCTTACATAGATCTCTTGAATCCTTTAGCATATGTCTTAAAAAACATTTCAATCCCTTTTGATAAGCGCTTAACTTACCCAGTGTTTGAGGGTGATGAATGCTAGACCAGATATGTTTCTCCTGTACAAATTCTTCACAATACTTTCTAATCTCAGAGTTCTTTCTGCTGAACTGACTACCATTGTCTGTGAGTAAATTATCATATTTCTCTTTGATAAGTTTCTTCATACCTCTGATGACTGTCTCATCATTTGCATTTGGGAGTGCAAGCGCCCATCCTTTCCGTGAATGGTCATCTTCCATGGATATTATAGAGACGCCATTAAATTTGGTAAGATCTGCCTGGATCAATCGGTTAGGTCGGCTCCATTCGAAAAACTTCCATTTCCTCTGAAGGCGTTTCTCTCTTTCTATCTCGCCATTTCTAACTAAAACATTGTACGCAAGAGAAGGATAAATCTTTTTAGATCTACCTTCTCGTCTGTTACTTTCATTAATAATATCTGCAATGAGCCTTGGTCCAAAACCACTAGATTTCCTTACAGATACTATCTTTTTTTCAACAGCCTCTGGTATCTTATTTGGCGAGGTCTTAGGTCGTTTAGATTTAAACCTTAATCCAGATACTCCTTCGTTTAAAAAACGTCTTAATATTCGGTATAATTGACGAAGACCTCGTCCTATCAGCTGAGCAGCTTCTTTCCTGCTTATCTTAAAAGGTTTTTTAGCGAGTGTTCTGGCTACTGCTTGGTATCTCCTCTTTACATATTCTTTTTCATCTCTTAAAACATCTATGTGTGCCTTATCTATATATACTTCTCCACGACATACTATCATTTGTGTCACCTCGTTGTTTTAGGGTTTTTTGGTCAATACCCCAATAGCAAAGGGGTGACACATGTCTTTGGTTTCTACATTGTTACCAATAATTTAGAAGGAAAGAATTATAAATTGAAAGATAGAAAGCTCGTCATCAATATAATAATTGGAGATGGAATTTGCTTTAGATTATTATAGTTGCAGCTAGGAATACTGTGTGGTCCGAAGTGTAATGTAGGACCCGCAGATGAAAAGCCGCATCTCTTTTTTTCTCAAGTCAAACAATATCTCTTTATTGTCGCACGCGGCAGACCACTAGGTTCTGCCCTTTAAAGGTGCGACAGGGGTATAAAAAATTATGAAAAATGTAAGTAGCGGGTGCTATAAAAAGCTAGCGCATGACACAAGAAACACTGGGTCACGATGGAATTTTACACCAAATACCGATACAACTGCTTCAGAAAATAATCCCACATAGACACCTGCACACGCGTTCAGAGATTTAGAACGGTTTGGATTTGAATTTGGGCACTTCGGGTTTGCTGGATGTCATGTTCACTTCCCAGTGGTACATCCCAATTTTTTCCAGTAAATTAAGGTTGCAATAAATAAAATTATAGATGCTATCAATAAGAACACTTGTCCTAACTTCGCAGCAATCAATAGAGGAGCTACAGCCACAAAAGATTCTTCGTATACAGATGCATAATAACATATATAATATGAGAAACCCAACATGAGCACCCCACAACCAACTATGCCCGTAAATCTGGGATACTTACTTGAATGTATAAATCCATAGTAACTGAGAATTAATAATATCCCTACTATAAGTGTTATAGTAAATCCTATCCAATGTCCTGTAGTATCAAATGAATTAGTTGTACCAAGACCATGGGTATACGATTCACTAATTGAATAAGCAGCAATAGACCCAATATAGCTTATACATAAATATAATACAATACTACCAAGAGCAAGATAAAAGAGAGGTAATATTCCTCTTATTTTTTCATTTTCCATATTTTCTAACTCCTTATAGCTTCATAACAACTATTTGCTTAAAAATTTATTCGTCTCCAGTAAAGTAGATTTTCAGGTTAAAAACATGGTTTTAAGCCATTCTATGATTAGATAAAAAATCATATGAGTCTTGATGATAACTCACTAATGAATTCCTGAAAAGGAATATACATTCTAACCGAATATAAACGGTTATCATATGTGTTATGTGAGTTGATATTATACAAAAGTTAATAGCACCGTTCAAAATAAGAAAACTATAAGTTGTAATATATGTTATTTTTATAGAATATGGATAAGAAAACAAATGAAAAAGAAAGTGTTGTCAAAATTATATTAGAATTTATTCAGCATAATCCACGACATTATATTAAACTTGATATCTTTGGAAAAACGATTTGCCCTTGTGCACGATGTTTTGGTTTTTGGATTGGACTTTTAGTAGGATTTATTCTTTCAATTCCCATTTGGCTTGGACTATTTCAAATACAAAATTTCATTTTGATATTCATATTAGCTTGGCTTTTTACTGTCCCTGTAATTGTTGATTGGAGTTCAGTAAGGCTTGGTTTAAGGGTTGGTAAAAACAGTGTTAGAGTTTCGACAGGATTTCTACACGGCATAGGTGTGATCATCTATTTTTTTGTGCTTCCAGCAGGTATAATCTTTAAAGTATTAACTTACTTTTCTTATGAAATTATTTTTTATGTAATAAGATGGCGTTATCACATACAACATTATAATATGAAACTATAAAACAAGTTTACAAATCCTATTTTACTTATATTTCGCAAGAATGTTCATTGCTTCAGCTGTGAGATGAATTGCATTAATTTTTAGACAACTAAAGGTATTTCTTTTTAGAGGAGACAACCATTGCCTCCCCTAAAAATACGAGAATTTAGCTGTTTTCTATACCAACGTAGGCTCTAAAAAAAATTTTCGGAGATGTTTGAAAAAATGTCAATGGTTTTACTCCATAGTAGGTCAACAATTGGAATTAGTAATATCCACTACCAAATCACACTTAAATATAGGCGAGAGGTATTTGAAAACAAAAAGGTACAGGAAGTATGTGATTAAGTCTATAGAGAAGTAGCTCAAAAACTGGGTTTTATCTATCATGCCCATGAATTCGGACCTGAGCATGATCATCTCTTCGTTGGAAACACCATGAAATATACTGTGCCATATCTGGTTCAGAGGTTCAAAGGATATAGCTCAAAGAAAATCAGACAAGAATGCTGGGATGAAAATTAAGGAAAAACTTTGGGGCGACTCAATTTGACACGATGGATACTTCCATGAATATATTGGGAGGTTCACCAACGAGTCGATGCAATTTTATATTAAAAGACAACAGGAGAAGCACTGGGCTGACGAAGATTATGACTTTCTCATGCATGAGCAGAAACAACAAGAAGAGATAGGACAACAATATAACGCCAAATCATTGACTATAGCAGACTGGATGTGACATGACTGAATTTGCGCGCATTAGCCATCTAGAACGCACATGTTTTTAAACATGTGTAGTTTACAATCTATTTTAGCCTGGGAAAAATGTATTTTTGGTAAGATAATCTTTACCTGTTATTAGTTTTATTTACGTCGAATTTTTAATGCAACTATTTTCACAATCATAGTTACAATTCCTACAACGCAACAACATCCTGCTGTACTCGCAGGTCCAACTGAGACATCTGACATTTTTTATCACCATATTTTTTTACATTTTTTTCACTTTTATACATATCATTATTAAGAGTTAGAGTTATTTACCTTTGACAATTTATCTATAAATTAATCTATGAAATAAACCATAAAACATTGGAGGGATAATTCTTCTGTGTTCTTGATATACTAATAGGTCATTGGCGAAAAACGGTTGTATACCTAGTATACTATCTATAGTATATGTTCGTGTTTTCCCTAAATAATCTATTGATTTTATTTCAATCCATTCTTCATTTACAGTAAATAACATATCTCCAATCTCTAATGTCAATAGTTTTTCAGGAAGATTACACCATTTAAAAGCTGATTCTGGATCCATCGCACCCCATCCTGTTCTACCATCTGGTTTTTTTATGTAAAATGGGTGAGGTGTTGTAGTGTTAATTAATCCATTGTTAATTTGGAATACTTGTTCATAGGGAGATGGGCGACATAAAACCCTCCATGAGATAAACTTACCTTTATCCACGTCATATGATAAAATCTGATTTCCAGTCCTAACGTCTTCTACATTCTTAGTAGTCCCATCAGCCATTCTGATTTTTGTACCTGCTGTGAAGCAACACTTGTTATGAACCAAAAGACTGTCAGCGAAAAAGGTGTTTGTATTCTCAACATGTCCTAGGTTGTAGGTTTGTATTGATCCTTCAGCGTACTCCCAACCATATATCTCAGTCCATGTTCCTTCATCAGTATATATTGTGTCTCCAATTTCTAATTGTTGTACGAAATATAAATATGGATAATACTCATGGGTTCTCTCAGGCTCCAATGAGCACCAGACGATTGAACCATCAAGTTTTTTTGTATAAAACGGATGTTCATTTGTAACTTTCACTCGTTGATTACTTCCAAAATAGAGATTATAGTATCCTTCCCGTATAGGTGTTTCCAGCTCTAAGACTTTATTGTTTTCAAATTGTTGGGTATCCTCATTAAAAGATTTAACTAAATCTCCAATCTTGACATCCTCAATGTTTTTATAACATCCATCTGCCATAGTTATCTTGGTACCTGCAGGAAAACAACAAAAATCAAGAACCATACAGATTACATGCATTTTTACGTAATCCCCAGGGTTATTTTTATTCTCTACTTTAATATCTCCTTCGTATCTCCCCATAGAACCAGGTGCCGAAAAAGAAAAATCAACAAGGACTTTGCCATCTTCAGGTTTAAGATTAATGCCGCTTGAAGGACTAAATGTCCAAATACCCCAACTTGGATAGTCACTTACCCTCCAGTCAAGCTCTGAACCAGCAGAGCCAACATTTTTAACCTTAAACTCACCGTTAAATATCCAACCTGGTTTCCCAGTTCCTACATAACCGCCAGAGGGATATTCGACATCTAGATTACCGTACTCGTCTTCTTCAACAACTGTGTAATCATTGGTTTTGCCCATGTATACTCCATCAAGAAATACTTTTATGTATCCTGTACCTAGGCCATAGGCTTGTCCGATTGCCCACCAAGTCCAGCTTCCCCAGCCTGTATAATGATTAGAACATGTTTTAGACCACTCCCATTTCTTTTCCCCGTTATACCACCATTCATGTTTCACTGTTTTTCCGTATAAATCAGAGCCATGTATTTCGACATAGGCATAAACCGTTTGATCTATGTCGAATTGTGTTACCTTTGGCCCGTGGTCTTGATAACCATTTACCCATTCACATGTAACTGCCTCTGTTAATTCGTCTCCTTTGTTTTCTATTTGTACATCGAAATCGTAGGTGCCATCAACATTACCTCTTCTGTCAATTTCTAAAATGTCGTCTTGATGTAATTCTAAAACAGCATATATCTCATCCAAATCTGTTTCTCTAGATATGGGTGAATTGTCTGCATGTGCTGATACTGGTTTTACTCCCGATGGCATGCTGTATGCTATAGGCACTAAAGCCAACAAGACCATTAAAACAACTGCTACAATTCCAAACTTTTTCTTTTTCATTTCAACTCACCATTTTTTATTTTTGTCTAAATATTTTTGGTGTAATCTATAATAACTCTTAGAATGAATAGTTTTCGGTAAAATATGGCTAAAAACAGATGCTTTTTGGTTGATTTGGTGGGTTATTTATGGTTATATACTTAGGTTTTTAGTATATAAGTATATTATGTAAAAATTTCAAAATTGTAATATCCCGAAATTACTTCCTTCGAGAAA
>JAGMDE010000053.1 GCA_023128855.1 Thermoplasmatales archaeon | reverse complement strand
GGAGTTATTTTCCTTTGGAAAGGCTCAGATATACTTGTAGAAGGAACATCAAAAGCTGCAGCTCAACTGGGTGTTTCTACTTTGGTAATATCCGTATTACTCGTAGGCTTTGGCACATCTGCACCAGAGTTAGCAATATCTGCTGGTGCTGCTTATCAAGGAAATTCTGAGATATCTCTTGGAAATATAATTGGCTCCTGTGTTGCTAATCTTTTACTAGTTCTTGGTATTGCTTCAATTATTAGACCAATTAAGATAAAAAAGGGGATAATTAAGCGAGAAGCACCAATTATGCTAGGGGCAACAGTTTTTCTCCTAGTTGCCGCTTATTTTGGACTATTAGATAAATATCATTTACTTGGAGGAATTATCTTCCTAATATTATTTGTTTTATTTGTTTACTTCTTTATCTGTTGTGCAAGAAAAGAAAGAAATAACTCTAAAAAGATAAACAGTGGAAAGACCACAAAAAATTTGGCATTTATTATCCTAGGAATTATTGGTGTTGTTGCTGGAGCATTGTTCTTGATTGAATCTGCCGTATGTATAGCAAACTATCTTGGGTTACCTGCATTTGTAATTGCGATTTCAATGGTTGCGGTAGGGACCTCTCTTCCTGAATTGGTTGTATCTTCAGTGGCATCTTACAAAGATGAATCAGACATTGCAGTTGGAAATGTTCTTGGTTCTAATGTTTTCAATATTTTAATGATACTTGGAGTTGCAGCACTTTTCATACCACTCCAGGCAAATATAGCTGAATCATTAAATCATATATGGATACTTCTTGCTGTTTCTCTAATAATGTTCCCAATTTTATATACTGGACATAAAATTACTAGAATGGAAGGAGTTTTTATGCTTGCTATTTACTCTGTTTTTATCTGGTATACATTCTTTGGATACAAAATGTTTTTTTAATTAATCTTATAGATCTAAAAAACTCAATTGTTAACCTAATACTTATATACTGTGACTTCCTAGATTATAATAAGGAATTCTTATCTAAAATAATGGATGGAGCAAGGTTCTTAAATGATTTCAAAAGAAAACATCTTGAAACTTGAAACAAGAAGAGAAATTTATAATTTTATATTGAAATATCCAGGACTACATTTGAGAGAACTTTCAAGAAGAATAAATCTTTCATTCGGTGGTTTAAGACATAATCTTAACTTCCTTGAAAAACAAGGGCTTATTAGTACAAGAGCTGATGGTAGATATACTAGGTATTATGTAACACAAAAAGTTGGTAAAAATGATAAAGAAATTCTAAATCTTTTAAGACAAGAAGCCCCCCGCAAAATCATTTATCTATTACTTACCCCAGGTCCAGGTGAGATATATAAAACCAAAGATGCTCAGGAAAAAGCAATGTCAAATCCTTCCACATTTTTAAAAACTTATTCAAAAAAAGAACTTGTTGAGTTGACAAAATATTGGAAGGGACTACGTACTCATCTTGTAAGGTTGGATAAGCATCGCACTACAATAGATTTCCATTTAAACAAGCTACAAGAGATAGATCTAATTGAAAAAATAAAAGTTGGCAAAGAAATAAAGTACGTACTAAAAGATGAAGAAATGATATGGGCATTTTTTGTCAGATACCAAAAAGAATTATCAGATGAAGTTATTGATATTTGGATTAGAAGCCGTGAGAAAGGCCTAATAATTACTATAAATAATATGTCTAACTTCTTTTTAGATATGTTTCCTATTCCATTTTGTGCTTAACATTTCAGGTAAACTTTTTTTAAATTTTTCTAAAAATGTTTTTCATGAGGAATATTGTGCTGTATTGCTTAAATATCATAATCAACAAACAAGTAATAATATGAAAATGGAGGAAAAAAATGAAATATAATGTTTTTAGGAAAGGTTTGGTAATAGGAATAATAATCCTATTTGTTGGAGATATTATCTAGGGAGGAGGTAATAATTTTGCAGAATCGAAAATTGATAGTTAGTATAATATTAATCATTGGTTTAACGTTATTGTTGATTTTTTTTGAGATGAGTGGATACTTTGAAGAAAATAAAAAACAAGATGATACTAGCAAATTTTTTGGGACATGGAGAGCAATTGAGATTTCTGAATTGTTTGGCGGTAACAATATTACAAATATGACTATGACATTTTATGAAGATAATTCAGCAAAAATAACAACCAATTACAATAATGAAACAGTATCAGTAGATTATTATTATGAGTTTGATGAAAATTACAAATTATGCATGGCTCCAAAATCTGCTCCATTTTTTGAATATTCTTCCATTTGTTACAAATATAGTTTTTCTGATGATAATACTCGTCTTACGCTTATGTTTAATGGAACTGTATCAATTGTTATGATAAAAGAAAGAGAAGCTGAAACAAGAAAACAAGTCGATTCTACAAATTTTATTGGGACATGGAGAGCGATAGAGATTTCTGAATTGTTCGGCGGTAATAATATTATAAATATGACTATGACTTTTTATAATGATAATACTGCAACAATTACAACCACCTCTAAGGATGAAACAGTATCAGTAGACTATTATTATGAGTTTGATGGATATGATACATTATCCTTAACTCTACAAGATGTTCCAGAGTATTCAATTTGTTACAGTTGTAATTTTTCTAACTATAATACAACTATAACACTAGCGTTTGGTGGAACAAAAGTATTTATATTGGAAAAAGTAATAGAGCAAAAAGAAGATGAAACTAAAAAACAAGTTGATTATACAAAATTTATTGGAAAATGGGGTAATTGGACCTTTTATGAAAATAATTCTCTTGAGATAATACAAGAATATTCGACATTTATAGATTATTTATGGGGAACTTTTTCTTTAGAAGATAATATACTATGTATTACAATTCCTAAAGTATTTCCACCTACAATATGTTATGATTATGATTTTTCTGATGATGGAAATAGTCTTATACTTACTGATATTTATGGTGTAAATAAATTCGTATTGGATAAAGCTTCAGAAATAATTACCTAATGTATTTTATTATTGACCAAAGTATAAACACGCTGGTTATAATTTATAAATTCTTGTGAGTTAATATTGGTTATCCTACATTTTATAAACCCTATTTTTTCTTTATATTTTTTGTAATTTGTTTGAAATTTGAAATTAAAATGGAATCTTTCGGCAGTATTTAATGGATGTAAAAAAAATTACTGGAATAAAAATTATTGGAATAGACCTAGATTTTTACCAAAAACTATCAAAGGATTAAGAACAATTGGAAAAATATCTAGTCCATGGATAAACATTGATTGGTCTCCAGCAAAAAAACCATATGACATTATAATCTAAGCAACAATAATAACCAGAATTATCATCTTAAATTTTTTTAGTGGTGGTTTTATAAAATATAAAGACACTTGAAATTATTGTAAAACCAGCTTTGTCTTTTTTTCATGAGGATTATTGTGCTGGAATTTATTTAAATCATTAAACTCAAAACTAGTAGTAATGTGGAGGTGATAAGAAATCCAGAGAAAAAATGTGAATGATATTGGTTTTGAAGCTGGAATTGTGCAGTTCTCTATAAAAATTTGTTGACATCACAGAAGGTAAATGAATGAAAGAAAATGTTTGGATAATTTCCAAATATGAATATAATGAAAGGAAAAAAAAGGTGAAAAAATGAAAAATAAAATGAATTAAAAAATATGGTTTGACGCTGGTGATGAAAAAATAAAGACTGTTTTCATATGTGGTATTATTGTTTTATTACTGGGGGTAATGGTTTACCCTGCTGTTAATGCTACATCTTTACAAGGTGATGTAATTGAAAAACCGTTAGAAGTAAATGAAATTGGTATCAATGAATATGAGAAAGAGACGGTATCTTATTACCAAGGAAATCCAGTATCTTGTGAGATTTGTGAACCAGAGATCGGGTACATATATCTCTTTCTATCGAAGAGTGATGAGCCAAATGCGGCTCTTCAAGCGGCAAAATTGTCCTTATGGATACCTGGTGATACCCTGTTTATTGATATATGTCACGATGGCCCTATTGCACGTGTACATTTTAAAATCGTGAGCTTTTTTTGGGGCGATATTAAGGAGGGTAATGACACGGATCAATCAGATGGCTTTAGCTATGTATTTACAGGTTTACCTGGTTTGAGAATATGGAGTATTTATGTAGATGGTTATGATGCGGATGATAACCATGTATGTCATGATGAAATGGTTTGGCCTTCAGGAGATGGTGGAGCCCTTACTGGCTTAATATATTCATGGCCATAGCTCTTCTAGGTGTGAGAAATATGAAATATGATTCAGTAAGACTAAGTCTGATTTTTTTACTAGTGATATTCTTAGTATCATCAACGGTACCCGCTTTTGATGGTAGCTATTTCTTGGAAGAGAATTCTTCAGCGTATGAAGAGGTAGTGAAGACAGGTTGTATTTTGCCATTACTTAGTCCACCGGTCACGATTGATAAAAAGGTTCGGATAAACCCTGATGATCCCTGGCAGAATAGCATAACTTCTCCTATTTGTTCTGATCTTGAATTTAAAATCTCGGTGCATAATACCAAAATTACTCCAAAAAATGTCGTTGTGACTGATTTTCTTCCTACAATATTAAACTACGTCTCTGGTTCAGCTAATCCTGAACCTGATGGATACACTAATGATACTGAAGAGGTAATAGTATGGATCATGAATATTCCTGCTTGGACAACTAAAACAATAACTTATCATGCTGACCTAGTAGCTCCAGGATATGGTGAAAATTATGTTCATGTTGTTACTTTCCTTCCACCACCAGATCCAGATGATGATATTGTTCCGATTACTGGAATAAATAATCCACCGAATAGTCCAAGTACTCCTGATCCATCAGATGGTGCAACTGATATAGATGTTGATGCTGATTTGAGTTGGACTGGTGGAGACCCAGATACTTGTGATACGGTCACTTATGATGTTTATTTTGAAGCTGGTGATGAAACGCCTGATGAGCTTGTATCTGAAGGTCAGTCTGATAACACTTATGATCCTGGAACGATGGATCCTAATACAGTTTATTATTGGCAGATTGTTGCTTGGGATAGTCATGGTGCATCAACTTCTGGGCCAATATGGTCTTTTGAAACAGAGAGTGGTCCTCCAAATGATCCAAGTACTCCTTCTGGTCCAATGAGTGGAGATGTAGGAGTATCTTATACTTATTCTACAAGTGCTAGTGATCCGGAGGGTGATCAGGTGTATTATTGGTTTGATTGGGATGATAGTACTAATAGTGGATGGGTTGGCCCTTATAACTCTGGACAGACTGGGAGTGCTTCTTATTCGTGGAGTAGCCCAGGTACATATTATATTAAAGCTAAAGCAAAAGATGTTCATGATGCAGAAAGCGGTTGGTCTCCTACTTTAACAGTTACAATAGATCTTCCAAATGATCCACCGACTGCGTACATTGATTTAATTGATCCGTATCCAGAAGCAGAGGAAGGTGAACCTGTTACATTTACAGGTCATGGTGAGGACTCTGATGGGTATATTATTGGGTACAACTGGCGGTCAAGTATCGACGAGCAGTTGAGTACACAAGCAAGTTTTACTACATCATCACTCACTCCAGGTACACATACAATTTACTTCAAGGTAAAAGACAATGATAATGATTGGTCTCCTGAAGTAACAGACACACTGGTAATAATTGGTAACGAACCACCAACTGCATATATTGATTCCATTGACCCGTATCCAGAAGCTGAGGAAGGTGAACCTGTTACATTTATTGGTCATGGTGAGGACTCTGATGGGTATATTGTCGGGTACAATTGGCGGTCAAGTATCGATGGGGATTTAAGCACAGAAGCATCTTTTACCACTTCAACGCTTAGGCTAGGTACTCATACTATTTATTTCAAAGTAAAAGACGATGGTGACAAATGGTCGTATGAGGTTTATGATACACTTGAAATTATACCTTCAAGTGGCGACCCTCCTGAAAAACCAGTAATTGATGGTCCAACTTATGGAGTTCCTGGAACCGAATATGAATACATATTAAATGCAGTGGATCCAGATGGAGATGATGTTAGGTATCACATAGACTGGGGCGATGGCTACTCTACTACAACTTCTTATTATCCATCGGGTAATAACGTGCAGGTAAGCCATATCTGGAATACTAGAGGAATTTATATAATAAAAGTGAAAGCTGAAGATACTAATGATGCATATAGTAATGAGACAACACTTCCAGTTAACATGCCACGAGACAGAGCAGTAACAAGCTTGTTGTTCCAAAAACTCTTGGAGAGACTTGAAGGAATTTTAGAACGATTCCCAAATGCATTCCCATTGCTAAGACGTATATTTGGGCTACAATAGCCCAAACCTCCTTTTTTTTATATGAAATGAAATCTTTAAAAAATCAGCTTTTTTTATTTTCATGAGGAATATTGTGCTGGAATCCTTAAATATCGTTAGGACCAAATTATTAAATCCATGTAAAAGGAGGTAAAAAATGATGAACCATGGTATATATAGAAAAGGATTGGTTTTTGCAATAATATTTTTATTAATTGGAGTTAGTCTTACAAATTCTGCATCTGGAATAGATATTTTAAAAATATCAAAAAATGATATAGAAAGTACACACGATAATTCTTCAAATATTCCAAGTTTTATTGATTATGAAGAGATATTTGCAAATAAAGAAAAAATACGTATTAAACTCAATAATACTCTAAAAACAATATACCTTTTTATGTTATTAAAATCCTGGAGAAGAAGAAGCGAATTATTCCAAAAAATTACAACAAAACCTCCTGATGACAATGAAAGTGAATATTTTTCATACTGGGCAAAACCAGTTTTTCAAATAGGCCTACCATATCAACATTTCGCAACTATGATAACTCCAGAAGGTCACCTTTATACAGGATCGGCAGAACTTGAGTTTTTCGCTGGAAAAAATCTTAAGCAAATAAATCAACGGATTTGGACTCTATATAAGGGTTATTTACCTTGCATTAATTATCAAATTGTAAAGGATGATTTAATTTTTAAAATTCAAGCATTTCAATACTGGTTGGATGAAAAATATAACTCTCCACCTGTAAACTTCATAAAAGTTCAAGTAATCAATCCAACACAAACAATCAAAGAAACAAAATTTGCTTTAGGATTCAAATATGGTGGGATAGACCACCGACCATTTGAAATGGTTAATTTTGATCCATTTAAATTTTCTTGGAAATATGAAATGAATGATTATTTTGCAGCTAGAAACAATAGTCTAATTTATCTATGGGATAAATCACCCACAGAAAAATTACAAAATCAAAGAAAATCTTATCAAAATACTTTTTCTTGTATAAATTGGCAAAAAACTGTATGTTTATCTTCATATGACGTAAAATTAGAAAGCAATGAAATTAAAAATTATACATTCAAAATGCCTCAATACCCAATATATACTTCAAATCAAACAGCTCTAACTTTATTAGAAAATGCACAATATGAAGATTATTTTGAAAAAATGCAAGTTTTTTGGGATGGATTAATTGAACAAGGAGCAACTATTAATGTGCCCGAAGATAAAGTGATTAACGCTAGTAAATCTTATCTTATTCAGAGCTTCATGTGTCAAAATAATATTTCTGAGAATGAATTAGCACAAGTTTTCAATAGGTTTCATTTTAACGTATTTGCAGTTAGTTTTGCTGATTGTATGGGTTCAATGTATTGTTTTTACAATTATTTTGATATGGCCCAAAAACTTATTCGTCATACGGCAAACACCCAGGATGATTCAGGTAATATGTTTACACACCCTGGTTACTGGAAACAGATTGGGGAGGCACTTGCAGGTTTTGGGGAATATATTAAACTAACCAATGATACTGATATTGCTGTTGAAATCCTACCAAATGTAACAAGGGCTGTTGGTTGGATAAAAAATGGTACATTAGAAGACCGATTTGGTCTTATACCTTTTGCGGATACTACGGACGGCCCTTATTTAGTTGGACATTATACTGGTCATAATTTTTGTGCGTTAATGGGTTTAGATGGGGCAATTACTGTAGCAAAAGCAGCAGGGAGCAAGCTACTTGCTGAAGATTTCCAACGATTTCATGATGCATATCGGAATCATTTTTTTAAGCAACTTAATATATCAAGTGCAAGAAACAATGGTGTAATTCCTCCAGGTATGGATGTGATAGGAGGCAAACATTGGAATAACCTACTAGCTGCTTACAGGGATAATTTACTAGATCCATATGATCCATTGGTAAATACAACATTCAAACATTACAGAGAATGTTATATGAAAGAAGGAATGTCAATTGATTGTAAAGCAATTCATGGTTGGCATACAGAAGTTATTGCTCGAACAGCTTTAAGAAGAGGTGAACAAGAAAATGTTTTGAATGATTTTTATAGTATGCTTCTTCATACTGGTTCTTGCCATGAAGGATTTGAAGGCTCTGTTTTTACATCAACTCGGGATTATACTGCATTTGCTTCTTTACCTGTACGCTTAGTCATTAGGAATATTGGTCCTTATTATATCAATTTCCCGAATAATGCACGTTTTTCTGCAAGCATTAATAATTTACTTAGAAGGATGTTGATTAGAGAATCACAAAATAAACTTCATCTATTTTCAGCAATATCACCTGAATGGGTAAAACCAGGTGATAAAATAGAAGTCCTAAATGCTCCAACATATTTTGGAATGGTTAATCTAAGTGCAATATCAACAGATAATGGTATTAATATTTCATTTGAACCAAATTGGAGAGAGCTGCCAGATTCAGTAATATTACATATGCCTTTTTTTGCAGAAATAAAATCAGTTGTTATCAACGATATGATTATTTCTGCAAATCAAGATTATATAGAACTACCAATAGGGAATTGCAAGGTTAACATTTCATGGATTATTGATCCAACTGTTGATTTATCATATGATAAATTAGTTGAGGATTATATTGCTGGAAAAATCTAACCTTTTAATTTCTATTTTTTGAAATGAAATCAGAATAAATCCAGTTCTGTCTTGTATTCATGAGGATTTTTGTGCTGGAATGCTTAAATACCGTAACCGACCAACAATAAGTTATATGAAAATGGAGACAAAAGAAAAATGATAAATAGCTTGTATAGAAAAGGATTGGTTTTTGCAATAATACTTATTCTTATTGGAATGAATGCAGTCTTTTTAACCCGAGGATCAATAACAAATAAATTATCACAAACATTAACACCAAGAAAGTTCTATGTTCCAAAAATAGTAGAACCTGGAGATTTAGTTTTTTGTGACAATAAACTATTAACGCGTTATCAAAAAAAAATTATTGAGAGATTTCCAGGTTATGCTGATGATCATGGTTTAATGTATGCAGGAAATAACCGTTTCATTGAATCATCTGCAATATTCCCATGGATTTATTATGGATCTAAGGGTTGGGATTTATGTAAAATTGGTGTTGTAAATACGGGTATTTTTTATTTGAATCTTTGGGCAACCAACATAATATACGGAAAGGTGAAAAATGCTAGTTCATCACAAAAGTATAATGCTCTTAATTGGGCTAAAAAACAATTAGGTCAACCTTATCAATTTGGTTATCGGCAAAATTGGCCATATCATAAACACCAATGGTGGATGTGTCCTAATACCAACGGTACTACATATAATCCTGATACAGGGACGTTCTTTAAAGAAGAATATTACGACTATTGGATATGCACAGAAATAATATGGGCTGCGTATAAACATTGTGAAGGCGATTCAGGTATAGATATTGAAGCAACATGGCATTATGACAAATATGATGATAGCTGGCACTGGTATATAGGACCAGACGAAATGCTGGGTAATGTAGATCAAATTTACCTTTACACCGATGGAGATTATGGTTATCCTGGAAGTAATGAACCACTTGTTGAAACAGCTCATGTAAATATTGAAAAAAATAATGTTACCATTTATGGAATGCTTATTGATGATGGTGGTGAAAGATGTCATTGTTATGTTAATATTATCGGTGAAAGAAACAGATATTGTGGATTTTTTAAAAGTGAATCAATAGAAACCTTCAGCTACACATTTCTTCGTCTTAAACCTGGAACATATCAATGGTATGCATGGGCATATAACAGCTTAGGGAAAGCTCAGGGCGAGATAAAGAGTTTTACTATTTTATAGTAATAAATATGAAGGATTTGGAAAAAATGAAAAGAAAAAATCGTATAAAAATATTGAATAAAAAAGCCACATCTCTTTTAAGCATCATATGTTTTTTTATTCTTTCAATTAATCAATGTATCGCCCAACCATACATAGATGATGAAATACAATGTTATGGATTTATTGCATCGCCTGTTAAGTGTGAAAATGTAACTATTCAAGATCAATTAAACTGTAAATTGAGACATATGGTTAATGATTTTTTAAGAGAAAAAATCCCTGTCTACTGGACAACAACAGATATATCTGCAATTATCAAAGAAATCGACAATGAATCATCAGAGGAGATATTTTTTGAAAAAGGCTCATTCATTGTTCCATTTACTGGTAACAATAATGTTGATGCTAAAATAATCGCTATTATTTATGATTATAATCAGAGTTGTGAAATTTCAGCATACAATGAATTAATAATTCCATTATATTTGCTAATGCAGCCATTAGATGTACAAGCGTATCCATTAAAAGAAGTGAAAGTAGCACAATTTAAAAGTTGTATAACATTTGGTGAGGTGTGTTACCTAGAAGCATTGAGAAAATGTGGATTCTTAAGCTTTGAAGTCCTCAGAGATAGAACCGTTAAAGAAAAACTAAATAATGAAGACTTCAACGTATTTTTGCATGCATGTGGAGGTCCTGTATACGCTTCTTTTTATAAAACAGGATGGTTTCACAATTTTTATGAGGATTTTGCTTATAAAGCTGCTAACACAGTCAGAAAATTCATAGCAAATGGCGGAGGATATGTTGGTGCTTGTTATGGTATGGAAAAAGCAGCATCTGGTAGAAAATATGGATCAGTGACCATTCATTTGAAAAGAATAGCTTACAATCCTAATCTTCCTTGCTTTGGTTATTATGCAATTGCTGATATCATTACTGAAAAAATTGATAAATACTTAGGATTAATACAAATAAAAATTGCTAATGATAAACATCCTGTATCATTTCGTCTAGATAATATAACATGGGATTTACATTTTGGAGGACCACAGGTTATTGAACCTGTTGGAGAAAATGTACAAGTTATTGCTCGTTTTTATAATACCAACGATAGTAAAATAGACGGAACTCCTTGCTGGATTTCATCAACTTTTGGCAATGGAAAAGCTGTAGCCTTTAGCCCTCATCCTGAGATAATGAGTTATAAGAATTCAAATAAAAGTCATATTGGGAGAACAACCCTCAGTAATGCAATTTTTTATACCACCTCTCTTAAAATAATCAAAGCAGACATATCCCGATCTAGACCGCTATCATTTATTTTAAAAGTAAAAGAAAACACAATAAATATTACCATTAATGAAGGTAATTCAAAACAAATTTTCAATAAAATTAAAAATAAAATCAATGAGACCATTGATAAACTAAGAGATCTAAATGAACATTTTCAACTATTATGTGATATGATTAACAAAATAGCAGAGGAAAAAAATGTGGAGGTTAGTGACCAGCCATCATATCTTGGTATTGAATCAATCAACTTACCAAAAAAGCACTATCTCAATCTTTTCATTAAATACTTGGAAAACACATCAAAAACACTCACCATCTTAGAAAAGACATATCCATTATTAGAAAGTGAAACTGAAATAGTGAAACAAATTGAAACATTAAGAGCTGATTTATCTAGTAGAATTGATGAAATGCAGAGTATTTGTAAAAAGTGTAAGAATATTTGCATGAAGTATGAAGAAGCATTAGCAAAATATCAAAAATACAGATTTAGAACAAATCTGAAAGAAATTTTTATAAAAGCAAGGGGGCATAAACTCTATAACCAAATTTATTCTGGTTTTTCTCATGTTCCACAAATTTATTTTAATTCAATTAAGCTTCTTAGAGGTAGTTGGTATAACTATGAAGCTAGTATAGTTCTCTGAAAAAATTCTATTAAATTTTTTTTACCTTGTTTTTAATTTATATCAGAATATTTTTAGCTTTGTTATGTTTTCGTGAGGATTTTTGTGCTAAAAAGGTTAAATAGTTTATGCGCTCTTTTTTAAAAATAGGTGAAAAAATATGAAATTAAAAATCCTAACAATAGTAATTATGCTGATTATGGTTTGCAGTGTTTTTGTTGTTTCAGCTGATGTAAAACAAAATAGATACAACAATAAATCACCAGAAGAAAACAATACCATAGAAATAAGGGTAGCTATTTATGATGATCATCTGGTTAATAATGAGGAATCTTCAGGTGGCAAATTTTTTATATTCCCATTAAGGAATTACGAATGGAAGGTAGGAGATCGATTATATTATTTTACAATTGAAGTGCTTTCTACAAGAGATATATTAAAAGGAAAGCTGAAAGCTAGTAACTTTGATGTTTTTATTTATAGTTGGGATCAAGCTGACACGAATCTTGTATATACTGGTTTTTCAAATCTTCCTAAAAATAAGGTTAGGGTAAAAGAAATTAGAAAATTCATTGAAGATGGCGGTGGTTATTATGGTTCTTGTGGAGCTGCATTGATAGCAGGGGATATGATTAATGAGCCGGAAACATTTTTTGAGAGAGCTATGAAAAAAAGTTGTCTTGGTATTTCTTGTTTTAATATAAATTATCGATATAATAGTTTTTTATCTCAGATATTACCAGGATTTCCATTATCATCAAGTGTAGCTGAGTATTTATTTAATTCAGGGGCTAAATCTCTTTCTGGTATTTCTGTGGATTGTAATATTTCTGAGGATAGCCCAATTTTTGATGATCTCATTGAGAAAACTCGTAGGATAACCTGGATTGGTGCACCAGCTTTTATTCCTCCTGAAAAACCAGATAGAGAGACCATGATTCTTGCAAGATTTCCAGAAACAGAATTTTCAGATAATGAAACTACAAAAATCAATCATTGGAAGTATACAGGTGGAATATCTGGGTTAATAAAAGCATTTATAACCCCTCATGACGAAGATTATTGGAATGATGATCTTGGACGTTTAATGGACGCCTGGGTTTTTGCATCGGATTGGGTTAACACTGGCAAAGTTATTAAAACAAATATTGCAAATAAACCTTTTATGACTGCTGAGATTTATCCAAATGATAATCAGGCGAGAATTGTTAGATGTTCTGGTCATCCAGAATTTAAAGTATATTGGGGTGGTCATATTGAAGATGTGGAGGATGATAATGAAAACAATCATTATGAAGGATTTTATAAATGGGTTAATGTTACACCTGATGAGGAAACAATCGAGGATGAAAAAACCTATAATTATTGCATCATCAGACGGTCTTTAGCTTGGGCATCACAAAAAGTTCCTGATAATAATCTTCCACCAATATATGGTCCATCTCAAGTTAGTGATATTTGTCCTTATGAACAACCTACTAGTTTTAATATTAAAGGTAATGCTGAGACAGCCGATGGTATTGAATCATTAGATTTGTATTATAAATATTCTCCTAATAACGAAACTTGGACTGATTGGACATTTTATGAAAAAGACTCAGATGATTCTGATGGTTGGGAGTGGGAGTTTAACTCACCAAATGGAACAGGTTTCTACCAGTTTTATTCAATAAGGCAGGTGGAATTTGGAGGATATACAGAAACTGAAAAAGCTCCACCGGGACCTGATGCAATTGCTTTTGTTAGGAATTTTTAGCTATAAAGCTAATCAATTGTAAACTACCATTCATAAGTAATATAAAAAAGGAGGAATGGAAAAACGAAAAAAACAAATTTTAGGAAAAAATTGAATAAAAAAGTGATATGCACAATATTTGTTACATGTTTTTTAAGTGTATCAATAAATCAATGTATAGCTGATATACAGATCCCAGAAAAATCAGACCCATTATGTTATGGATTTATTGTATCGCCCATTACTGATGGAAATTTCACTATCATCGATCAAACTAACTGTAGAATTCGACATATGATCAATGATTTATTAAGGGAGCAAATATCAGTATATTGGACAGCTGAGAGTATTAATGTTATTATTAAAGAAATGAATAACAGTGCTAAAGAGCAAAATAAACTATTTGAGTCCGGCAGTTTTATAATTCCCTTCACTGGTAATCTTACAGATGATAAAAAAATAATTGCTATAATATATGATTATAACAAAAGTAGTGAAATCGAAATTGATGATGAACAAACAATTCCAATATATATTATATCGGAGCAAATAACATCTCAAACTTATCCTTTAGATAATGTTAAAGCCGCTCAGTTTTATAGCCCAATAACATCTGGTGGATTCATTTATTTAGAATTGCTATCTAAGTGTGGCTTTTTAAATGTTGAAATTTTTAGAGAAAAAGAAATTTATCATAAATTAAATACTAATGATTTTAATGTTTTATAGTTGCGACTGGGAAT
>JAGMDE010000052.1 GCA_023128855.1 Thermoplasmatales archaeon | reverse complement strand
AAAAGAAAGCTGAAGAATTAGAGGTTAGAATACTTAATATGTGAGGTTATCAAAATGACTGATTTAAGGAATCAACGAAGAATGGCAGCAGAACTTCTAAAATGCGGTGTACACAGAGTTTGGATGGATCAAGATCGGCTTGATGAGATTGCTAAAGCAGTTACAAAAGATGACATCAGGATTCTAATTAATGGTAAGGCTATCAAAGCTAGACAAATCAAAGGCATTTCAAGCGGACGTAAAAAAAATGTTGCAGAACAAAAAAAGAAAGGCCGCAGACGTGGACATGGTTCAAGAAAAGGTGCTAAGTATGCACGTTTGCCTAAAAAGGAGCGTTGGATAAATACAATACGTCCGATTAGAACTTATTTAAAAACACTTAGAGAAGAAAAACAAATTGACGCAACAACTTATCGCAAATATTACAGGAAATCAAAAGGTGGTGAGTTTAGAAGTAAACATCACCTTCAGACTCATTTGATTTCTGATGGAATTTTAAAGGAGGGAAAACAATAATGCAAGGACCACGTTATAGCGTCAAACCAAGAAGAAGACGTGAAGGGAAAACTGATTACAGAAAAAGACTCAAACTACTTAGATCCAGAAAAGTAAGGATGGTTGTAAGAAAATCAATCAAAAATACACAGATACAATTCGTTGAATACAAAGAAAGTGGAGATAATATTCTTGTATCTGCAAAGTCAAATGAACTTGTAAGTAAATATAACTGGAAATTTTCAACAGCTACAACTCCAGCGGCTTACCTAACAGGATTATTAGCCGGAAAAAGAGCCAAGGCTAAAGGTATAAGTGAATGTGTTATTGATTTTGGTCGACATCCACCTGTAACTGGTTCTAAAATTTTTGCTTCAATTAAAGGAGTAACAGATGCTGGAGTTGAATGTACTCATAATGAAGAAAAACTACCAAACGATGAAAGGATAGTTGGCAAACATCTGGATAAAGAAGTAACACCTGCTGTAAATGATATTAAAAATAAAATTATTGGGGGCAAATAATGGCCACAACTAGAAGAAAGCGAAGAGGCGATAGGCGACCTGCAAAAAGAGCAGAGCCAAAACCAGTAGAATGGGATCCTAAGACTAAGCTTGGAAAATTAGTCAGAAGTGGCCAGATTACTAAAATGAGTGATGCATTACAAACAGGTCTACCAGTTAGGGAACCTGAAATAATTGACGTATTACTACCTGAAATAGATGATGAAGTAATTGACGTTAATATGGTTCAGCGTATGACTGACTCTGGCAGAAGGGTAAAATTCCTAATTACAGTCGCAGTTGGAAATGCTGATGGTTTTGTAGGATTTGGTCAAGCTAAAGGTAAAGAAGTTGGATCAAGCATTAGAAAAGCAATAGACAACGCAAAGTTAAATATCATTGAAATAAGAAGAGGATGCGGGTCTTGGGAATGCGGATGCGGACAGCCACATACTGTTCCATTTGCAGTACGTGGAAAAAGCGGATCCGTTGAAATAACACTTAAACCTGCTCCACATGGAATTGGTCTTGCAACTGGTAATGTAGCTAAAAAAATTCTAACACTTGCTGGTGTAAAGGATTGCTGGGCTTTTACAAAGGGTAAGACAAAAACAACAGTCAATTATGCAAGAGCTGTTTTTAATGCACTTGAGGAAAACTCAGATATGCGTGTTATGAAAAATGAAATAGCAAAAGTTGGAATCATATCAGGAAGTATTGGAAAACCTGAAGAAAAACAACCAGTGGTAAATGCACCTCCAGCAGAAAAACCACAACCAGAGCCTGCAAAAGAACCTGAACCAACTGAAAAACCAAAGGAGGAATAAAATGACATATGCAGTATTACGCGTTAGAGGAACAGTTAATATAAACCATGATATTAGAAAAACCATGCAACTTTTAAATCTAACAAGAGCAAACCATTGCACAATCGTTCCAGAAAGCCCAACTACAAAAGGAATGTTACAAGTTGCAAAGGATTACATAACATGGGGTGAAATTGATAAAGAGATGCTTACAGAGCTCATCACCACAAGAGGAAAGCTTGAAGGAGACAAAGAATTAACCAATGATTACGTAAAATCTGCTACATCATATGATAATATAGATAAGCTCAGTCAAGCAATCATTGATAACAAATTCAAATACAAGGATATTCCAAATGTTAAACCAATTTTCAGACTAAACCCTCCTAAAAAAGGATATGAGGGCATCAAACGATCATATATAAACAAAGGCGCTCTAGGATATCGAGGTAAAGATATAAACAAACTTATCAAACGAATGATATAAAAATGGATGAATATTCCAAAAAATTTTTATATAACATCGTTTTATTTAATCTGAGAAGAGGGGCATAATATGGAAGAAACACTTTATAATATCGAAATACACAAAAGTGATGTTGGATACCTTGGTAAGCTGTTTTCAGATGTAGATGGGGTAAAAGAGTTTAAAAATGAATATCTTGATCAACTATTAAGGGATATTACTCTAGATATGCAGCTTGCATTAGAAGAATTTTCTAATCGTACAGCTGAACTTACCGAGACTCAAGAGGGTACCAGACGTTAAATTTATCTAAGGGTAAGCTTTTTAAATGTTTCTGGTATTTGGTGCCCTTACTGTTTATAAGATATGGTGAATTAATTTGAAATACACTCGATTTGAAAAGGCACGTATAGTTGGAGCCCGGGCGTTACAAATCTCAATGGGAGCCCCGACTCTTATTAAGATACCAAAAGGTGTTATCTCACCTATTGATATAGCTATGATTGAGCTTAAAGAAGATGCAATACCAATCACAGTAAAAAGAATCGAAGAATCATAGTTTGAAGAGGAAGCTTTATGGCTGAAGAGGAACAGAAAAAAGAAGAAAAAAAAGACGAAGGCATGTCTATACCTGAAGAAACATACATGACTTCTGGTGCACATATTGGAACAAGGCAAAAAACTGCTGACATAAAGGAGTTCATTTACAAGGTTAGAAACGATGGATTATACATAATAGATGTTAAAAAAACAGATGAACGCATAAGAACTGCCGCAAAGTTTCTTGTTAAATATGATCCTAGTAACATTTTGGTTGTATCTGTTAGGCAGTATGGACAAAAACCAATAAAGAAACTTGCTGAGCACACAGGCATGCAGGTTTTAGATGGCAGATTCAGACCTGGTACACTTACAAACCCCAGCTCTAAAGGTTTTCTTGAACCTGAACTACTTATTGTAACTGATCCACTTGCTGATGCACAAGCCTTACATGAAGCAGAAAATATTGGTATTCCGGTTGTAGGACTATGTGATACAAACAATGAGACAAAATATCTTGATCTAGTAATACCAACAAATAACAAGGGACGAAGGGCATTGGCTCTCGTATATTGGATTTTAGCAAGAGCCATACAAAAAGAGCAGGGTAAAATAAAGTCTTATGATGATTTCAAGCCTACTGTGGAAGATTTTGAGGCTGAAATTTAAGTATGTTTTTTGGATATAGCTATACAAAACTACAAGGTTAAAAGGAGATAAATTGGAAGTTAAAGTAAGTGATAACATAATACTAATCGGCACTGCCCATATTTCCAAAGATAGTGTTAAAGAAGTTAGGGCAGCGATTGAAAAATACAAACCAGATATAGTAGCAGTTGAGCTTTGTAAAAGGCGACATGAAGCTATAACTAAAAAAGATAAATGGGAAAGTACTCCAGTTACACAACTCCTGAAATCAAATAATGCCTATTTGATGCTTGCACAGACATTTTTATCATCCATTCAAAGAAAACTCGGTAAGGAATATGGCGTTGAACCTGGTTCTGAAATGATTGTTGCAATGCAGGAAGCAAAAAAGTTTGGTTTAAAAGTTGCACTGATTGATAGAGATATTTCTATTACTCTTAAAAGAGCATGGCGTAAAATGGGAATTAGGGAGAAATTTCGACTTACCTGGGAATTTCTAAAGGCAATGTTAGGATTTGAGGATGAAGAACTTGAGGATCTAGATCTTAAAAAACTAATGGATCAGGATGTCATTTCTGCTCTTATGGAAGAATTTGGTAAAATTGCACCAAGTGCCACAAATGTTTTGATTCACGAGAGAGATACGTATATTTCTAAGAAAATACTCGATGAAAGTAAAAAAGGGAAGGTTCTTGCAGTAGTGGGCGCAGGACATCTTAAAGGTATCACGAAGCATTTAGAAAAGAAAAAACTGGATGTAGATCTAAAAGAGTTAGAATACCTTCCAAAAAAGCGTTTTAGCCTCTTAAAAGCCATTGGTTATACTATTCCTGTTCTTTTTGCGGTATTAATTGTTTTTGCTGTTATGACTAAAGGGACGGATCTAGCGCTGTGGATGTTTTTCTACTGGTTTATAATCAACGGAATATGCTCAGCTGTCGGAACAGCTATTGCTAGAGGCCATCCTCTATCTATAGCAACTGCTTTTGTGGCAGCTCCTATTACATCATTAAATCCCGCGATTGCTGCAGGATGGGTAGCTGGATATGTAGAGGCAAAGCTTAGAACCCCAGTCGTAAAAGATTTTAAAGAACTAAGTAAGTTAGACAGCCTCAAGGACTTCTTAAATAACAGGGTTATAAGACTACTTATGGTTGTGGCATTAGCAAATGTAGGAAGTATGATTGGTACAATTGTTGCATTTCCGTATATAGTAAACCTTCTTGGTGGATAATTATTTAACTTATAACTTTCATAAATATAATTATAAACAGTTGAGAAGGAACTATGGCTGAGAAGAGAGATATTTACACTTCATTCCATGACATTCCTGTACGAGATTACATGTACTTCCCAAAGGGAACTCTAGAAACAGGTAAACCCGGTAAATTTAGCAGAACAGAAATTACACATATATTGATTTCAATTCTTGTATTAACAATTGCGTTTTCTTTTTGGAAAAGTGGAGGTTTAATTTTTAATAGAAATCTAGATTTAATAATAAGATCAATTCCTTACGCTTTTGTAGGTGTATTAACAGCATTTTTTTTCCATGAGCTCTCACATAAGTTTATGGCTCAAAAATTCGGTCTTTGGGCAGAATATAGACTTTTTCCATTAGGATTATTGTTAGCCCTAATTATCTCAGTCTTTACAGGATACGTATTTGCTGCTCCTGGAGCAGTTATGTTCATGGGTGGAGCAAGGTATCATGAAACTGGGAGAATCGCTATGGCAGGTCCATTAGCAAATATAATCATTGCTTCCGTTACATTTCCGCTTTATTATCTTCTCTTTGATACGCAATTTGGCACAATAATTGGTTTTATTTGTATAATCAATACAATATTAGCAGTCTTCAATCTTTTGCCATTTGGACCATTGGACGGAGTAAAAATTATCCGTTGGAATGCTACAGTTTGGGTATTATTATTAATAGTCGCAATCGTACTCCTAGCACTTATACTACCAAGCTTTCCACTTGTTTTATAAAAATAAAAAAAAGAATTTTTTGTTTTAATAAAGAATTTTATATGCTTTTTGCTAGAAACAGTTTTGCCATTAATACAATAAGTAAAATATAACTGATTATCGCTAGAAAACCACCGATAAACCATAGGTTAGTAAAAATTAAAATTAGTCCTAAAGTACTTAATCCAAACATTGAACCAACGATAATTCGAAGTTTATTAAGATTGGGTATTTTGGCAAAAATGTTATTTTCTACCTTTTTGGGTTTTTCTGTATTTTCTTTTTTCTTGTTTTTTAATAACATGACATTCCCCAATTATATAATTAAAGTATCAAGTATATAAATATTGCTAACAAATATATATTTAGGTTTATTTACCAAATTTCCTTTTTTGCTTTTCTTGCTCTCGTCTGATTCTAAGGAGAACTTGTTCCTTTTTACGCTTTTCCATTTCTTCTTTTTCGTCAACCACTGGCGTTGTTTCCTCCTCAATTTCTGGTTCCTCTGGTTCAATTTCTTCGATCTCAGGTTCTGCTTCTTTAATTTCAGGTGTTTTTTCTTCTTTTTTTGCAGCTTTTTCTTCTGCTTTCGCTTTCTTACTTTGAATTTTTCCCTTTTTTGCTTTCTCAATTTCTTTTATTTTTTTCTGTTTTTCTTTTTTTGCTTCTTTGATCCTCTTCTGTTTTTGTTTTAATTTATCTTCGTTTCTTTCCTTAAATTTTGAAGAAACATAATATTTATACCATAATAGAGCTGATTCGTATTCCTCTTCCATCCTTTGTAATTCTTTCTTGTATGCTTTTTTGTCTTTCTTTTTTAATTTTTCAAGATGCTCTTTTTCTTTTGGAATCTCCCAGGGCTTTTCTGGTTTTTCGGAAACTTTCCCTCTACGTCTTCTTAGTATAATTAGGAAAAATATTGCAAATATTACTAAGAAAGTTAATAGAATTATACTATTGTAGATGTTTCCTCCAGAAACATGAATACCTTGTGTAGACAAAATTACTGTGTTGTTAAATACAGTATTTGGATCTTCTACAGAAAATGCTTCTAGATTTATTGTAGCTGTGGAACCTACAGCTTGGAATGTTTTTGGAGCAGCAACTCCAATTAAGGCTTGACCTTCTTCACCAGGTTCTAATGTAATTGCAGATGGTGCAGAAACAAGAAAACTTTTATCAGTGGTTTTAACTCTAAAGTTGAAAGTATCTGTATGACTCCCAATGTTCTTGATTGTTACTGGTATAGACATTACATCATAAGGCCGAATTTCCATGGGTTCAGGAGATAGAATTTGTGCTCTATGATCCTTAGTTACTTTTACTAATATATTTACTATACTATCAATTCTTCTTTCATATGGTTCTAATTGTAGATTACTTAGAATAAGACCCCATCCTTGAAAAAGAGTATAGTTTATATAATCCATTGGAGTGTAAAACCATTTTCGAGGGTCATCCTTAGTTTTTTCAAGATATTCTTCACGATGAGTAATTGGATATGTTGGAGGAGTTAAGAAGACCAATGGATTAAAAACCTCTTCCCTAATAATATTAACTTTTAACACAACATCTTGAGTAGGATAACTAGGATCAGCAGAAGGATTAAGCTTTACAGTCATATTTGTTCTCAAAAGACATTCGGCTCCAGGCCAATCTAAATTTTTCTTATTTGCAGACATGATTATTGTTCGAGGATCAAAATTTACTACCCACACATCTTTGGGAGCATCTTCAGGAGGAACAAATTCAAATGAAAAGGTCGTTGACTGTGACATCCAAGCCCAGCCCCAACCGTTAGCAAGTCTAACCATTTGTGTCCAATTTCCTGTCATAGGGTCTATTCCTCCTATTTCTATCTTAGTTTCGTTAATATATTGTAAATCTACAGATGCAGGATATGCTTGTACGGGAATAGGAGGTCTTAGTTGAAGGACGTACCATCTTCCGATATACTGCTTTGTTCCTATTTCAAAACGTTTTTGAAGAAGTTTTCTAATAAATGGTAAGGAAGAAGAGCTTTCATCTTCCTCTGCTGCTTGAACCAAAGGTATTGATATAATTGATGGAAGGAGCAAAACGCCTAAAATGATCAATACAAGCCATTTCTTTGTAATTATAAACCCCTCCTTTTTGATTGTTTTTTTCTAAAGATAAAGAATGAAATTAAACTAAAAGCAAATAACAGTGTTATAAAATCAAACCCAGGTGTTGAAAAACCTCTACTTTGGACAACAAAGAATAGATAATGTGGCTCTCCAGCATATTCAGAGTTTTTGTAATAAGAAGGAGTTAATGCGACTTGTATGATTTTTCTTTCCTCGTGATATCCAAATGAAATTGGAGGTCTAACCTTTAGAATTATAGTTTCTTTAGGGTTTCCACCAACATTTTCGGATCCTAGAACAATGCCTGAAATTATTTCAGCAACCCACCCTTCAGGTAGATCTATTATTTCACTATTAATTTCTGTATTCCCGTTCCCAAAATTTTGAAGTTCTATAGGAAACTCTGCTGTTTCATCAGGGTGAATCTCTTTAACATTACCTTCTGGAGTAAAAATACTAACTTGAGGATAAAAACCAATAAAGAAAGGCATTTCAAGAGTAACATTTCCTCGTTTAAGTATTGCTGCTTTATAGCCTAATCTTGCTGTTTCCACTCTAATTATAATATGTTCTTGTTGTAAAGCTGGTAATCTTTTATCAACTGTAAGTGATACGTTTGCATGTATTGTTGAAAATTCTTTATAAATTGGTTTGAGTTCTAACAAAGGTGGATTGATTGAAGCGTGACATCCTTCGGGTACTTCCTCAATAAAAAGTTTAACAGGTAGGAATGCACCACTGTTAAATAGGTAATCAGACACAATCTCATCTCCCGGACCTTTTATTCTTGCCTTTATTTCTATAGGGATTCTTGTAGCTGTTTCATATGGAATAACTGGATCTTGTAAAATTGACTCATTATATTCTATAATTATTACAGGTTCACATTCAAAGTATGAGTCTAATGGTCCTGAAGTAGCAGTTGGACCTATTATAAATAGCAAAGAACAAAAAAGAATCACGAATATTATGAACATCTTTACTTTCTTAAATTGGTTATTCATATTTTTATCGCCATTTATATTTGTCCTGTATATTATTTATTTTATTATATATTTAAGTTTTATGGTATTTTTGTATTCATTTTTATAATTAAGTATTAAAATATATTATGAGTATGATATAAAAAGCTACTGATGATTAAAGTTTAAAATAAAGAAAATTTATTCTTTATTTTTCTTCCTTATTTTATATATTAATGCAATACCGATTAGAGCTGCAGCTATCAGTGGAAGTTCGAATCCCGGTGTTGAGAAACCTCTGCTCTGAACTACAAAGTCGATTTGATATACTTTACCTTCTAGAGTAGGATCCCATAAGTATGAAGGAGTTAGTTTCACCGATATTTGTTGTCTATCATTGTGGTAACCAAAGGTAAATGGTGGTTTAATCTTGAAATAAATAGTTTGTGTAGTATCAGCATCTGAACCAAAAACTTTTGAATTAAGTACAACATTTGTTATGATATTAGCACTCCATCCATCAGGTGCATCCAATACTTGACATAGTACCTCTGTTTTTGCATTACCTAAATTCGTGATATCAATACGAAATTCTGCAGTATCCATAGGTCCTATTTCCAAATAAGTACCTTCAGGTGTATTAATAGATATTGCTGGAGAATATCCTACATTGAAAGGAATTTCTACTTCTAAGGTATGTTCTTTTATTGAAAACAACAATCCATCTAGTTTTGTAGAATGTACAGTTATCATGACTTTTCCCTGAGTAAATGCTGGAGCGTTTTCATTGGCACTAATGAATAGTGCTGCTTGCCTAGGATTCGTAAAACTTGTACTAATATCTAAAATTACTACTGGAGGTGTAATAGTGGCAACACACCACTCTGGCGCAGATACAACTTTTAAGTCAACTGTTGAATCTGAAGTGCTTAAAAGACTATTATCAGCTACCCAACCTGCACCTACTCCAGAAATCTCAAAATAAATATCGAGACCTATAGCAATAAATTTAGTGTTTGGAATAACTTCCTGTTTTGCACTCTCTTCATCAAAAGTTACTTGTAATACACTGTTAACCTTAATAGGTCCCGCTGATGCATTTAAGCCAAAGACAGCAAAAATGCTAACAAGGAGTAATCCTAATATGATAGTTGTTTTGACTGTTCTAAGGTTTTTCTTCATTTTTTATCACCAATTTTAATTATTTTCAGTATATATTTACATTTCCCTATATATAAAGATTGTTGTACATCTCTTACTCGACAGTTACAATCCCCATTATAGTACTAATATATATAACTTTCATTATATAAAAGTATTTGCACATTTATATTTCCCTACCGCTTATTCGGCGCGCTGTTCCCATAAAGAATGTATAGCTCTTTTGAGGAAATCTGCGAGATACAAATAAGTATATACCGAAAAAATTTCGCATATATCCAAATTGTCTGCCTTTTAGTATATTCAATTTAAATATTGGCTTATATATGATGGTTCTGTCTTTTATTAATTTCTCTGAGGAGTAGCGCCAAAATATAAACTTCTTTCTTATTGAAAGCACATTTTTCTTAAATGGATTAAATTTATAACCATGTCCGCTACTAATTACAAATCCTCTATTACGAAATAGTTTAAACATTGATAAGAATTTAGAGATTAGAGAAGATATAATACCATTATTTTTTGGGATATTATTAATTATATTCTCAATTTCTTCCCAACTATTAGCTGATTCAATTTTGTCCATTAAAATAGATATTGTATTTTCTAACTCTATTAATTCTTCTTCAGATATTGTTATTGCTTCTATAGATAAAATATTATCATCATTTAATGTTGCTAATTCAATTGATATGGTTTCATTATTTTCTTGTATTGCTTGAGTTTCACCTGCCTCAGCAAAACTAAATGGTATAGCTACAAAAAGAAATACCATCCATATTGCCATAAATTTTTTTTTCATTTTCACTTTTTTCACCTAATTATATTTGGGTCGGTTGAGCAAATTAAGATTACGACTTGATCGGAATCACAATTATTCAAAAATGATAGTTATTGTTTCACGTTGTTTCATCTAAAGGATTATCAAAAATAAAATGATTTATTTTATACCAATTTTTTAAGTTTTTGATACAAAATAAATCAACAAGTTTTTTATATCAAAGAGACATAACTAATAACTATGGTAACTGTAAGTCATATTGTAAATAAGCTAGTTTCTGAAAGAATATACTTGCATGAAGCATTGAGTAAAGGGATAGCTTCATATGGCTCTGTTGCAAAACACTTAAAACCGATAATTGAAGAAGAGTTGGATAAAGAAATTGAGCATACTGCAATTGTAACAGCTCTCAGAAGATATGCTGATAAAATTAAAACAAGATTTGGTGACATTCAATTTGATACAAGACAATCAGAAGTAAATCTTAAAACACATATAATTGATATAAATGTATTAAAAACCCAAGTATTAATGGATAAACTTAATCGCTTTTATGACCTAATGAATTTCGAAAAAGGAGACATCTTACATATCATTTTTGGGAGAACGCATGTTGCTATTGTAACAAATGAACGTAATAAAGAAAAAATATTAAAGTTATTGCAGAACCAAAAAATCAAAAAAATTGAAGAAAATCTTGTTGCGTTATCTTTTACTGTTGGAAAAAAAAGAATAGAACAACCAGGGGTTTTATTTCAAATAACACGAAATTTAGCATGGGAAAATATCAATGTAATTGAGATCATATCCGTTGATGTAGAAGTAACATTCATTATCCAAAAAAAAGATGCAAATAAAGGTTATAATGCATTAGAACGGTTAATCCAAAATTCTAATTAGTTTTATTGTAAAAAATTAAAAAAAACCTGTTTAACACTCATTTAGTTAGCAAAGCAAACAATAAACTAAACAGATAAACTATTTCTATTCTACTACATCAATTTCTGTACTTTCTTCTTCGGTTTGCTCTTTTTTCTTCTTTGTTTCTACTCGCTCTGGGAAATGAGATAGAATAACTATATCACCAACAGCATTAACCCACCTGTAAGGAATAGCAACATCAACTGTGCCCTCAACAATCGTAGGATTAGTATTAGTCACAAGAAGGCTGCTAACACGTTTTTCGTCCATATCAAAGAAAACGTTTTTGACATGCCCCACATAGGTCCCTCCGCGAGTATAAACAGGTAGTTTCAGAAAAGATGTAACTTCCTCAGTGTCAGTATTTGTTTCTTTTTCAATCATGTAATCAAAATACATTTACCTATATTAAAATGTGATGGTAAAAGAAGCGAAATCTTTTTTGCATCAACCAGTATGTTGTATACGAAATGAATGAAAAAAATAGACAAAATATAATATTAAAAGAACTGCAAAATTTTCGAGATAAAGATTTTACTTTTTCAAGTGGACATATACTTGGTTCTATGTGTACACAACCGCATCCAATAGCAAAAAAGGCATACATGAATTTTTTAGAAACAAATCTAGGTGATCCTGAATTATTTCCAGGAACAAAAGAAATAGAAACAAAATTAATATCATTCATTTCTAGACTTTTAAATGCACCAAAAACAGCCACTGGACTAATAGGCAGTGGTGGAACTGAAAGCAACATAACAGCAATTTGGCTTGCTAAAAATCTTAGCAAAAAAAGAGAAATAATAATACCTAAAAGTGCTCATTTTTCATTTCAAAAAATTGCATCAATGATGGATATCAAACTTATTCCTGTTTCGTTAAACCAAGATTATATTATTAATATATCTAATATTAGAAAAAAGATAAATCATAACACAGCCGCAGTTGTTGGCGTTGCAGGCTCCACAGAATTAGGAACAATAGATCCAATTCCAGAACTAAGTGAAATATGTAAAGATGAAGATGTTTTTTTACACATCGATGCAGCATTTGGAGGTTTTGTAATACCTTTTCTAAAAGAGTTAGGATATAAAATCCCAGATTTTGACTTTAATTTAAAAGGTGTAAGTAGTATTTCGATAGATTTTCATAAAATGGGTTATTCTGCTATTCCTATTGGCGCATTAATTATTAGAAACGAAAGATGTTTAGATGAAATAAGTGTAAAAACGCCTTATATAAGTAGAAAAAAACAAACGGGAGTTCTTGCTACAAGATCTGGTGGTCCAGTAGCTGCAGCTTATGCAGTATCAGAATATCTTGGAATGGAAGGATATAAAGATCTAGTTAAAAGATGCATGAATACGACGGAATACACCGTGAAAAAAATAAATGATTTAGGATTGGATTTAATTTTAAAACCAACTATGAACGTTCTTGGCATAAAATTAAAAAACTCATCAAAGGTCGTAAAAAAATTAACAGAATTAGGTTGGAAAATAAACGATATGGATAGATTGTCAGCTATTAGGATTGTTTTAATGCCACATGTTACAAAAAAAATAATTGATGATTTTATGCCTAACTTGGAAAAGGCATGCAAAGAAATCGGAGAATTATAATTATAGCTTAGGGAAACTATATCAAGTAGATGTATCATTTAGAGGGTGATTATTATGGCAGAAAGTGTACCCCAACATGCTCATTGTCAAATGTGCGGTAAATCAATTCCTTATGGCGAAACACTTTGTTCTGAAGAATGCAAACAGAAATATCAGAAGCTACTTAGAAGAAGGAAATTAATTGTATATCTTATGTACGGTATGCTAGCAGCATTGATTGTCTTTTTCGTTCTCTATGGAAAATAAATTCGTTCACCAGTATATCCTATTGACATAAGATAATCTCTGGCTTATTAAAATAAAAGCGAAGGTTTAAATCAAAGTTTATAGTTTTTATTCTCCAATATGGAAATTACTGTAATTGATACTTTAATTGTTCTTGGGTTTATCATGGTTTTAGGTTTTATTAGTAATTATATCTTTAATAAAACACAAATTCCAAGTATAGTCTGGCTTTTATTATTTGGTCTTTTTGTTGGCATTATTTTTAATATCCAGGAAATAAACCAGCAACTATTACGTCAAGTTTCAAGTCTATTTGGTGCAATTGCAATCATCATCATACTATTTGATGGGGGAATAAATACTGATATCCATCAATTATTTAAAGGCGCTCCACGTGGTTTATTACTTACTATTAGTGCTTTTTGTTTAAGTTTTATTGCTACACTTTTAGTTATAATCGGTCTTGAATTTACCGGAATCATTGACTTTGGAGGACATGGACTTGTAATTGGTGCTGTTTTAGGTGCAATAGTAGGAGGAACTAGTAGTCCAATTGTGATACCACTTGCATATAGATTGAAAAATTTACAAGATAAAACAAAGATGATATCTTCAATTGAAAGTATTTTAACAGACCCTATTTGTATTGTTGTTGTCTTTGCTATTTACTATATGGTTTTTACAGTTGGAGAATTAAATTTATTGCTTGGTGTTGGAAATCTTGTAAAAACTTTCTCAGTTGGAATTGTTCTCGGTGCCACCTTTGGGTTAATATGGTTGTTTATAATGAATAGAATTAGACGGGAACAATTTTCATATATTATCACTCTAGCAGTTGTATTTTTAGTTTATTCTTTTACAGCGTTAATAGTAGGGACTAGTGAAGGCGGTGAAGGAGCTGGTGCTATTGCATGTCTTATGTTTGGTCTTATTCTTGGAAATGGTAAAAAGATTTTGAAAATGGTTAATTACCAAGGTAAAGGATTTGAAATGGATGAAGAAACAAAACAATTTCACTCCTTAACTTCATTTGTCATAAGAACATTTTTCTTTGTTTATCTTGGCATGATTGCAAGTTTTCAATCTATAGATTTCATCTTAATTGGCATAATTATTTTATTAGCTTTGCTTCTAGTTCGTTATTTTGCTGTGTATATTTCTACTTATAAAGGTAATTTCGAAAACGATGATAAACAAACAATGACTGTTATGATGCCTCGTGGCCTTGCAGCAGCAATTCTTGCAATAAGCTTTACCCCGCTCATTCTTGGTATTGGAAAAATTGGTTCTGATGGGACAATTATCACTCCAGGATATAATTTAGGAGTTGAAATGCAAGGCCTCTTTATGGATGTAGCATTCGTTGTAATTTTGGGAACAGCCATTGTAACAACAATAGGTGTTTCAATAATTTCCCATAATGAAATGAAAAAATTACGGGCTTTAGATTGTAAAAAACCAGAAATTAATGAAACTGAATAAAAATAAATAAAAAATTACTCTGCAAGCTCTTCTTGTAAATCTAT
>JAGMDE010000051.1 GCA_023128855.1 Thermoplasmatales archaeon | reverse complement strand
GTGGATATACTCCAGCAGTTCCAGAGATGATAGCAGTTGTCCAAGATTCAACTTTATTATATTTTGCAGTTATTTGTATATCATTTTCTGTAGCATTATTTACGTTTTCAACCTGGAGACTAATTAAAAATAGGAAACAAAAATTCTGATGATTTTTTTTCTAGTTAAATTTCATTTTCTGTATTTCTTCTAGGTCATCGCTTTCATCAATAAAATCAAATAAGGTTTTTTGCACCCGCATCACCAAAATAACGTATAAAACAACGTAGTTATATGTTTTTTGCTTCTAGAAATTTATATTAATAAAATTTATTATTTTATGTATATTTAAGATTTAATACAATTTCCAAAATATTAATAAGGATAGCAAATCAGTTTCCAATTTTGAAGCAATTATTAGAGTTCCCAAGGTTTTTTACTTTCTTTTAAAAGTTTTACAGCTTTATCTATCCGTCTCTTTCTAGTTTCTTCTTTTTTTGCACTTATTATCCAATAAATATACATTATCCTATATGAAGGTGCAAGATTGGTAAAATTTTCTAATGCTTTTTGAAAATCTTCTGGAACAGATATGTTTTTATCTGTTTCTGGTGCCTGTAAATTGTGTTCCATACTATATTCATATTTTTTCAGACCAGCTTCTGTCATTTTCCCTTGTTTAATCATCTTGTTGACTCGTTTTATGTTATGTGGTGACCAAACACTTCTAAGGTTTCTCGGGGTATACCTCTGGACATGTTTTTCATCATCAATACGTTTTACTGTACTGTCAATCCACCCAAAACATAAAGCTTCTTCAACAGCATCATCATATGGAATACAAGGTTTTTTTGTGTGTTTCTTATAATAAATCAGCCAAATTTCCTTTTTTTTGTCATAATTTTTTTCAAGCCAAGTTCGCCAATCTGTCCTGTTTATAACATAAAGTGTTTCAGATATTTTCACACTTTCACTCCATATTTAGGACTTTTTTTTACTAGGAAACCAGTATGTTATTAATCTATTGAGACAATAGTAACTGTAAATATTAGACTCCTACCAGCTAAAGGATGATTAAAATCCGCCTTGACTTTATTATCTTTAACTTCAACTATGGTACCAATAAAATTCTTACCCTCCGGAGAATTAATCGAAACTCTAGATCCAACCTCTAATTCAGTCTCAGCGCCGAATCCATCCTTAGGTAAATCAATTATAAGGTCATCTACAACTGAACCAAATGCTTCAGCAGGTTCAAGTGTCGTTGTCTTTGATTCTCCTACTTTCATGTCTATAAGAGCAGCATCTAATGATTTTGGTATGGTCCCTTCGCCAACAGTTAACTCTAAAGGATTTTCTTCCTCTGTTTTTAAAACAGTTTGACCATTTTCTAATTTTGCTTCAAACAAAATTTTAACTTTTAATCCTTCTTTTACAGCATCCATAGCATAACCTTCTCTCATTTCCCACTAACAAATAAAGAAACAGCTATAATTTTAGTGCATCCATTTTATCAATAGGTTATGTCGTACCATTATAAACTTACGTATAAATGTTATCATATAAGTAAAGGTTATTGAGTTCTTTTTTTTGCTCTGTTATAATACAAATAGTTACGATAGACAGAACCTAAAAAGACATTGAAACCCCAATTTAAACCTTTTATCGTTCTCTTAAAAGTCATTTTTTTTGTATAAAATTCTCTCCAGACTTTTACAACACCATCAGCCAGCTGATCAGGTGTCATTAGTTTTGGTTGATAAACGACTTGAATTGTGTCATATTTTGACCAGTCTTTTGTAAGTATTCTATTTTCTTTTTCTAATCGATCATAAAGTGGAGTACCTGGATATGGAGTTAAAGTGTTAATATCTATTAAATCAATATCCCAGTCTTTAATGGTATCTATTGTATAATCAAAAACATCAGGTTTATCTGTATCAAAACCAAAAACAAATGCTCCCTCAACTCTCATCCCATGATCATGGATCTTTTTTATTGCAGTCTGATAATCTTCAACTTTATTTGTTGTTTTACCAATACCATTAAGGCTCTCTTGGTTAACTGACTCAAAACCTATACCCCATCCAGTACAGCCAGCCTCTGAAGCTAATTTTAATAGTTCATCATCTTTTGCTAAGACGTTTGCGTTTCCTTCAGCAGAGAATTTTTTATTTAACCCTTTCATTTCCTTAAATAGTTCTTTTGTATATTTAGGATTAATAGTTAAAGATGGGTCTGCAAATCCTATCATCTTTTGAGATATATTTTTAATCTCTTGCATCACGTTTTCTATAGATCTTTTTCGATGTATATGGCCATTTTTCCTATTTGAAATTGAACAAAATTCACATCCCACTGGGCACCCCTTTGATACCTGAATATTTTTTAAGAAAGATCCAGAGCCATATTTATTAAATTCTTCTTTGGAAAGAAGTGGAATTGAGTCAAGATCAACAGGTTCTTCTTGTTCGTAAAATTGTTTTAATTTATCATTCTCTAAATCTTTTATCAGCTGCGGAAAGGTATATTCTCCTTCACCAATTACTATACTATCTGCATGTTGTATTCCTTCATCTGGCAAAGCAGTAACATGCCACCCACCCATTACAACTTTTTTTCCTCTTTTTCTGAACTCATCTGCTATCTCATATGTTCTATTTGCAACTCTAGTGAAAGTAGTTATTGCAACTAGGTCGGCATCTAAATCAAAGTCAATATCCTCTACTAATTCATCAACAAACGTAATTGTGTGATTTTTTGGAATTGCGGCAGCTAGCGATCGACAAATTAGATCATCACCACCACTAACTCCTGGAATTTTTAAAGAATTAAATAGATTTGAACTGCGTGACCGTCCTGTCCAAGGATTAATAAATAGTATGTGCATGGTTTCATTCTTTTATATGCTGATCTAATAAAAGTAGTTTTTGGTTTAAAGTAATTAAAAATAAAAAAAAGTATTAGAAAATTAAAGAATCTGTAATCATATTGAGCAATTACAGTTTTTTAACATTTGTTGCTTTTGGGCCTTTTTCAGAATCTTCTTTTTCATATTCAACAGGGTCTTCCTCATTTAGATTTGTACCCTCAGTAATATCATTCTGGTGAACAAAGATATCTTTTCCATCTTCACCAACAATGAATCCAAAGCCCTTTCGTGGATTAAACCATTTTACTTTGCCTTTCATTTATTTACCTCTTTTGTTTTTTAAGGAATTTCAAGAAAAAAATTCCAAGATTTGAAGAATCCAAAGTATGAAACTTTAATCTGTATCCTTTTTTGGAAGAGAATCGCTAATACTATAAATAGTTTCCTCAATTTTTGTCCAGATATAATAATTTTTTTCAAATTAACTATTTTTTCTTTTTTCTGTTTTCCTCTAAAGTGTGCTCTGGCTTTCCTCCAAAATATGCTCCTTGAAGTAGTTCTGTGTCTCGCTCTATTTTATTTTTCCAAGTTTTCTTTTTAGTTTTTGTATTATCCATTCCTTTAACCATTTCACTCTTTCTTATGATGCAATAGAATATATAATTTTTGGAGGTTTAACAACTTATTTTTCTCCTTAAAATCAGTTAGTGGGCCCGCTGAGATTTGAACTCAAGTCTATACCACCCCAAGGTACAAGGATGCCAAGCTACCCTACGGGCCCAAATAATGAAAAACAAATAACAAAATTTCATTCAAAAACTTATTTATGTAATTTTTCAAAAAATTTAATACAACCTAGAAGATGGATAAAAATGTAAAAATGGATCCTTCAATAGAAATTATTGGACTTATCGCAGGCGCAATAACATCAGCTGGTTTTATACCACAACTTTTCAAAGGTTATAAAACAAAAAAACTTGATGATGTTTCATATTTTATGCCAATAGTCCTTGCAATAGGAATGAGTCTATGGTTTTTTTATGGATATTTAATAAATTCTATAGCAGTGATGGCTGCTAATGTCTTTAGCATTGCATGTTCAATTATACTTATTCTATTGAAAAGGAAATATTCATAATATTACTGTTGCAGTGTTGCATGACGACTGCGCATCGTTTCTTCTGTTTCGTTTTTACTAACGAGCAAATCAGCAATTATTCCATCAAGTAAAACCCAAACACTTGCTTCAAAAAGTGTTCCAAGTGGCGCATATTTTTTCCTTTCTTCATCATTACATGATGCTGAAATAAATAGTGTAACATCTGCATATTTTGCGATTCCAGAATTCTTTTTACCTGTAATTGAAACAACTTTCGCATCAAGGTTTTGTGCAATTTCTGCTGTCATCACAGCAGGCATAGTTTCTCCAGATCCAGAGATAATTAAGACAAGATCCCCTTTCTTTACAGGTCCAGTGATTGTTTCACCAATTACAAAGGTTTGATAATCAAGATGAACGAGTCGTATAGCAAATGCTTTTGCTACAAGTCCAGATCGACCAGCACCATAAACAAAGATACGATCTGATTCAAATAGTAAATTTTTAACTTTTTGAATATCTTCTTGAGATATACTCCCAAGTATGTCTTTTATTTTTCGTTGTATATATTCAATTGATTCAGAAAAAATCATTTTATTATTCATAAAATCTCCGAGAGATCTCTATAATCTGCCTCTTCTTTACCAGTTCTTTTCATAATTGCTTTTTCGACTTGCAGCCTTATATATACTGCATCATGTTCTAAAAGAGGTGATTCTGAGATAAAGGTAACATTAAGGTTGTTATCAAGAATAATTTCTATAAGTGGTGCAAGCGGCATATCACCCTTTTTAATTGGAATATGATAATATTCGTTTCCATTTTCATACAGAACACCTGTAAGATGTAAAAGATAATGTTTCAATCGAAGAGGTTTTAATTTTGCAAACACCTCCTCAAAATCTTCACGTTTCTTTAAACTACCATTTGTTCTTGCATGAATATGTCCTAAACCTATCACAGGTATTACGCCCTTTACATTACTACAAATCTCGATAATTTCATCAAGGCTTCCAAAAACCTTTTGCTTACCCATCGTTTCAATTCCTAATTTTACCTTGATCTTTTCTTTTTTGAATATTCCTTGTAGCTTTTTTGCACTTTTAATTATCTTTTTGGAAGTTTTCTTTTGTGTATGTTCACCGTAAAATCCAGGGTGTACAACCACTGTTTTTGCACCCATTTTATCTGCCGGTCTTGCAGAATATAATATCTTTTCGAGACTAAGTTCTAACTCTTCACCACTCCCTGCAAGGTTTGTGTAATAAGGCGCATGGACATGTATCTCTACATCGTTTTCCTTTGCATAATCCTTTATAAATTGGGCTTCCTCATCCTCCATCACATAAAGTCCACGAACAAATTGTATTTCAATGGCATTTAAATCAAGAATTTTTTTTGTATAAACAAGACCATCTTTGTTCGTCCGACCTTTACAGGACAAAGGTATACCTGCTTGTCCTATTCTAATCATAAATATCTTCCCCCAGCCAAACTAACTAACTATTTAATATTTTTGTAAGAAGAAAAGCTTATGCGATTTCTTCTAATCGACTCATAATGTTCCAGATAAGGGTTCTTCCATGTAATGGAATATTTGGATCATTTGCTAGTTCATCAAGTCGTGAAGCAGCAGTTGCTACCCTTACATCAAGTGGATCAGATTCGTTTAGTAATGTATTTTTAACTTCTTCTGCGCCCCTTCTAATATTTCGTGGAATTGAGTTATCCTCATGAAGCATGTTTAATCCATCGCACACCTGTGCAATTTTATCATCAGTTGGCATGTATATCACCCTTAATATTTAGCAGTGTAATGCAGGATTGAATAAAAATATTTGGGAATAATTCAATCCTCAAGATAATTTGCGTTTAAAAGTTTTATTATATCTGAAGCAATGTTCTTTCCAACACCCTTTACTTCTAAAAGTTCTCCTTCTGTTGCATTAGCAATATCCTTAATACTACCAAAATGAGATAAAAGTCTTTTAGCAATAACTGCTGAAACATTTGGTAAGCCTTCAATTATAAATTGCTGTCGTTCTCTAAGAGACATCTGTGTTTTTTCACCACGTACTGCAACTGTTTTTTTTCCATCTCGCTGTTCTCTTTTAGCTATAACCTTCAGAAGATCTGCAGTTTCTGCAGCATCTTTTGTAGTTAAAACAGGAATACCAAAATCTACACTAATCGATGCTAGGCTCCCAAAAATAGCATTATGGTTAATATTACGTTTTGTAAGTAGGTTTTCACCTTCTAAAACCAGGATAGGTCTAGAATAAGCATCTCTAAGCCGTGTCATCTGTTTGAATAGTTTACCACCGATAAGAGACTCTAAGAAATCATCCACATTTTTTCTCTCAACACCAATTCTGGACGATAAGACATAATCACCAACATCAAGCTGCTGTGGCTCTACAAAAGTTCCCTTAACAGCAAGGTTTTTTACGACGTTAGAACGATATTCACGATGATCCACTATTATTTTCACTTGATTTTCTTTTTTACTATAATCTCTTAAAGTCTTTTGATTAGTTATACCTTCAACTTCTTTCTTGTATAAAGAATCAGCATCCTCAAATTTTTTACCTAATTTAGATCGTATCAATTCAAGTTCAGATCTCATACGTTTCTCTTTTCGCTTTGAAGCCCAATAGTAGCCTTCATCAGGTGTTCCTTTAGTAATTAAAATAATTACCTTACCCGGCATTTTTCGAGCTGTTCTACCCCTTCTTTGAATTGATCTTATCTCAGATGGAATAGGCTCATAGAAAATAACAAGATCTGTGGAAGGAATGTCAAGCCCTTCTTCTGCTACAGATGTAGCAATTAAAATATTATATTCTCCATCCTTGAATCTCTGAATTACTTTGGCTTGTTCTTTTTGTGTAAGACCCTTGTCTCCCTCTTTTGCAGCCTGACCAATAAATCTAGATGGCTTAGCTCTCGTTACATTTTCTAAAAGATTTGAGATATATGCCGAAGTGTCACGGTAATGTGTAAAAATAATTATTTTTGAGCTAGGTTTGTCTTCAAATTGTTTTTCAACAATTTTTACAATCTCTCCAACTTTAGGATGTTCAATTTCAAGCGATTTTACATATGCCACTGCTTCAAGTATATCGTTATCAGCCATAATAGATCTAGAAGCTTTACTGCCGTCTTTTGAAATAGCCGCTTTTCCCATTCTCTGAAAATAGTTTTTCAGTGCATTTACTCCTTGTGTTTGAAGCAATTCTAACGCGTAATGTATCTTCATTGCTTCACTTTGGATAGAAGCTGCTTTGAATAGCATCTTCGGAGGCTTTACTCTAGAACGAATTTCTTTCTGGATTTTTCTTTGAGCATCTAAAAGTTTTGTACGATTAATTACAGAAGTTGAAGAACTTTCAACAACTCCTATGTTTTTCAAAACTTTCAATCTTTCAGACAAAGCCTTTCTAAGGAGTTGAATTGTATAAGCAAAACCCTGCGGAAGTAGGATTTCCTTCCAAGTTATCTTTAAATCATGAACATAAGGCTTTACATCAGGGTCATATTTCGTCCGTATTTCAATATTATTAATATCAAGATTTTTGCATACCTCAAGTATCTTTGAAATGTCGTTACCAGGAGATGCAGTCATTCCTAATGCTAATCCATCCTCATGTTGTTTTTGATACATCTCTGATACAAAAACATAAGCATATTCGCCTACTGCATGATGGCATTCATCAAATATTATAAAAGAAACATCTTTCAGATCTAATCTTTTGGATATAAGATCATTTTCAATAACCTGTGGGGTAGAAACAATAATTCTACTATTAGCCCACATTTCTTTTCGTTTTGCTGGAGATATTTCTCCTGTAAAAATCACTATAGATTCATCATCAATTGTCAGTAACTCTCTTAGAACTTGTGAGTGTTGTATCACCAACGGTTTTGTAGGTGCTAAAAATAGTATTTTATTGTTCTCTTTTTTCAATTCTTTTGCTATTAGAATCAACGCAATGATAGTTTTCCCGAGTCCTGTGGGTAAAACAACAAGAGTATTATCTTTAGCAGCAGATTCGGCTATGTTTATCTGATATTCCCTACGTTCAACTGTGTCAGGTTTTATAAACTCTTGATTAACTTTCACAAAAAATGGAATATACTCTGGGTTTTTAATATATTTGAGGGATATTTGAAAGTATTATTCAAAACTGTTATATCATTGTTTAACGATACAGTGTCTGATGATGGTTGGGATTGAGCTATTTGGGGTGAATTTGCCACTTTGGGCTATTTTTCTTACAGGGATCATAGTTGTAATTGTCGCATGGAAGGTCATAAAATTCGCTATAAAAGTTCTACTGTTGGCGGTCGTTGTCTTTGTCGTCCTAATGGGACTTGACGTATTGAACGTCTTTGAAAACATTCAAAGTCTGTTTCCAGGTTTAATTTAGCTAGGATTCTTATGTTTAGGAAAAGTAGTTTCAATAATTTTAAGAATTTAATAATCGTTCTAAAAATTATATAAAGCTTCAAACACTTATCTTTATTGCATAAAAATGAAAGGGGAACATTTGATAATAGTAATAATTGGAATTTTATTGTTTCTGTACTCGTATAATATAAAAGAATCTTATTTTGAGATGGTCTTCATCTGGGGTTTGGGATTAATACTCGTATATTTAGGATTAAAAATGGAACAAGACAATAAGAACGTCGTTAAATAATCACTTGGATTTATTAAAAACCATTAGTATCTGATTACAAATATGCATTAAAATGAAAAAAAGTAGAAATGGTTACTAGAAACTCTTATACTATTGTCTAAGTGTCTCTAGTATTAAATGATAAATAAAAAATCTCTTTATCAACTAGTTCTAACTTTCCAAACTTTTGTTCACTTAGATTTCGGTCTATGTATTCGGCCATAATTCGCCTCTCCCCAAGGCCCAAAATATACAGCCTATATTTAAAGCCTTTCTTTCTCTAATAGTAATAGATATAGAAATTTTTTATAAGATTACCGAAAACTCCTAGTATAAACAATCTCTGGAGATGGAATAATTAGATGTATAGTTGTACCTGTCCCTGGGCCATGACTATCTGCCCATATTTTACCATCATGTTTTCCAACAATTCGTCTGCAGATTGAAAGACCTAAGCCAGTAGAATCAAGCTTATGTCTTGAGTCATCAGTTTTATAAAATTCATCAAAAAGACGGTCCATTTGTGCTCTATTAAGACCTACTCCTGTATCACGTACTGATATCTGAATAAAGATTCCTTGTTCTTTTTTTACGGGTTTGCATTCAAATGTCAAAGTTCCTCCTTTATCTAACATGCTATTTACTGCATTGGATGTAACATGATCAAACAATTGCAATAGTCTACCTCGTTCAGTTTTAATAAAAACATCTGATCCAATTTTGTTTTCAACCTTGATATTACAACTTTTAAAAATCGATTCGTATTTTTTTTGTAGTTCATCAACAATTTCAAACAGATTCTCTTTTTTAAGCAGTAAGTCTTTTGAGCTTATCTCTGCTAGTTCTCTAGCATTATTAACAACGCGCTTTATATATTCAACATTACGAATGCAGGTATCCAATAGTTCCTGTGTCTTTTCATTATCGATCTCATCTCGTATAGTAGGGAGAAGAGCAACAAGTGGAGTAAGTGGAGTTCCAAGATCATGACTAAGATTATCTATAAACCTGATTTTGTCCTTTAACAATTTGTTGATTTCAACAGTTCTTTCGATAACTCTATTCTCTAAATCCTTATTCAACTCATTCAGTTTTCTTTCAGTTTCAATAAGTTTCTCCTGAAATTCTTTAATTTTATCATTTTTTTCTTTGAGTTGTTCATCGATGTTGATAAATGTATCACTATCCACCTCCATTTGGTAATCCCTATCTCTCTTTGTCAAATATATTATGACTATTAAAACTTTTACAGTAAAAAACGAATGTTTGAAATATAAATAGACTTTAATATTATGCAATTTATATATAATATTAATATGGTTGACCGTGAACACTTTAAATCTCTCATTCCTGCTGATAAAATTATACCTGAGCTTACCTTAAAAGCAGTTTTAGTCGGCGCATTTCTTGCCATTGTACTTGGTGCAGCAAATGCATACCTTGGCCTCTATGCTGGTATGACTGTTTCAGCAATTATTCCAGGAGCAGTCATGGCACTTGCCCTACTAAAACCGTTTAAGGGAACAATTCTAGAGGTCAATCTTGCCACAATGGGTGCTTCTGCTGGAGAGTGTATAGCAGCTGGAATAATATTTACAATTCCTGCATTAATTTTACTAAAGGTTTGGACAGAGATTAATTATCTGGAGACAACTTGTATTGCTTTATTTGGTGGTCTTCTAGGTGTATTATGGATGGTTCCACTTAGAAGGGCTTTAGTCATTAAAACGGACCTTCCATTTCCTGAGGGTATTGCAGTTGCTGCTGTTCTTACAACGACTGTTGGTGGTGAAACTGCTGAAGAGAAAAAAGACAGCGGTATAAGTGGTAAATGGCTAGCTATAGGTGCAATTATCGCTGGTCTCTATAAATTTGGGGAATTATCACTTAATTTGTTCAGAGGTACAATTGAGCATATCACTAGTTTTGGTAAATACAGAATGGGTTCACAAATGAACGAGGGATGGCTTTATGGAGGAATAACGACTTCACCAGCTCTTTTAGGTGTTGGTTGGATTATAGGATCACGTATCGCCTCATATGTTCTTGTTGGAGGCCTTTTGGGATGGGTAATCATAGCACCAATACTTGCTTTAGCCAATGGGCTGCCTTTACCAGCTGAGGAGTTTGTGGATCTTGGGGTACACCTGGGTGGATTTTATACAATTTGGGCAGAACAGGTTAGATTTATTGGTGTTGGCACAATGTTAGTAGGTGGGCTGTGGGCAATATGGGCCATACGAATGAATCTAGCTGGCAGTATAAGAGAAGCAGTTATTGGTATAAGAGGAGGACAAGTTAAAGCCAAAAAACGAACAGATCAAGATCTTGGTTTCAAACTTGTTTTCACGTTTATTGTATTGATGGTCATTCCAATATTTTTCTTATATTTGTGGCTATCCAATATGTTTGGGGTTTCTTTGATTATGGCTGTTATTACAATTTTCTTTGCGTTCCTTGCCAGTGCACTTGCAGGATACCTCACGGGTTTAGTAGGTTCTTCAAATATGCCTATTTCTGGAGTGACAGTTACTGTTCTTCTTATTGTAAGTCTTATTATGCTCGGTTTTGGCGTAACTGGTGCAGCAGGTATGGCTGTTGTAATATTCATATCAGCGGTTATTGCTGTAGGGGGTTCGATATCTGGAGATCTTCTACAATCTATGGCATGCGGTCAAATGCTTGGGGCTACGCCCAAAAAACTGCAGATATCGATGACAATTGGAGTTCTAGCCATCTCTGGTGTTATTGGACTTGTCATAGGTTTACTTCATAATGCTTTTCAAATCGGAAGTACAAAACTAGTTGCACCTCAAGCAGGGCTTATGGCTGGTGTTGTAAAAGGAGTTCTTGGTGGTGAGATGCTATGGCCGTTTATTTTAGCAGGTATGGTTTTAGCTTTAATCTTGATACTTATAGACCTTCCAATTCTTCCAGTAGCTATTGGTATTTATCTACCGTTTACATTATCAATTCCAATATTCTCAGGTGGAGTAATTAGGCATTTTACAGATAAAAGATTTGAGAAAAAATTTGGCAGTGCTGAGGAAGAGGAAATAAGCGACTGGGAGCTTGCAGTCAAACAAACAGATATAAAACCGAAAGAGAAGGCTATTCGAACTGGTTTGCTGTTTACAGCAGGACTTGTCGCTGGTGAGGCATTAACAGGTGTAATTATTGCGATTCTTGTTGTAATGGGAATAAACCTTGCAATCTTTGATGTTGCTCCTTGGTTACCAGGGCTTCTCATATGGATATTTATAGCAGTTCTACTGGCGTATATTCCAATTAGAGAAATTTTAAACAATAAAACAAGTTAGTTTTCTATTTACAAACGATTATAACAAAATCTATTAACATTTAGTATATTTTGAATAATTGTGATGGGATGAAAAATCAAAAAAAGACGTTAAGGTTATTGTTACTTGGTATTTTACCAATATTTTTAACAATTTTAATCGTAGGGCTCTTTTACTTATCTTTTCCAATTTACGAGTATATGAAAGTCCTTGACCAAGTTGGTTTATGGGTGGGATTTTATTTTCTATTTCTAATAATCTTTGGTTTTGTATACGCAGGAATATATGGATGGGGAAAAGATAAAGTCCTAACTGATAAAGACCATAAAAGAAATCTTTTAATTGCATTTGTAATTTCTCTAATTTTAATTGGTATATTTGTAATAGGTTTAGTTTACACAAATTATAACATTTCTGCAGATAATATCTTTGGGTTATTTCAGATGTGGATATTTTTTTATTTAATACCCTTAGTTGCATTAGAATTTTTAACTTGGGTTTGGAAAGTAAAAAAGCAATCTTCCTAACTAATTAATCACTTGGTTTTTTATGATTCGTAATGCATAAAGCATAATATCTTTATATGTAATGCGTGATATAATATTTCGTGGATGGTGCCGAGAGACAATATATGTATGAGTTAGATTTTGAACAAGAGGAGAATTATTCAGTTACAAAATCACATGAAGAAATTCTTAGATTAATAGAGGAAATTAAAACATTTGAAGAAAAGTTCCCAGAATATTATGTTGTAGAAAGAACTGAAACTGAAGAGGAATTAATCGACATTGAAAAGGACGGTGAACATTTTACTGAATTTGGTCAAGGCACTATGGAATTTATTGAAGTTGACCCTGATGTTGTTGAGTTTGTTGAGGTGGGAACGGAATTTGAATCAGTTTCTTTTGAACAAGAAACTGAAAAACAAGGATTAAAAGACAGTATTACCAAAAGTAAATTTTTTAAAATTAAAGCTAGAGGTAGCACTGATGTAAAAAAAGTGCGTCTTGAGCAAAAGGCTGCTACTTTTAAACTCAGATTTGATGAAAAAGGAAAACTAGTAAATCTTGATTTTAAAACACCTAAACCATCTGAACCAAAATCTGAATCTAAAAAACGGTTTAAGTTACCAATTCCAAAAAGAAAAGGTAAATCGAAAGAAGGAGAAACTAAAACTACAGAAAAAAAATCAAAAGGCTTAAAAGGAAAACTTGGAAAGATCGGTAATTTAAAAAAAGTAATTCCTAGTAAAGGTAAAAAGGAGAAGAAAAGAGAGGAATAGAAGTGGTGAACTACACTTCAATTAAGCGTACTGTGCTAGTTCTCTGATTCTATTGGTAACAACGAAGATTTCCATGACGGACTTGATTTCGTCGAATTCTTGTTGGGTTTTTACCTCACTCACGATTTTCATTTTTTTATCACCACTTTCTATGTTATACTCTGTGATTTATCATATATAAATGTTACGTGTTATTATATGTAAATTGACATTATGTCAAACAGGAGAAAAACCATTATATAAAGCATGCCTGTTTTCCCAAAGGATAATAAACATGGAAAATAAAAGCTACAACTACGTTGATATCGAGGAAAAATGGCAAAAAAAATGGTTTGAAGACAAGATCTTCGAATCTAAAAAAGAAAAACAAAAAAAATTCTTCATACACTTTGCCTACCCTGGAGTCTCAGGATATCTCCACGTTGGACATATGAGAGGTTTCACATATTGTGATATTATAGCTAGATACAAACGAATGATAGGATATGATGTTTTATTTCCTGCAGGATTTCATGCCTCTGGTATTCCATCTATTGGTTTTGCAAAAAAGGTTGAAAGAAAAGAACCAGGAACAATAAAAGATCTAAAAGAATATGGACTTTCGGATAATCAAATTAAAAACTTATCTGATCCAAATGAAGTAGTCAAATATTTTGGACATGTATATGTAGAAGATTATTGGAAAAAATTTGGTTTTCTAATAGACTACTCAAGAATTATGAGTACCATTTCTGACGGTTATAAAAAATTCATTGAATGGCAATTCTACAAACTTAAAGAAAACAAATTACTCATTCAAAAACCACACTTTGCTCCTTTTTGTCCAAATTGTGGACCTGTTGCTGTAGATAAATCAGAAACAGACATTTCTAAAGGTGGAGGAGCAGAAATTCTTGAATTTACCACTATTAAATTTAAGATGAAAGATGGAACAATCCTACCAGCTGCAACTCTAAGACCTGAAACCATCTTTGGCATTGCAAACATGTGGATAAATCCAAATATTAAATATGTAAAAGCAAAAATTAATGGTGAAACATGGATTTTATCAAAAGAAGCTTTAGAAAAACTAATTCATCAAGTGGATAAAGTAACACCTCTAAAAGAAACAATATCTGGTAAAGAGTTAATTGGAAAAAAGTGCACAATACCTATGATTGGCCGAGAGATATCTATTTTATCAGGTCCTTTTGCAGATCCTGATGTAGCAACTGGTATTGTTATGTCTGTTCCAGCTCATGCACCATATGACTGGATTGCTCTTGTTGAATCTGGTGAAGATATTGATCCTATTACAATTATTGACGTCAAAGGCTTTGGTACAAATCCAGCTAAAGAAGCATGTGATGCATTAGGCATTAAAAGCCAATCAGAAACAGAAAAACTTGACATGGCAACAGATGAAGTATACAAAAAGGAATTCCACACAGGATGTCTCAATGAAAACTGTGGAATATATGCAGGGATAAGAATATCTGACATTAAAGATGCTGTAAAAGAAGAACTTATATCAAAAAACCAGGCAATAGTTATGAGAGAATTCTCAGAGGAAGTTATCTGTAGATGCGGTGGTAGAGTAGTAATAAAACAAATTCCAGATCAATGGTTTATCAAATATAGCGATGAAAAATTAACTGAAAATTCGAAGAAGCATGCTGAAAAAATGAATATTTATCCTGAGGAATACAAAAACGAGATGCCGGGAGTCCTTGACTGGTTTGATGATAGAGCATGTATCAGACGTGGATCATGGCTTGGCACAGAGTTTCCATTTAAGAAAGACTGGATTATAGAACCAATATCTGATTCTACACTGTATCCTGCGTATTATATTATCTCTAAATTTGTTAATGAAAACAAGATAAAACCTGATGAAATGACTGAGGAGTTCTTTGACTATGTATTTCTAGGAAAAGGAAAGGCCAAGAAACCTATTTGGAATGAAATTAAAGCCGATTTTGATTATTGGTACCCAGTTGATATAAACCTTGGTGGAAAGGAACACAAAACTGTGC
>JAGMDE010000050.1 GCA_023128855.1 Thermoplasmatales archaeon | reverse complement strand
AAATGAGTTCCTTTAAGAGCAGACTCAGAAAACAATACACCATTATTAGCAAGTATTCCAATAGGATATCCCATTATTCTTGCAAAACCACAGACAATTGTTTCGCCATAGAGTGCTTTAAACTCATGAAACTTTGAGCCGTCAACAACTCTTGTTATTATCTCTCTGACGTCAAATACCTTTCTTGAGTCTTTTGGTATTACTCCATATATTTCTTTTATATCATATGCTGGTTCTTCAGGTTTACTTATATCAAGATGTGTTTTCTCAGGTCTGTTAAGATTTTCTACAATGTTTCTAGTCAAATGGATTGCTTCTTGATCATCATGTGCATAATGATCGGATACTCCACTTTCTTTACAGTGGACATCTGCACCACCAAGATCTTCAGCACTAACCTTTTCACCTGTTGCTGCTTTAACAAGAGGTGGCCCACCTAAAAAGATGGTTCCAGTACCTTTGACAATTATTGTTTCATCTGACATCGCTGGTACATATGCCCCACCAGCTGTACACGATCCCATCACAGATGATATCTGCGGTATTGCCATAGATGACATCACAGCTTGATTATAGAAAATCCTTCCAAAATGCTCACGATCAGGAAATACCTCATCCTGTCTCGGTAAAAAAGCACCACCAGAATCAACAAGATATATGCAAGGTAGATTATTTTTCATAGCGATCTCTTGTGCCCGTAAATGTTTCTTCACAGTCATTGGATAATATGTTCCACCACTCACAGTTGCATCGTTTGCCACAATTACAACCTCACGACCATGAATAATTCCAATACCTGTCACAATACCAGCACATGGGGCTTTATCCTCGTACATCCCAAATGCTGCCAATGAGTTAAATTCCATAAATGGTGTATCAGGATCAAGAAGTGCGTCAATTCTTTCACGAGCAAGCATCTTATTACGGGATTTATGAAGCTTAATCTTTTCATCTCCACCGCCTTTTTGAGCAATTGAAATTTTTTCTTTCAAATCAGCAACAAGCTTTTCATAGTGTTTATAATTCTCCAAAAAATCCTTACTTGAGGTTTCAATATTGCTTTCAATAACATCCATATTTTAAGCCTCCCTCTTTTTAATCTCAACAGTATTTTGACCAATTTCAATTTGGTCTTTCTCTTTAAAATCAACTTTTTCAACTTTCCCATTAAATGGAGCCCTTATTAGGTATTCCATTTTCATAGCCTCAATAACCATGAGAACGTCACCTTTTTTGACAGAATCACCTTTTTTCACCTTTACAGATACCACCTTGCCAGATATAGGTGAAGTTAGATCTCCATCTTCTTTTTTCTTTGTTTTTATCTGTCCAGTAAGCTCCACAGATTTAACTTTAAAGACGTTACCATCTACAAAAACATATTTTTCTTTTTCCCCCTCTGTTATAACTGATTTTATGATCCTATCTCCAATGTTTATCTTGAGTTGACCCGGTTTAATTTCCTCTACTTCAACCTTATATTCTGTATTATCATAAGTAATGAAATAATGTTTATCTCTACGCTCGATTGAAACGTTGTATACATGATTATTATGCTCGTAATTAATGAACAAAGATCACACCCCCTTCCCGCCAACTCTCCATCTTCCAACATGTTTCCATGGGGAATGAGGATCAGCTTCTTTGTATCTTACAATCTCATGTTTTTTGGAATGCATTGAGTCATAAACAGCTAATGCAATTATTGCATCAATTGGTAAACCATCTTTTGCAATTGTCCAATCCTTAAAATGATCATCAATGAAATGAGTAGTAATGTTTCCTTTTTTAAATTCCTGATGTTCTAATGCTGTTTTAAGGAATGGAATATTTGTAGTAACCCCCATAACAACATAATGCGATAAAGCCCATATCATCTTGTTAATACACTCTTCTCTGTTTTCAGCATATGTTACAATCTTTGCAAGCATAGGATCATAGTATGGAGTTACTTTCATGCCTGTATAAATGCCAGAGTCATCTCTGATGTTTGGCCCAGTCGGTGCCTGCACTTTTTCAAGAGTTCCAATGCTTGGTAAAAAACCATTTTCAGGGTCCTCAGCATATATACGGCACTCAATTGCATGTCCACGTTGGATCAAACTACTCTGTTTAAGAGTTAGTTCTTCACCACTGGCAATTCTAAGTTGCCATTTAGCAAGATCAATGCCTGTAGTCATCTCAGTAATAGGATGCTCTACCTGCAAACGTGTGTTCATTTCCATGAAATAATAGTTAAGATTACCATCAACCATAAACTCAACAGTTCCGGCATTGGTATAACCAACTGCTTTAGCAGCAGCAACTGCAGCTCTGCCCATTTTTGCTCTAAGCTGCGGAGTCATAACCGGTGAAGGTGTCTCTTCAATGATTTTCTGATGTCTTCTCTGGACAGAACATTCTCTCTCAAAAAGATGAATGACATTTCCATGTTCATCAGCAAGAATCTGAAATTCAATATGTCTTGGTTTGTCAAGATACTTCTCTAGAAAAACAGTGTCGTCGCCAAAAGCTGATTTGGATTCACGTTTAGCACTTTCAATAGATTCCTTTAAATTTTTTTCAGAATGAACAATTCTCATACCCTTTCCACCGCCACCAGCAGCAGCTTTTACTAAAAGTGGAAAACCAATCTTTTTACCTTCTTCAACAAGAGAATCATTATCTTGTTTATCGCCATGGTAACCTGGAATTACTGGAACCTTTGCTTTTTCCATTGTTGTTTTAGCAGCGATTTTGTCTCCCATCAAACTAATGACCTTTGGTGTAGGGCCAATAAATTTTATACCGACATCATTACATGAATTAGCAAAATCAGGGTTCTCTGCAAGAAAACCATAACCAGGATGAATAGCATCAGCGCCTGTGTCTTTCGCGATCTTTATAATTTTTGGAATGTTAAGATAACTTTCTATAGGAGTTGGATCTCCAAGACTTATTGTTTCATCTGCAAGTTGAACATGTAGAGCTTCCTTATCAACATCAGAATAAATAGCAACAGTTTGTATTTCCATCTCTTGACAAGCTTTGATGATTCTAACTGCGATTTCTCCCCGATTTGCCACTAGAACTTTTTTAAACAAAAATCATCCACTCCACTTTGATTTTCTTTTTTCAAGAAATGCATTTATTCCTTCCTGTCCTTCCTCTGAAACTCTAAGCTCAGATATCTTTTTTACAGTATGTTCTTTGTATTTTTCTCGATCCATTATCTCGCAAGAATCAACAAGCTTTTTTACTTCTGCAATGGCTTTAGGCCCAGATGATCTAAGAAGTTCAACATATTTTTGAACCATTTTATCAAACTCATCTTCAGGTACAACATAATCTATTAATCCTACTTCTTTTGCATATTCAGAGTTGAATCTTTCTCCTGTTATGAAAAGCCGTCTCATAATTGAAAGACCAGTTCGCCTTACAATATATGTTGATATTACTGCAGGTATTATACCAAGTTTTACCTCACTAAAAGCAAACTTGCAATTAGGAACTGCTATAGTGATATCACATACTGCAAAAAGCCCCAATCCACCGCCAAATGCATGACCATTAACTCGTCCGATTACTGGTTTTGGACAAGTATATATTGACTCATAAAGATCTAATAAAAGTCTACTATCTTTGATATTTTCTTCTTTGGAATATTTTGCCATACTTTTCATCCAGTTAAGATCAGCGCCGGCACAGAATGATTTACCTTTTCCAGTGAGAATAATTATTCTTGTTGTTTTATCAATGCTTAATTCTTTAAAACAAGTTGTTAGCTCTTTCATAAGTTGCTCATTCATTGCATTATGGACTTCTGGTCTGTTTAGAAAAACTGTTGCAACGTCTTTTTCTTTATGAATCTCTATAGTTTCATATTTCATTACTGCTCCCCCAAAGAAGCACTTTATGACTTCAAGTCCATGCTGGCGATGTTAGGCAAAATAGATAAATCTTTCTAAACTTTTATACAACATTTGCCGAAAAACTCTATTTTCCTTTAAAAACTGGTTTTCTTTTTTCGACAAAAGCAGTTACTCCTTCCTCAAAATCTTCTGTTCCTGCCGATAATGCTGCTGTTTTACTCTCAAGCTCTAAATGAGTAATCATATCATTTTCCATACTTTTGTTGATAAGCATTTTTGCTTTACCAACGGCAATAGGTGGTAATTTTCTAAATTTAGAGGCATATCCTTCAACTACTTCATCTAATTCCTTTGAGCTTACTACCTTATTTACTAGTCCAAGTTCTTTTGCTTTCTCAGCTGTAAATGTCTTTGATGTAAGTATATACTCACAAGCTTTTTGATAACCTACAAGTTTTGTAAAAAACTGTGTCCCGCATCCAGGTGCAAGACCAATACCTATGAATGCAGTTCCAAGTTTAGCGTCTTTTACTGCAACTATAATATCACATGCTAAGGCAAGTGAAAGACCTGCACCAAATGCATAACCATTAACAGCTGCTATGACTGGTTTTTCCATAGTTCTCATTTCTATTACACATCTATGTATTGCCTTGGTTAATTCTCTTAAAAATTTTGATTTGTCCTCTGCAACATACATCTCTTTAACATCTCCACCGCCACAGAATCCCATTCCTGTACCTTTGATAACAACCGCTCTTACATCTTTGTCTTTGCTGATATCTTGTAAAACCTGGTAAAGTTCCTCACCAAGTTTCATATCAAACGAATTGAGTCTTTCAGGTCTGTTTAAAGTAATATAAGCAATTTTTTCTCTTGTATCTATAGTTAATGTTTCATATATCATATTATTCAAACCTTGAGAATAATGATTTAGATATAAAACTTAGGGAAAAGCATAAATAAACATTTTACAATCCAAGCGCTATAAGTTTCCAATGGGGAATATATACATTATGGAGATAAATCTCTATATTAACAAATACAGGAATATACGATATAATTTTTTCAAATGGAGATACGAAACAAACTTCGTGAATAAATTATTTTTAGCACTTGGTTTTGCACTTTTAACCGCAATCTTAGCACAAGCAAAATTCTATCTCCCTGGTAACGCTTTTGTTCCAATAACTGGTCAGACTTTTGCAGTACTTCTTGCAGGTGTTGTATTAGGCAAATGGGGTGGTATCAGTCAATGTGTATACGTTGGATTAGGAGCGATGGGTTTACCTTGGTTTGCTAATATTACAGGCTCAACAATTGGTTATTTAATCGGTTTCATTATAGCTGCCTTCTTCTTAGGATTTATTACTGATAAATATGTTAAATCACGTAGGCTCTCAAGCATGCTTCCATTAATGTTATTCACAACATTTGTGCTGATATACATACCTGGTTTAACTTATCTTTACTTCTATATGAGTTCACTTGGAGTTACATTTAGCTTACTTGAGTTGTTAACAATAGCTGTAATACCTTTCATCGCGGGAGATATAATAAAAGCAATAGCCGCAGCATCAATTGCTAAGGCAATAACACCCAAAAGATCATATGGTCAAGAAGTTGATATTATATGATATCTCAGCTAGATACAAAAATTATTGGAAGAAAAATTTACCATTTTGATACTATTGATTCAACAAATCTTTTTGCTAAAATATTAATAAAAAAAGGCACTGAAGAGGGTACAGTTGTTGTTGCTGATATTCAGTCAAGCGGACGTGGTCGAAAAGATAGAACCTGGTCTTCGCCAAAAGGGGGCCTTTGGTTTTCAATTGTTTTATATCCTATTATTTCTCCTAAAAGTGGGATGATTGCTACTATGGCAGCTTCAGTTGCGGTAGCTAAAGGCATCGAAGAGATCACCGGTATTAAACCTGTGATTAAATGGCCAAATGATCTTTTAATAAACGGCAAGAAAGTTTGCGGCATTTTTACAGAGTTAGATGCTAGAAAGGATATCATTAATAATGTGGTTGTAGGAATCGGTGTCAATGTTAACAATAAGATAGATGAAGAATTAAACAAAATTGCTATGTCACTTGTTGATGAAGTTGGAACTGAGATATCAATAGATGAACTTCTTAGATCGATTTTAATAAATCTCGACGAAACCTATAATAAATTAATTCATAATGATTACGATAGCATTAGAGAATCATGGCATTCTTATTCAAACATCATTGGGAAAAAAATTCAAGTGCAAGATGATGATATTATTACCACTGGCAAGGTTACTGATGTCGATGAAGATGGTTGTTTAATTTTAGATACTGAAAATGGTTCAGTTAAAATTGTCAGTGGTGACCTAACATATCTATAGAGTATACGGTAGATATTTTTATATAGAAACTATTGTTATCAATTGTTAATTTGGGGTGGTAATTGATATGAAAACACAAAAAGTTATAGTTGTAAGCATTTTGACGCTGTTGATTGGAACTTGCTTTGTACCATTTGTTTCTGGAGATAATAACTCTGATCAAATAATAATAACTGTTAATGAATCCGATGAAGTTATTGAAATCACTTACGAAATAAATGATTTTGAAGAGGAATTTGTTGATATTGATGGCACTGAATATTCGATAATAAAAATCGGCGAGGAATCAAATCTTTTGGAAGCAGGAAACCCTGATATTCCAAATATATGTCGTAGTATAGTAATTCCAGACACCGCTAAAATGAAAGTTAATGTGGTAAGTACAGAATATATAGATTATAATAATGTACTAATTGCGCCTTCTAAAGGAAATTTACTTAGAACTGTTAACCCAGATGATATACCATTTGAATTTGGTGAAGTATACAATATTGATGATTGGTTCCCAGGTGAAATTGCAGAACTTAGAGAGCCATATATCCTAAGAGATTTCAGAGGACAAGTTGTAGAAATCTATCCGATTCAGTATAACCCTGTAACAAAAGTAATGAGATTTTATAATGAAATTGCAGTTGAAGTTGTTCAAGAGGGAGAAGATACAATAAACTGTATATATCGAGAAGAGCTGCCTGAAAAAGTTGATTTTGATTTTAAATTAATTTATGAACAGCATTTCATAAACTTTGGAATTTCTGGACGCTATAATCCAGTTGGAGAACAAGGAAATTTACTGATCATTTGTTATGATGATTTCATGGATGAAATGCAGCCTCTCTTTGAATGGAAAACTGTGAAAGGCATTCCAACAGAAATGGTAAAAGTTTCAGAAATAGGTGATGCCAATGCGATTAAAACATATATTGAAAATTATTACAATGAAAACGGTTTAACATTTGTAATCTTAGTGGGAGATGTGGCTCAGATACCTACGCTTTATATTGGTAGCACTGCATCTGATCCGAGCTATACTTATATTGTAGGTGGTGATCATTATCCTGATTTATTTGTTGGAAGGTTTTCTGCTCAAAACTCTGATCAAGTAACCACGCAAGTTGAAAGATCTGTTGAATATGAAAAAAATCCTCAGGTCGGTGCTGAATGGTATCACAAAGGAACTGGTGTTGCTTCAAATCAAGGACCTGGTGATGACGGTGAATATGATGATGAACATATGGATGTTATAAGAGACAAATTAATGGCTTATACATATACAGAAGTTGATCAAATCTATGACCCTTATGCTACATCTGCTATGGTTACAGATGCTCTAAATGATGGGCGAAGTGTTACAAATTACTGTGGACATGGTAGCCCAACTAGCTGGGGTAGCAGCGGTTTCAGTAATTCTGATATTAATAATCTTGTAAACGATAATATGCTTCCATATGTTACCTGTGTTGCTTGTAATAATGGGCAGTTTGACGATTATGATGAATGTTTCTGTGAGGCATGGTTACGTGCAACTAGTAATGGAGAACCAACAGGAGGGATTGCTGCCACTGGATCATCTAAAGGTATGTCATGGAGTCCACCAATGGATGCACAAGATGAAATGATGGATTTACTGGTAGAATCATACACAGATAATGTGAAACATACAATTGGTGGGATTCATTATAATGGTGTTATGCATATGAATGATGAATACGGTTCAGGTGGTTATTCTGAAACCGATACATGGCATGTATTTGGAGATCCATCATTACAGATACGGACAAATACACCTATTGAAATGACCGTCAATCATGGCCAACATATTAATCTGGAAACTTTATCACTAGAAGTTACAGTTAATGGAGTTGAAGGAGCATTATGTGCTATATCTCGTGATGGTGAACTTTTTGGCTCGGCGTATACAGATGCATCAGGCGATGCAACAATTGAATTGGATGAATCTTTTGAAGGAACTGATCCTGTTGACTTAATAATAACGGCTTATAACAAAATACCATACACTGCAGAAATATTAGTTAACCAAGAACCTAACATTCCAAGTAAACCAGATGGGCCTACAACAGGACAGCCTAATATAGAGTATGCATTTACTACCAGTACCATTGACCCAGATGGAGATCAGGTTTATTATCAATGGAGTTGGGGTGACGGTTATTATGAATGGTTTGGACCATATGAATCTGGTGAAACTGTTTATGCATCACATAAGTGGTCTGGTACAGCAACCTATGGTATTAGAGTAATGGCGAAAGACATTTATGATTTAGAAACTGAGTGGTCAGAAAAATTATATTTCAAAGTTGAAAAAAGCAGATCAATAGATAGACCTTTCTTAAATTTCCTTGAAAATCATCCAAATCTATTACCACTATTACGACTCTTAATACAGCGATTAGGACTATAATTTCATCTTTCAAATCTTTCTTTTTTCCTTTTCTAACAATATTAAATATATTGACATTCAAAACCAAGATTGATAGAAAATTTTATAACAACAGTTTTATTAACATCTGTTAATCAAGGGAGGATATTATGAATAAAAAGATAGTAAGTATTTTTTTGTGTATGCTAATGTTGACAGTTGTTTCATCAGCAGCCATGAATGTTAATATTTCAGAGGAAAATGAAGATGAAATCTTATTATTAGTTCGAATTGACCTAAGTGAAAACCAGGCTATTCTTCCAAGCGATCTTGATATTGTTGGCACTGCGCCTGGTGAATGGATTGAAGTTATTGTTACAGAAAATGAATTACAGGAATTATCAAATTTAGGCATTGAATATGAAATAATTATTGACGATGTAATAGCATATGATAACTCAGTAAGAGGACAATATCATACACTTGCTGAAGCAGAAGCCATTTTAGCGGATATAGCTAATGATCATCCAGATATTACTGATTTGTATATCGTTGGTACAACTTATGAAGGACGAGACATATGGTGTTTAGAAATATCTGATAATCCTGGTGTTGACGAAGGTGAACCGGGAGTTTTCTTAATGGGTCTTCACCATGCTCGTGAATGGCCAACTCTAGAAATCACTCTAAATATTTGCGAAGAATTAACCTCTGGTTATAGCTCGCTTGTAAACAGTTTAAGAATGTGGGTTATACCATGTGTAAATCCTGATGGTTACTATTACTGTCACGATCAAGGTCATGATTGGCGTAAAAATAGACATCCATATCCTGGAGGAATAGGTGTTGATTTAAACAGAAATTACGCAGGTTCTTCAAATGGGGATCCATATGGTGCTTGGGGTTCAGTTGGAGATGGGGTAATTAGCAATAATCCTTCAAGTGAAGTCTATTGTGGCCCTGCACCATTTTCAGAAGTTGAAACACAAGCAGTTCGTGACATTTTTTTAGAAAATGATATTCATGCAACAATTTCTTGGCATACCCATGGCCAGTTAGTAATGTGGCCTTGGGGACATACACCAAATAGCGCTCCAGATAGTTCATATCTTGCTCAAGTTGGTCAGCAAATCGCTTCAAAAATTACAAGACAATCAGGCTCTGGAACTTATACTCCTCAGCAATCTTGTGGTTTGTATCCAACAACTGGTGATACAACAGATTGGGCGTATGGATTTGGTCATTATGTCCAAGGAAGACCTACCTTTGCATATACAATAGAAGCATGTAGCTCATTTCATCCACCTGCTGGATATCTTGATCAAATAATTGCAGAGAATTTCGATGGAGCCCTTGAAATGTTAAACGAAGCTGAAGATATTCGTGATACGGTAGCCTTGAGAGTACTCCCTCCAACAATAGATGAAATGGAAACCGATATTGATGGAGATTATACTGTTTCATGGGAAGAACAAAATCCAGACGCAGATCCTAGTAAATTCCAACTTGATGAGTTAATTGGTCCTTCTATAAAAACTGATGATGCTGAATCTGGATCAGGATATTGGTCAATTGATGGTTTTTCTGAATCAACAGCGAGATATCACTCATCTAGTCATAGTTATAAATCTGGCTCCGGAAATAACAAAATATATTCAATGACTACAGTTGATCCAGTACCAATAGCCACTGGAATGGAATTAGACTTTTGGTGTTGGTATGATCTTGAATATGACTATGATATGGCATTTGTTGAGGTAAGCCTTAATGGTCGAAGTTATGATGTATTAGACACATTTACTGGATCATCTAGTAATTGGGAACATATGCAATATTCATTAGATGATTATGCTGGTGAATCACTTTTTATCAGATTTAGATACACAACTGATGATTACACTCTTGAGGAAGGATTTTATGTAGATGATATTTCACCAATGGTGGAATGGAATTCTATTACAACACTTTCAGACTCAATTACAAGTAATTCTTATGAAATAACAGGCAAAGACAATGGAATATATTACTATCGGGTAAAAGGTTACAATTCTGAAAGAGATTGGTGTGACTTTAGCACGTTAGAAGACATGGAAGTTGAAATATTTTTAAATGATCCACCAGCAACTCCAAATATTGTTGGTCCCCCATCTGGACAAGTTGGACAAGCGTATGAATATACTTTTATAACTACAGATCCTGATGGAGATCAAGTCTACTATTATATTGAATGGGGCGATGGAGATATAGTAGATTGGGATGGACCTTATGACTCTGGTGAAGAATTGACTCTCGCTCATACATGGAATGAAGAAGGAACATTCATCATAAAGGCAAAAGCTAAGGATATATATGACTATGAAAGCCAATTTGAAACATTTGAAGTTACAATGACAAAAAGCAGATCATTAATGAATTTATTAATTCAAAGATTACAAGATATTTTCAAATTTTTACAGTATTTTTTAATAAAACTTAGATAAATACTGGAGAGATGAAAAATGAGGAAATTAGCGATTCTTTCCATACTAATATCTTTGTTATTTATTGTTTCTACATTTGTAAATGCACAACAAATTACAACTGAGATTTTTGATGCTTATTCACAAAGAGACAAGATTTGGTTTGAAAACAATCCAGAAAGTTTACCAATATGGTTAACTCAAGACGAACTCCAGCGACTTGATGAAATTGGTAAAGGTTTTGAGGGAACTAGCCCACCTCCTGCGCCTGTTAGGATGCCTGGTGAATTTGAACCAATGCAGGGTGTTTTAATTCGTTACCCCTTTGGGATTTCTTATCAAATAATTGCAGAAATGTCAGAGGATGTTGAAGTTGTTACTATTGTGGCAAACGCAGGTGAGCAGAACTATGTAACTTCCCAGTATCAGAGCTATGGTGTTAATCTAGATAATTGTGATTTTTTAATAGCTCCATCTGATAGCTATTGGACTAGAGATTATGGTCCATGGTTTGTTTTTAATGGAGATGATGAACAAGGAATAGTTGATATGATTTATAACCGGCCACGCCCAAATGATGATCTGATACCTACAAAATATGGTAACTGGAGAGGAATACCAATTTATAATATGGCTTTGGAGCATTCTGGTGGTAACTATATGACCGATGGTCAAGGAATAGCTGTATCAACTGATCTTGTATGGAGTGAAAACCCTGGTTTAACTCACGTACAAATTGATCAAATGTTGCAAGATTATTGTGGAATTGAAACTTATCATGTCGTACCAGATGCACTGGGTGCCTATATTAAACATATTGACTGTTGGGCTAAATTATTATCACCAGATACTATCATGATAATAGAGCCATCTCCTGCTCATTCACATTATGATGAAATTGAAGAAGCTGTAGAATATTTTGAGGATCAGACAACTTGTTATGGAACACCATATAACGTTGTTAGAGTCTACTCTCATATGAGTGAGCCTTACATTAACTCCTTGATTTTAAATGACAAAGTTTTTGTTCCAGTAACTGGAAACCAATGGGATGATGAAGCAATTGAATCCTATGAAAATGCGTTACCAGGATACGAGGTTCTTGGTTTTACTGGATCTTGGCAATCAACAGATGCTCTTCATTGTAGAGCTAAAGGAATAGTTGATCGCTATATGCTGTATATTGAGCATACTCCACTTTATGGAATACAATCTGGTCATGATGGATATGAAATTAATGCGAAGATAATGCCATATAGTGGAGAAAGTATAATTACCAGCTCAACTGGCGTGTATTGGAAAACTGAAGGTGAATCTTGGAATTTTATTGAAATGGACTACATGGGTAATGATGAATACAGTGCGGTAATACCGCCTCAAGAAACAGGGACAGTTGTTTATTACTATGTTCATGCTGAAGATAACTCTGGAAGAAGTGAAAACCATCCATATATAGGTGCACCAATGGCTTATTCCTTTACTACAGATTTTGACAATAGTCCGCCAGAAATAATAAATATAAATGGCCCCACAAATGGAAAACCTGGAGAGATATACGAGTACTGTATCAATGTTAATGATCCTGACGAAGATGATCTTTCTATTTTATGGGAATGGGGTGATGGAGATACCACTGGTTGGCTTGGTCCCTATGCTTATGCGGAGGAATTTTGCGCATCTCATTCATGGGACGATGAAGGAACATTTACTATCAAAGTAAAAGTTAGAGATATTCATGGAGCAGAGAGCGATTGGGCAACGCTTGAAGTGACAATGACTAAAAATAGGATTTTAACATTCAACTTCTTTCAAAAATTCTTGAGATCTTTCCAAGTCCTTAAATATCTCATAAATTTTTTATATTAAATCCTTTATCTTTTTTAGTCTCTGAATATTTTATGGCAAGTCATGTTATGTCAATCAAAATCTTTATAAATTAACATCTGTTAACAAATATTAATAATTATTTAGGCGGAGGTGAAAAGAAAAATGAAAAAAACAAAATTGTTTTTAGAAGCAGTTGTAATAATTGCTGTTGTCTTGTCACTAATATTGCCAAGTTCAGCCGTGGTTACTAACAAAGAAACAAATGATATAAAACCTTTTGATGGATCAACACAAATTGATATACAAGGATTTAAAGCTGTAAAATTGCCTGAAAATATTAGGGCTGGCGAGAACATCCCTGTGTCTGGTGTAGAAGATGATATTTTACCATCTATTTGTAAAGACCTTGATGGACATACTGTTATAACCTATACAAATCAACCAAGCTTTAGTGAAGGGCATATGGGTATATCTTGGTCAGATACTCCAGATGATCCTATGTCTTGGGATGGATGGATTATTTCTATAACAGAGGATGATATGTTCTTTGATACAGCACTTATCCAAGGCCCAGAACCAGATGATTACAAAGATTTGATGGGCGTTTACATGCAAATGGGAGAAGAATTTTCTGGTTATTATACTATAGAGGATATAACTAGTGATCCTGCAGAATGGTTGTTCTACAATTGGCAAGGTGGAGCACCTGAACCTGAGTATGCATGTATTTCGGATATGACTTTCTATCAAGACTTGAACTACCCAGATATGTGGGGTCCATTTAACTTCTATATCTATCGTGAAATCTATGATATATATGATATCACAAGTTGTCCAATATGTTTCCATACCGATATTCGTGGTGGCACCGGTGGTGTAGGTTATTTTGATGCTCAATCTGAAGAATTAACCGCTCCAGCAAGCGATCCAGATATGGTTGATCTTGGTGATCGTTTCCATACTATAATCCAGTATAATAATGAAACAACTGGAGAACACATTGTTTGGAAAAAGATTGTTCCTGCAGAGCAACCAGATTATGAATATACTCCTTATCAAGATACTATAGCCACTGGTGAGAATCCATCAATTGCAGCATTTGACGACGGCAAAGGTGGAAATGTCGCAGTAGCTTATGTCGATGGTTCTGATGTAAAATGTATCTATAGTTTTGATGATGGAGAGAACTGGGATACTTCAACAATAGGTTTGGGCGGCTATCCAGATATTTATGCTATTGGAGACATCTTTTATTGCGCATATATATATAGTGGAGATCTCTATTTATCAACTTCTGATGACGGAGGAGAAATTTGGAGTACACCTGAGCAGATAAATGATGAGCCAGGGACGGTTGTGGCAGAGGAAAACGCTGTCGATTTATATTCTGGAGGTGTAGTCTGGGTAGATGAAAGAAACGCTGACTTAGACATATACTATGCCTCATTTGAAATAGGAGATCCACCAGAGGCTCCAACGATAACAGGTGAGACAAATGGGGATGCAGGAACACCTTACCCATATACTTTTGTTGCAGAGGACCCAGATCTTGATGACATTGCAGAATTTATAGTCAACTGGGATGATGGCAATGAGGAAACCATTGAAGGGCCATTTGGTTCAGGTGAATCTACAACTGTTAATCATACTTTTGCAGTCGGTGGTACCTTCGAAATTACTGCTAGAGCAAAAGATGTCAATGGTTTGATTGGCCCAAAAGGATCTTTAACAGTGATTATGCCTAGAAGCCGGACAATTGATCTGCCGATATTGAAGTTTCTGCAGAACTATCCAATCCTGTTTAAAATAGTACAGCACCTATTAGGGCTATAAAAAATAGCTCTACCTCTCTCTTTTTTTTATTCAACTCTTATTGTTATTATATTGCGAGATATTTTTTGTCAACCAAAATATTTATAAATTAACATCTGTTAACAAATACTAATAATTATTTAGGCGGAGGTGAAAAAATAAAAAAGCATATTTTGTTAGCAGCAGTTATTGTTGCTGCAGGGCTGATGATAACAAGCGCAGCAAGTAGTATATCTATTCAAGAAACAACTCCTAAAGAGAATGAAATTGTAGCACAAAATATATACACCCAAAGTCAACCATTAGCTAAAAAGACTTTTGAAAAATCTATGGAACCGTTATTTTTTGCTAGTGTTCCTATAACAGGTGGTGACTCTGATGAATATCACCCATCCGTAGCTGGAGCTCCAGGTGGCGAGTTTTACGCGATGGCGGAATACACAGAAGATGATGTAATATGGCATCCAATGATGTACAGTTCTAGTGATGGAGCAATCTGGGACCCACTTGTAGAATTTTTATATGATAATTCAGAATATACCGATATGGATCAAAACGCTCATGGCAC